>NZ_AP022570.1:3608103-3908778 GCF_010728325.1 Mycolicibacterium poriferae
CGGACTTCACCGGCCGGGGCAAGTCCTAGCGACTGACCCGATTGGGTGCACAGTCGGCGAAATGGGCTTCGATGATCGACCGCAGCGTACGGCGGCAGCGGCCACAGTCACCGCCGGCACCGCAGGCCTCGGCGATCTCCTTGGAGGTGCGTGCGCCGTTGGCCACCACTTCGCTCACCGCGTGACTGGTGGTTCCGGTGCACAGGCAGACGAACACGGCTACTCCTGCGCGCCGACGCTCATCAGATGGGCGAACCGGCCGACGAACCGCGTCGGATAGGCACCCATGCCGGCGTTGCACATCCACTCGGCAGCCGCGTCGGGATGCTCGATCCACTGACGCGCGCTGACCTCGCTGTCGATCTCCTGCAGTATCAGGACTTCCTGTCCGTCGTCGAGGGCGCGGTACACCCAGATCTTGCGCACGCCGCCTTGCTTGAAGCGCTCGAGACCGTCGTGGATCTTGACCATCAGTTCCGACACGTCGTCGACCGACGACATCACGCCGACGACGACGCGACCGACATGACGCTCGGATCCGGCCCCGTACAGGTCGATCTTCTCGACGACCTCGCCGCCGAAAATCGGGGGAATGTCATCAGCGCCGGAAATATTGAACCATTCGAAAATAGCCGGCGAGCGCAGCACTTCCCTGATCGAGCGGGCCTGCCGAATTCCGATGGTGACCAGTACCCGGCGCGGCTCCCAGATGGATTCGTAAACCACGACGTGATGCGCCCCGATAGTGGAAAGACCATCTCGGTGCTTTTCCAGCCATTCCCACATCAACTCGAGGTCGTCGACGCGAAAATCACAGGCGAGAATGAACGAGTGCAGATCGTACTCGTCCATTGGTGACCCTTGCCTTTCTTGGTCGGCCTCAGCTGTTAGCCGAGTCTAACCTTACTTAGCCTAGGCAGTCCAGACTCCAGCGCGGTTACCCGGGAGGTCTCGGCCGAAATCCCGCTCACCGACCCGAAAACATGCCTCACACAGCGGTAATGGCGCGCGCTGCGTGCCGCGCGTGCACTAGATTGAAGATGCTCGCGTACCACCGTGCAGATAGCGCACGCGGACATCGACAACGTGTTTAGGAGCAGCCATGCAAGGCGATCCCGAGGTTCTGAAATTGCTCAACGAGCAATTGACGAGCGAATTGACGGCGATCAACCAGTATTTCCTCCATTCCAAGATGCAGGACAATTGGGGTTTCACTGAACTGGCTGCGCATACGCGCAAAGAATCGTTCGAGGAAATGGTTCACGCCGAGGAGATCACCGATCGAATCCTCATTCTCGACGGTCTGCCCAACTACCAGCGGCTGTTCTCGCTGCGCGTCGGGCAGACGCTGCGCGAGCAGTTCGAAGCCGATCTGGCGATCGAGTACGAGGTCGTCGGGCGCCTCAAGCCAGGCATCCTGATGTGCCGCGAGAAGGGCGACGCCACCTCGGCGAACCTGTTCGAGAAGATCCTCGCCGACGAGGAACTGCACATCGACTACCTGGAAACGCAGCTCGAGCTGATGGGCAAGATGGGCGAAGAGCTCTACATGGCCCAGTGCGTGTCCCGCCCGCCGCAATAGCGGTTCGTCGCGGGCCCCGGCGGCTACCCCCGCCTAGCGCGGTAACTTCCATAGGACATCTAACGATGTAGGTGGAGAGTTCCTCGCGCCCCGAAAGGCAGGTATGACAGGCAGCCCCGCGACCAGCGCCGAACACCCCGAACACGCCGAACCCGCCCAGGTCGGCTCGCAGCGGCGCAATCTGATCTTCATCGCCGTTCTGCTCGGCATGCTGCTGGCGGCACTGGATCAGACCATCGTGGCCACCGCGCTACCCACGGTGGTGGCCGATCTCGGCGGCGCCGGACACCAGGCCTGGGTGGTGACCAGCTACCTGCTCGCGTCGACCATCGTCACGGCCATCGTGGGCAAGCTCGGGGACCTGTTCGGGCGCAAGGCCGTCTTCACCGTCGCGGTGCTGTTCTTCCTGGGCGGATCGGTGCTGTGCGGCATCTCGTCCTCGATGACGATGCTGGTCGCCTCCCGGGCGCTACAGGGCATCGGTGGCGGCGCGATCATGGTGACGGCGATGGCGCTGATCGGCGAGGTGATCCCGCTGCGCGATCGGGGCAGGTATCAGGGCGCGCTGGGTGCGGTGTTCGGCGTGACGACGGTGATCGGCCCCCTTCTGGGCGGATACTTCACCGATCACCTCAGCTGGCGCTGGGCGTTCTGGATCAACATCCCCGTCGCCCTGGTCGTGCTCGCCGTGGCCACCGTGGCGATCCCGGCGCTGGGGCAGCGGACCCGGCCGGCCATCGACTACGCCGGCATCGCGACCATAGGCCTCGGCGCGTCCGGGCTGACGCTGGCCACCAGCTGGGGCGGAAGCACCTACGCATGGTCGTCGCCGATGATCATCGGTCTGTTCGTCGGCTCTGCGGTGATGCTGGCCCTGTTCGTCTGGGTCGAGTTGCGCGCCGACGAACCCGTGCTGCCCATCCGGTTGTTCGCCAGCCCCGTGTTCACCGTGTGCTGTGTGCTCGCCTTCATCGTCGGTTTCGCGATGCTGGGTGCGCTGACCTTCCTGCCGACCTTCATGCAGTTCGTCGACGGTGTCTCGGCCACCGAGTCCGGCCTGCGCACGTTGCCGATGGTGGGCGGGTTGTTGCTGACCTCCATGGGCAGCGGCATGTTGGTCAGCCGCACCGGTCGCTACAAGGTGTTCCCCGTCGTCGGCACCGCGGTCATGGCGGTGGGATTCGTGCTGCTGTCGCAGATGGACGCCGGCACCCCGGTACTCCAGCAGAGCGCCTACCTGTTCGTGCTCGGAGCCGGGATCGGGTTGTGCATGCAGGTACTGGTGCTGATTGTGCAGAGCACCGCCAACTTCGCCGACCTCGGCGTCGCGACGTCGGGCGTGACGTTCTTCCGCACCATCGGAAGTTCGTTCGGTGCGGCCATCTTCGGGTCGCTGTTCGCCAACTTCCTGGAAAGCCGCATCGCCACCGCGCTGGCAGTCAGCGGCGCCCCTGCCGAGGCGGCACAGTCTCCGCAGGCCCTGCAGCGTCTGCCCGACGACGTCGCCGCGCCGATCATCAACGCCTACGCCGACTCGCTCGGCCTGGTGTTCCTGTGCGCGGCGCCGGTGGCCGTGATCGGATTCCTGGTCGCACTGACCCTCAAGGAAGTTCCCCTGCGTGACCTCGACCCGGCTGCGGGTGTCGACCTCGGGGAGGGCTTCGGCATGCCTCAGATGGAGACCCCGGAGGAGATTCTGGAGACCGCGGTGGGCCGGCTGGTGCGTCATTCACCCGACATCCGGCTGCGCAGCATCGCGGGCCGACACGGCTGTGTGTCCGACCTCGCCCTGCTGTGGGGCCTGATCCAGATCTACCGGCACAGTCAGGTGTTCGGTTCGGCCACCCTGTCGGCGATCGCAGACCGGCTCAGAGTGCCCGCCGAAGTACTCGAACCGACGTTCACGCGCCTGGTCGATTCCGGCTACGCGTTGCGCACCGGCGACCGCATGTGGCTCACCCAGGCCGGGGCCGGTCAGGTCGCCGCGGCGACCGGCGCGCTCGTGAGCCGAATCGTCGAGAAGCTCGCGTCGTCGCCACTTTTCGAGGGACGTCCCGACCGCTCCGATGTCGAGGCGGCGCTGGAGAGAATCGCGGCGCGACTGCTGGTGCAGCGCGAGTGGGATGACCGGGGTGCGGTGCCCGAGACCGCTACGCCCGCGCGGTGACGCGGCGTACGATGCGGCCATGAGCCGAATCGGAGACTTCGCCGACGACGACGTGACCGGTTTCGCGGTCACCTCTCCCGATCTCGGTGCCGCGATGGCGAACTTCAGCCACGCCGTCTACACCAAGGGCAGGCTGCCGCTGCGGGTGCGGGAAGCGGCCCGCATCGTGATCGCCCACGCCAACGAATGCGTAGTGTGCCAGAACACCCGCGACGGCACCGGTGACGCCGCCGGCGTTGACGAGGATCTCTACGAGCACGCGGCCGAGTGGCGGACGTGGCCGGGGTACAGCGACGCCGAGCGCATCGCGATGGAGTTCGCACACCGGTTCGCCACCGATCACACCGGCCTTCGTGACGACGACGACTTCTGGCGGCGCGCCGCCGAACATTTCGACGACGCGCTGATCACCGATCTGGCGATCTCCTGTGCGATGTGGGTGGGCATGGGTCGGGTGTTGCGCACCCTCGACATCGGGCAGGCCTGCAAGATCACGCTGTAGAGTTCGGCCGACCCGCGCACCCGGCTGCTGGTATGAATGGCTGACATGGCAGCCAAACCGCTCGCCGCCGCGGCCATCGCACAACTCGAGTCCGATGGAGTGGCGACCCTCATCGGGACCGTCGTCAATCCGGCGGGTCTCATCCACGCCAAGACAGTGCCGTTGCGCCGAATGAGCTCGTTCGCCGATCCGGGTCTGGGCGCCAGTCCGGTCTGGCATGTCTTCGCGATCGACCAGGCGGGCATCGTGTTCAGCGAGTCCACCGGCGTGGTCGGCGACCAGCGCATCCGTATCGACCTGGGAGCGCTGCGCATCCTGGGCAACGGATTCGCCTGGGCGCCAGGCTCATTCTTCGACCAGGACGGCGAGCCCGACCCGTACTGCACCCGGGGCGCGCTGGCCGCCGTCACGAAACGCCTCGACGACGCCGGATACAGCGCGGTGGTGGGCCACGAGATCGAATTCATGCTGGTCGGCCCAGACGGTGCACGTTTGCCGCAGCACCTGTGGGCTCAGTACGGGCTGGCCGGCGTGCTCGAACACGAGGGATTCGTCCGAGACGTGACGGCCGCGGCCACCAGTTCGGGGGTGGCGATCGAGCAGTTTCACCCCGAATACGGAGCCAACCAGTTCGAGATCTCGTTGGCCCCGTTGGCGCCGGTCGCCGCCGCCGACCAGCTGACGCTGATGCGCATCATCATCGGCCGAGTCGCCAGGTCGTACGGAATGCGCGCGAGCCTTTCTCCCGTCCCGTTCGCCGGTAGCGTGGGTTCTGGTGCGCACCAGCACTTTTCGCTGAAACGCGGCGACACACCGGTGTTCTCCGGGGGCGGGCTCCCTGGCGGCTTGACCGCGGAGGGGTCGTCGGCGATCGCCGGTGTGCTCGGCGGGCTTGCCGAGGCGCAGGGCGTGTTGTGCGGCTCGATCCTGTCCGGGCTGCGCATGCAGCCCGGCAGCTGGTCGGGTGCCACGCTGTGCTGGGGCACCGAAAACCGTGAAGCCGCTGTGCGTTTCCTGCCCGGCGGTTCGGCCAACCCCTACGGCGCCAACGTCGAGGTCAAGGTCGTCGATCCCTCCGCGAACCCCTACCTCGCGTCCGCGGTGATCCTGGGTCTGGCTCTCCACGGCATCGAGCAGGGCCTCACCGCGCCGGGTGAGATCGCGGTCGACCCGGCCTCGTTGTCCGATTCCCAACGCGCCGAGGCGGACCTGCGGGTGCTGAGCACCGACCAGTCCGAGATTCTCGACGCGTTGAACGGCTCGGCCATGATCCGAGGCATCCTCGGCGACCCGGTGGTCGACGCCGTCGTCGCGGTACGCCGATATGAACGCGACAACTTCGCCGACCTGAGCACCGAGGAACTGGCCGAGAAGTTCCGGCTGGCCTGGAGCGTGTGAATGTCGGCGCTGCACGAGCACCTCGGCGCAGTGCCTCTGATCGACCATCACGTCCACGGGTGCTGGCTGCAGCCGCGGGACCGCACCACGTTCGAGAACGCGCTCAACGAGGCGAACACCGAGCCGCTGGCCGACTTCGACTCGGGTTTCGACACCCAGCTGGGTTTCGCGGTCCGGGCGCACTGTGCCACGGCACTCGGTCTGGCCCGTCACGCCGAGGCCGACGACTACTGGGATCGGCGCACCGCGGTGCCCGAGGCCCAGCTCGCCCACCACTTCCTGGCGGCCGCCGGTGTCTCCGACTGGCTCGTCGACACCGGCACCCCAGGCGTGGCGTCGCTCGGTGAGCTGTCCGGATTGGCGGTCGGCGGGGTCTACGAAGTGGTCCGCCTGGAATCGATCGCCGAGGAGGCCGCGGCGCGACCGGGCGATTACGCCGCGGCGTTCGACGAGATCCTCGCCGACCGGGCCCGAACCGCGGTGGGCACCAAGTCGGTGCTGGCCTACCGGGGCGGATTCGTCGGCGAACTGTCCGACCCCGCGCCAGGGGAGGTTGCCGAGGCGGCCGCACGCTGGCGCGACGCTGGTGGCGTTCGCCTCACCGACCGGGTGCTGCTGCGGTTCGGACTGCACCGCGCGGTGCGGCTCGGGAAGCCGCTGCAGCTGCATGTCGGCTTCGGCGATCGCGACGCGGACCTACAGGCGGCCAATCCGCTTCACCTGCTCGACTTCTTGCGGGGCAGCGGTCCGACCCCGGTGATGCTGCTGCACTGTTACCCCTACGAGCGCGAAGCCGGCTACCTGGCGCAGGCATTCAACAACGTCTACCTCGACGGTGGTCTGGCGATCAACTATCTGGGCGCCCGGTCGCCGGCGTTCATCGAGCGGCTGCTCGAGATGGCCCCGTTCCGCAAGATCCTCTACTCTTCGGACGGCTACGGGCCGGCCGAACTGCACTATCTCGGCGCCAGGCTGTGGCGTAGCGGCATGACACTCGCGTTGCAGCGCTTCATCGACTCAGGGGAGTGGAGCGTCACCGACGCGCGCCGCGTGGTCGACCTGATCGCCCACGAAAACGCCCGGCGTGTCTACGAATTGAGCTAACGCACCCCGCGCAGGAGCCGGCCCGGCCGCGCCCCGGTGTCCACGCCGTGCCGCCGGGTGATCACCCCGCTCACCACGGTCGCGTCGTAACCGCGGGCGCCCTGGACCAGGCGCCGCCCGCCCGCGGGCAGGTCGTAGGCCATGCGCGGCACGTCCAGTTGCAGCGCCTGCATGTCGATGACGTTGATGTCGGCCTTCTTGCCCACCGCCAGCACACCGCGGTCGGAGAGCCCGTAGAGCGTGGCCGTGTCCAGGGTCTGCTTGCGCACCACGTATTCCAGCGAGAACCGCGGTCCGCGGTGCCGGTCGCGGGCCCAGTGCGTCAACAGGAAGGTCGGGTAGGACGCGTCGCAGATCAAGCCGCAGTGCGCCCCGCCGTCGGACAACCCGGACACCGCGGCGGGATGGGTCATCATCTCGTGGATGGCGTCGTGGTTGCCGTCGGCGTAGTTGAAGAACGGCAGCATCAGCATCGCGGTGCCGTCCGATTCGAGCATCAGGTCATACATCGCGGCAAGCGGATCCTGACCCCGCGCCTGCGCGATCGCGGCCACCGTCTGATCCGGCGTCGGCTCGTAGTCGGGCGGGTCGCCGATCGCGAAGATCCGGTCGGCGCTGTGTTGGATCAGCGCGTAGAGACCGTCGAACAGCGGCACCGGCTGTGGCGGCAGATCCGCCTCGGACAGGATCGTCTCGCGCACACCCGGATCGGCCAGCCGGGCGGCCAGTTCCTCGTGCCCGAGCTCTGCCTTGAGCCGGCGGTAGGTGGGGCGGTGGGTGAAGGCGTGATAACCGGGGAACCCGAACAGCATCCCGAACGGGCGCGCGGCGAACTGGGCGTACAACTCGACGCCGTTCTCCAGCGCCTTGCCCGCGCGTTCGAGCTGTCGGCGCCACAGGTCCGGAGCTCCGCCGGTCTGGATCATCGTGAACGTCACCGGTCGTTCGATCTCCGCGCCGAGCTGGGTCATCCAGTCCATCTCGCGCATGGTGGCCTCCGCGGGGCTTTCACCCGCGGTGCCCTGCGGGGACACCTCGAACACCGCGCGGCCACCGGCCGCCATCGCGCGGCCCAGGCCGAACAATTCCGCTTCGGCGGCATAGGTGCCGGGCACGGGTTCACCGTCGATTGCACGGTGGGCCTCGGTGCGCGACGTGGAGAAGCCCAGCGCACCCGCCTCCACCGCTTCCTGCACGATGCGCGCCATGGCGGCGATGTCGTCGGGCGTGGCCTCCTCGTTGCGGGCGCCGCGTTCACCCATCGCGTAGCCGCGCACTGCCCCGTGAGCGATCTGGGTACCGTAATCCACTGCCAGCGAACGCTTCTCGACGGCGTCGAGATATTCGGGAAAGCTCTCCCACTGCCAGGTGATGCCTTCGGCCAGCGCTGAGCCGGGGATGTCCTCCACACCCTCCATCAGTTCGATCAGCCACTGCTCCCGCCCGGGCCGTACCGGCGCGAATCCCACTCCGCAGTTGCCGCTGACCACCGTCGTGACGCCGTGCAGGCTGGAGGGTTCCAGCGTGTCGTCCCAGCTGACCTGGCCGTCGTAGTGGGTGTGGATGTCGACGAAACCGGGGGCGACGATGCGCCCCGTCGCGTCGATCTCGTGCGCTGCGTCGGCCTGCAGGCCGTCACCGGCCCCGTCAGCACCGTTGCGGCGGCGTACCTCGACGATGCGGCCGTCCTTGACGCCGATGTCGGCCCGGTAGCGCTCGGCTCCGGTGCCGTCGACGACGGTGCCGCCGGTGATCTTCAGGTCCAGCATCGGTAGCTCCTCACACCAGTCCGGTCGCGTCGAACACCCAGGACATGTCGGCGTTCGCGAAGTCGGCCAGCCAACTGGCCGGCGCATGGTTGGCCAGCGCCCCCATGTCCCAGTAGTCCTTCCACAGCGTGATCAGACCGTCCTCGACCCGGTGCACCGTGACGAACTGCAGAACCGCTGATTCGCCGGTGGCCCAGTGCCATTCCTCGTGGTGCTCGTACATCAGGTCCACCCCGTTGCTGACCATCAGGCCGGGGAAGTTCGCGTACGACGCCAGCGGCTCGAGCCCGATCTTGAGGCGCTTGACGATGTCATCCGGACCGCGCGCGGCGGCTGCGGGCCCGACCGGCATGTCGAGATAGATGCAGTGCGGAGCAAGCCGGCGCTTCACACCGTCCCAGTCCCGCGCCGACAGCGCCGCCCACATCGACGAGACGGTCGTCTCGATATCAGTCGTCTCGCCCGCCTGCTCAATTGACATGGGCCAGTGCCTCTTTCCCGCTCGCCTCTTTCCCGCTCGCCGCTGCCCCGGTCGCCGCTGCCCCTGCAGTCGCTTTCCCCGTCCCTTGACGTGTCGCCGGTGCCGGCGCTTTGTGCGCCGCACGCAGGAACCTGCCGGTGCGCTCGGATCCGACAGTCGGCGTCAGCGCGCCGTCGAGATACACCGGTCGCCCACCCACCAGCACGGCACTCACCGTCTCGTCATTGCGGTTGACCATGCGCGACAGACCGCCGTACTGGGACACCGGCTCCTCCGCGTAGCGGTCGAGGCTGGCGTCGAGCCGGCACGGATCGAGGACGACGACGTCGGCGCGGTCGCCGAGGCGCAGGTGCCCCGCATCGATGCGATACCAGTCGCCCAGCTCGCCGGTGAGCCGGTGCACGGCCTGCTCGACGGTCATGAACGGCCTGCCGGCGAGTTCTGCGTCCCGCACGTGACGCAGCAGGCGCAGGCCCATGTTGTAGAACGCCATGTTGCGCAGGTGTGCACCGGCGTCCGAGAACCCCATCTGGATACCGGGATCACGGGCGAGCTTCTTGAGCACCTCGGGCCGATGGTTGGAGATGGTGGTGCGCCACCGCAGCGCCCGACCGTGTTCGAGCACCAGATCGAGGAAGGCGTCCACCGGGTGCAGGCCGCCGCGCAGGCGCCCCACCGCTCCGAAGGACTTGCCGACCACGGACTGGTCGGGGCAGGAGACGATCTCGGCGTCGAAGAAGTCACGGTGCCACACCCGCATCCCGAATCGGCTGTCGTAGTCCTTGCGGAAACGTCTGCGGTAGCCCTCGTCGCGCATCAGCTCGTTGCGCTCGACCTCGTCGCGCAGGTGCAGGGCGGCCGCGCCCGCGCCGAACTCCTCGAACACGACCAGATCGATGCCGTCGGCGTACACCTCGAACGGTACCGGCAGGTGTTGCCACCGGAAGTTGCCGCCGAGGCTGTTGACCAGCCGGGCGAGTGGGCCCAGGACGTTGACCGCGACGGGGTTGGACTTGACGTCGGCCGCCGAGAGCAGACTCGTTTTCAGCGGGTTGCGCACCGCCCCCAGCGACTGCGCTGCCTGCGACAGGAGGTTCAGCGGGTTCTGGATGTCCGGCCCGGACTGCAGCACCCGGTTGGACCGGCGCAACAGCGATTTCAGCCTGCGCAGCTCACGTGGCTTGGCGTAGGTCGACGGCAGGGTTCGAGACCGGCACACGTCTCCATCGAGCTTGTCGAAAAGCAGCTGCTGCGAGGACATTCCGACGAATCCGGCGCGCAGCGCCTCGACCAGCATCCGTTCCATCCGTGCCTGCTCAGCTCGGGTGGGACGCTCGTCCTTGCGGGTGGCGCGGTCCAGTCCCATTGTCGCGGCGCGCATGTCGGAGTGCCCGAGGAACGCCGCCACATTGGGCCCGAGCGGGCGCGACTCCAGCGCGGCGATGTACTCCTCACCGCTTGTCCAGTCCTTGTGCTTCTCGACCGCCTCGATGACGAAGTCGCGCGGGATCGCCTCGACTCGGCCGAAGATGTCACCGGCATCGGCGGCGTCGAGGTACACCGTGGACAGCGAACACGAGCCGAGCAGCACTGTGGTGACCCCGTGGCGCAACGACTCCGACAGCGCCGGGCCGCCGAGCACTTCGACGTCGTAGTGAGTGTGGATGTCGATCATGCCGGGCAGCACCCACTGGTCGGTGGCGTCGATCACCTGTGCGTCGGTCTCGTCGAGATCGCCGGTGACGACCGCGGCGACGTGGCCGTCGCGGATGCCGATGGTGCGCACGGCCGACGGGGCGCCGGTGCCGTCGAACCAGCGGCCGTTGCGGATGACCGTGTCGTACGTCACATCACTCACACCACTCATCGAACCGCCCGCATCGGCGGGTGTCAACGACATCAGTGAACAGAATTTGCCATTTGTCTACCATCGTCCTGTGAACTGCATCACACGGCCGGGCATAATGGCTGTGGTGACGCCGCTGCAGCGCTATATCGCCGAGGAAATCGCCACCGACCACGTCGACGGCCTGCTGACCCGGCGCGAAGCGCTGCGCCGACTGAGCCTGCTCGGCATCGGAGCTGCCGCTGCGACGTCCCTGATCGCCGCCTGTGGCGGCAGCGACCAGCAAGCCGCTCCGTCCACCGCCACGTCGGCGGCGCCCGCAGACGCCTCACCGCCGGGCATGGATTCGGCGGTGTCGACCGCGGCTGTCACCTGGGCGGGACCGGCAGGCGAACTGCAGGGCGCCTGGGCCGAGGCGGCCCGGCCGCGCGGCGGCATGCTCGTCATCCACGAGAACAAGGGCCTCAATGACTGGACCCGCTCCGTGGCCGGCCGGCTGGCCGGCGCCGGCTATTCGAGCCTGGCCATCGACCTGCTCTCCGCGCAGGGCGGGACGTCGACGTTCGACGATCCGGCCGAGGCGACCGCGGCGCTGGGCAACCGGGAACCCGCCGCCATGGTCGCCGACCTGAAGTCCGGAATCGCCGAAGTGCAGCGGCGCACGCCAGATCTGCGGGTCGCGGCGATCGGATTCTGCATGGGCGGGGGACTGGTGTGGCGACTGCTCGACAGCGGTGCACCCGAACTGGCCGCCGCCTTCCCCTTCTACGGACCGACGCCGGACGATCCCGACTTCTCCGGCTCCAAAGACGTTGCCGTGCTCGCCTTCTACGGAGAACTCGACCAACGCGTCAACGCGACCGAACCCGCCGCCGCTGCCGCCCTGCAACGCGCCGGGATGGTCCACGAGTTGGTCACCGAACCCGGCGCCAACCACGCGTTCTTCAACGACACCGGTGACCGTTACGACCCGGCGGCCGCCGCCGACGCGTGGCGCCGCGTTTTGGACTGGTCGGCCGCCCACGTCGGTTAGCGGGCACCGACAGGCCACCAGGTGTTCGACGGCACGCCGACTGGCCGTTCACTTCCGCACATGCGAAGCCGCTGTCATGCAGCCATGCGCGTGGTCCAGGTGGCGAATTTCTACGGCCCCCGGTCCGGTGGTCTGCGCACCGCCGTGGACCGTCTGGGCGCCGAGTACTGCGCGTCCGGGCACTCGGTGTTCCTGATCGTCCCGGGCCGCCACGCCGAATGGGTCCGGCTGCCCTCGGGGGTCACCCGAATCTCTCTGCCCGCCAGGTTGATCCCGTTCACCGGTGGCTATCGCGCTGTCCTGCCGAGGCCGGTGACCGCGCTCCTCGAAGAACTGGAACCGGATGCGCTGGAGGTGTCCGACCGGCTGACCCTGCGCTCGCTGGGCCCGTGGGGGCGACGCCACGGCGTGTCCACGGTGATGATCTCCCACGAACGCCTCGACCGTCTGGTCGGCCAGATTCTTCCCGAGCCGATGGCCCGCGCGGTTGCCGACGTCGCCAACCGGCGGACGGCGACGAACTACGACGCCGTGGTGTGCACGACCGCGTTCGCCCGCGAGGAGTTCGAACGTATCGACGCCACCAATGTGATGACGGTGCCGCTCGGCGTCGACCTCGACCAGTTCCACCCCCGGCACCACTCCGCGGAGTTGCGGGGCCGCTGGGCCGGCCCGGACCAGGTGCTGCTGGTGCACTGCGGGCGGCTGTCGGTGGAGAAGCACCCGCATCGCAGCATCGACACCGTCGCCACCCTGCGCGAGGCCGGAGTCGACGCCAGGTTGGTCGTGGTGGGAGAGGGACCGCTGCGCGCCAGGCTGCAACGGCAGGCCGGCCGCCTGCCTGTCGACTTCCTCGGATACGTCGGGTGCCGCGACACGGTCGCAGGGATTCTGGCCAGCGCCGACGTCGCA
Organism: Mycolicibacterium poriferae; assembly: GCF_010728325.1. The sequence continues at coordinate 3,620,898 of NZ_AP022570.1, forward strand.
CTCGCACCCGGCCCTCACGAGACGTTCGGCCTGGCCGCGCTCGAGGCGCTGGCATGCGGCACGCCCGCGGTGGTGTCGCGGACCTCTGCGCTGGCGGAGATACTGACCACCGACAGCGGGGCCACCGCGGACAACGATGCGCGCGCGGTAGCCCGCGCGGTCACCACGGTGATGGGCCGGCCCGAACGCGAGCGCAGACACAGCGCGCGACAGCGGGCCGAGCAGTTCAGCTGGCCACGCTCCGCCCAGGGCATGCTGACTGCGCTCGGGGCGCCCTAGCAGAGCAATTGCGCCGCTTCCCGGTGGCCGACCCACACCGGTGCCTTACCATCCAGAGCATGCTTCGCGTGTGCGCAGTGGGGGCGCTGGCCCTGGTGTCCCTGGGTTCGTCGGTGGCCGTGGCTGCCGCCGAGCCCGAGCCGACGGGATGCACCTACTCACTGACCGCGCCCTCCGTGGTCAACGTGGCCGGTGTCGACATGGTGACCGCGACGGTGGACACCGGCGCCTGCGAGGGCGCGGTGACCTTCCAGACCGTCGCCTGCATCGCGATGGACGGCGAGTCCAGCCCGGGCCGGTGTGCTCAGGGCTCGGGAATCGTCCCGGCGCAGGTGTTCTTCCAGCCGTACCGTCCCGGTGCGACGTACACCGCCACAGGTCGCGGGTGCGCAGCGACGGGCAATCCGCCCCAGAAGGTCTGCTCCGAGAACGGGCCCCTCACCGCGACGCTGTGACCAGCCCCCGCGGTTTAACGCGGGGCGTCCTCGGGCATCCGTGCGGTCGAGGCAATGGATGGGGTCGGCACACCTGACCGACCTCCGTGACCCGAGGAGCCGGCATGGATAGCAACAGTGTGCTGTGGATCGTGATCGCGGCAGTCGTCGCCATCGCCGTCATCGCGGTCGTCGTGTTCTTCACCCGGAAGGCCGGAAACCGGCGGAAGCAGCAGCAGGCCGATCAGTTGCGCGCCGAGGTGGAGCACGACAGCGCGCGCGTCAACCGGCAGGCCTCCCTGGTGGAGGAGGCCGAAGCCAAAGCGCGTGCGGCACAGGCCGAAGCCGAGGCCAAGGCCGCCGAGGCCAGCCGTCTGGCCGACACCGCCTCGACCCGCCGTGATGCGCTGAGCAGTTCGCAGGACGAACTGGCCACTCGGCGCGCGCACGCCGACAAGTTGGACCCGCGGGTGAAGTCGGACGGGACACGCAAAGACGGCGGAACCGACCGGACCGCAGAAACCGCCGGAGATTCGGCCGTCGATGCCCCCACGCATCGAGACTCCACGGCGCGCTGACCGCGCGCCACAGTTGAAAGCCCGGGTTCAGCGCACCGGCGACCAGGTCACCGGCAATCTCTTGATGCCGTCGATGAAGGCCGAGTGCAACCGGTCCGGCTCCTCCACGGCGTGAATATCGGGGACGCGCCGATGCAACTCTTCGAACGCCACGGTGATCTCCCGGCGCGCCAGATTGGCACCGAGACAGAAATGTGCGCCGCCGCCACCGAATCCGACGTGCGGGTTGGGTTGACGCCGCACGTCGAACAACCAGGGGTCGGCGAACTTCGACTCGTCGCGGTTGGCCGAGCCGTACCACAGGGTGAGCTTGTCGCCCTCGGCGATGCGGGCTCCGCCCAATTCGACGTCGCGCGTGGCGGTTCGACGCATGTATGCCACCGGCGAGGCCCACCGCACGATCTCCTCCACCGCGGTCGGCGCCACCCCGGCGTAGTCGGACCACCAGATGTCGCGCTGCTCGGGATAGCGGCTGAGCGCCAACACGCCGTGGCTGATCGCGTTGCGGGTGGTCTCGTTGCCGGCCACCACCAACAGGATGAAAAACGACGCCACCTCGGCGGACGTCAGTCGTTCGCCGTCGAGTTCTGCCTGCACGAGGGCCGTGGTGAGGTCCTCGGCGGGTGAGTCTCGGCGGGCGTCGGCCAGGTCCGTCGCATACGCGCCGATCGCCATTGCCACCGAAGCGAATTCATCGAAGTCGGTCGCGATGTCCGGATCACCGAAGCCGAGGATGACGTTCGTCCAGTGAAAGACGCGCTGGTGATCGGCCTCGGGGATGCCCATCATGTCGCAGATGATCTGCAGCGGCAGCGGGCCGGCGAAGTCGGCGACGATCTCGCCGCTGCCGTCGGGATGCGCGGCCACCATCTCGTCGACCAGTCGACGCGCCCGCACCCGCACCGAGTCCTCGATCAGGGACAACACACGCGGGGTGAACGCGCTGCGCACGATGTTGCGCAACCGGGTGTGGCGGGGATCGTCCATCGCGATCATCGATCCGAAGTACTCCGCGAGTTCCGGCGTCTGGTCCCCGACGGTGATGCCCAACGCCGAGCTGAACAACTCCGGGTGGCGGCTGGCATAGAACACGTCGTCGTGCCGGGTGACCGCCCAGTGGCCTGCGACCGGGGCGTCGTTGTCGACGACGTAGGACTCGTGAAACGACACCGGGGCTTCGCGGCGGAGGGTCGTGAACGCGCCGTCCCGGTAGTCGTCGTCGAATCCCCAGAAGTCCCACGAGCCGAGATCGATCTCGGCCAACGGCACGGCCGGCGGCGCGATTCCGTTGGGGCGGACGAGAGGTCCTGCCTGCGAGTCTGGTCGCGAGTCTGTACTCGAACTCATGCAGCCCCAGCGTAGCCTCACGGCGCGGCTTCATGCCCCTTTCTGCCGTGGGTGCGACGCTTTTCCTTCAGCCGCGCCTCGTGCAGGTGACGCGCGCCGTCGGTCAGCTCCTCGCGCAACCGGCGCTCGTGGTCCCGGAACAGCGACCAGTAGGTGTCGTCGAATTCCTCCACCACCTGGAAGGTCCACCGTCCCTCGATCACGTTGTGCCCGATCAGTTCCGTTTCGATGCGCTCCGCCGCGTCCACGTGGCCCGCGTCCCGCAGCGCGTCGGACGCATCACCCAGCAGCAGGTCGGCGTGGCCGATCAGCTGGTGGAACGAGTAGAGGTGCCCCCGCGCGCGCTCGACGAACTCGAGCGCCTCGGTCACCTTGCCGACGGCATCGACGGTTCCGTTGTCTTCACCGTTGTCGCTCATGTCGGCGAAATACCCGCGCCATCACCCCACCAACCGCGCCGGCAGATCCGTCAGGGTGGGGTCACGATTGCCCGGTCACGCCGGTGGTCGGGCCGGCAGTCACGCTTCCACGACCGCCTTGATCCGCTCCAGCGTCTTGCGCATGTCACGCAGGTTGCGGCGCCGCCGGAGCTGGCCGCCGAACACCGAGTACAGCGACATCAGCGGACTCGCGTTGAGCTGGAACGACTCGGTGACGTCGGTGCGTCCCTGCGCGGGTGTCAACCGGTAATGCCAGTTGTTCACCGCCCGATCGCCGACAAGGACCTCGAACCCGAACTCCCGGCCGGGTTCACAGGCCGTCACGCGGCACGTCGTCCAGTACACGGGGCCGATCTCGTTGCGCCGCACATGCCCGCGGAACTTCGCGCCGAGCGTCGGGCCGGTCGCACCGTCGAGCCACTCGGCCTCGAACGTTTCCGGCGAGTACCGACCGATGTTGCGGATATCGGTGATCACCTCCCAGATCTGCTCGGCCGACGCTGTCATCGTCACCGTGACGGCTCCCCGCATCACCGCACTCCTTTCTGCTCCGTCCGCGACGGAGTCTGTTCGTGACCGAGTCTGTTCGTGACCGACTCTGTTCGTGACCGACTCTGTCCGTCACGGGGCCACCTCGTCACCGTCACAGCTTTGCGCACAACCACATCACCGCACCGCGTTCTGATCTGTCCCGGCCTTGCCCGTCCACCTCATTCGATGCGGTAGACGTGCTCGGGAGTCAGTTCCGTGGTGATCGCGGTCGCCAGCAGTGTCCCCGGATCCTTCCCCTCGAACGGGATGTCGGTGTTGATGAGAATGACGAGCGTGGTCTGCGCGGCGGGCAGGTACACCGCGACGGTCTGATAGCCCGGCAGGCTGCCGTTGTGACCGATCCACCCGCCCAGATTGAACAGACCGAGCCCATAGCCGTCCGGCGGGCTCTGCCCCGGTAACGCCACCGTCTGCAGCCGCTGTTCCTGCATCTGACGGGTCAGCAGCTTCCCCGTCGCGAGGGCCGGCGCCCAGATCCGCAGGTCGTCGAGCGTGGAGATCATCGCTCCGGCCGCCCACGCCCACGACGGATTCCACTCCGTGGCGGTGGTTTCGCCGCCATCGGGGGTCTGTGTCGTATAGCCCTCGGCGTGCGGGTCGGGGAAGGCGCCGCCGGAGGGAAAGCTGGTCTGGGACATGCCCAGAGGTTCGAGGATGTGGTGGCCGATGTGCTCGCCGAGCGGTCGGCCACCGACCTGCTCGACCACCAGCCCCAACAGCACGGTGTTGGTGTTGCTGTACTGGACGCCCTGTCCGGGGGCGAACGCGACCGGCTGGGAGAAGGCGTAGCTGAGCAGTTCCTCGGGGGTGAAGGAGCGCTGCGGGTCGGCGAACAACGCCTGCTGGAACTGCGGATCGGCCGAGTAGTTGGCCAGGCCGCTGCGCATGCCGGCGAGTTGCCGCAGCGTGATGGTGTCGCCGTTGGGCACGTCGGGCACATAATCGGCGATCGTGTCGTCCAGGTCCACGCGACCCTGGTCGGCCAGCTGCAATACCGCGGTGACGGTGAACGTCTTGGTCAGACTGCCTATCCGGCTGTAGAAGCCCGTCTTCATCGGCGCCCGCGTCTTCTTGTCGGCCACCCCGAACGCCCGGACGTAATCCCCGCCCGGACCCCAGATCCCGACAATGGCACCGGGAATCCCGGCCTCGGTCATCACCCGCTCGACGGCCGCGTCGAGGCGGTTCGTGACGTCGGCGGCCATCGTCGCCGCAGGCGCAGGACTCGCCTGCGAGGACGTTTCGGGCAGCGGTTCCTCGACCGGCCCCGCGCAACCCACCACGGTCAACAGCACCGTGCAGAGGAGGGACAGCGCGCGAAGGATCATCGCGTTCACAGTATTCGTCCCGGCAAGCCGCCGGCCGCGGATGGTTGTGCCGTCAGCGGTCGAAGTCGGCGTCGTAGTCCGGGTCGTCCGGCACGTCCATCGACTGCTCGATCAGATCGGCTTCATTGGCCTGCCAGTCCCGGTCGGCTGAGACACGCTCGGCGTCGGGCCATGACTGCTGATCGGAGTCGTCGACCGGAGTGCGCTGCTCGGCCACATCAGCTTCAGGCGCCTCCGGTGCGTCACCGAATTGGCTGCGGTCAGGTGTCGTCATCAGCGTTCCTTCCAGCGATCAGTGACGGGTGTGCGCCTCCACGATAGGCGCGCCCGGCCGGATACCCTCGCGTGTGCCCGGCTGTACCGCTGCCCGCCGGTTGTCTCGAAACGTTCTCCAGCACGGCTGTACCGGCTGCTCGCTGGTCGTCTCCGAACGGGGGCCCGCACGGCTGTCGCCCGCCACGCCGTTGACCGGGTAGACGGACCTCGCGGTGACCACCACGGTGCGGCGGCCCGTGTCCCGGTTTCGGCCGGCGAGGGTCCCAGGCGGTCGGCGCCCTACGTTGCTGGTCTGCTGGTCAGGAAGATTGACTGGTCCAGGTGACTGTCGGGTACTGTGCGTAAACTGCCATGACGACAAGACCGGCCCTCGAACCCGGGCGGGGCCGGCGGACAACACCAGATCCCAGAATCCTGAAGGCGTGCACTTTGCCAGATACAACGAACGGCGCCCCGGGGCTGCAACCCCATTTCGAGGACGTCCAGTCGCACTACGACTTGTCCGACGACTTCTACCGGCTGTTTCTCGATCCCACGCAGACCTACAGCTGCGCATATTTCGAGCGCGACGACATGACGCTCGAAGAGGCCCAGATCGCCAAGATCGACCTGTCGCTCGGAAAGCTGGGGCTGCAGCCGGGCATGACCCTGCTCGACATCGGCTGCGGTTGGGGCACCACCCTGATGCGCGCCCTGGAGAAGTACGACGTCAACGTCGTCGGACTCACGTTGAGCCGCAACCAGAAGGCCCACGTCCAGAAACGTTTCGACGAGTCGAGCAGCCCCCGTTCGAAGAGGGTTCTGCTGCAGGGCTGGGAGCAGTTCGACGAGCCCGTCGACCGCATCGTGTCCATCGGCGCGTTCGAGCACTTCGGCCGGGACCGCTACGACGAGTTCTTCAAGATGACCCACCGGGTACTTCCCGACGACGGCGTCATGCTGTTGCACACCATCATCAAGCCCACCGATCAGGAGTTCGCAGACCGCGGACTGAAGCTGACGATGAGCTTGGTGCGGTTCTCGAAGTTCATCATGGACGAGATCTTCCCGGGTGGTGACCTGCCCAAGCCGACCACCGTCGCTGAGCACGCCGAGAAGGCCGGCTTCCGGCTGACCCGCGAACAGCGGCTCCGCGAGCACTACGCCAAGACACTCGACATCTGGGCCGAGGCACTGCAGAAACGCGAGGACGAAGCGGTGCAGATCCAGTCCCGCGAGGTCTACGACCGCTACATGAAGTATCTGACCTGCTGTGCGGATCTGTTCCGGGACGGCTACACCGACATCTGTCAGTTCACCCTCGCCAAGAGCTGAGTCGCCGAGCGACAGCGCCGAGCGATCCGGCCGCAACAGGCCGGCCGAAGTCGGGGCAGCGGGCCCACCGGTGAGACTGAGTCGGCCAAGGTGCGGGCAGCAGACCCTGCCGATAGGACGTAGCCCGCACGGTGGAGCAGCGGTGCCCTACCGGTAGGACCGGGCCGGCTGGCCCGGGTCGGCGCCGCCGGCGTCGCGACGGCGAGCCGCCATCCCTGCGAGCGCCTCGAAGACCACCCGGTGGGCGGCGTTGACCGTCAGTTCGGCGTGGTCGTAGGCGGGGGCCACCTCGACCACGTCGACTCCGACGACGTCGTGCTCGAGGCACAGTTGCCGCACCATCCGCAGCAGGTCTGCGCTGGTGATGCCGCCCGGCTCCGGGGTGCCGGTACCCGGCGCGTGGGCCGGATCGAGCACGTCGATATCGACGGAGACGTACAGCTTGTCGGCCTTCGCGAGCGCCTCGGCGACGGCGTCGCGCATGACCTCCTTGAAGCCGCGCTCCCAGATCTCCTGCATCGTGTGCCACGTCATGCGTTGCTCGAGCATCCACTCGAACGTGTCCTGCGGAGGCCAGTAACCGCGCAGCCCGACCTGTACGAAGTGCGAACCCGGCACCGCGCCCGACTCGATCAGCCGCCGCATCGGTGTGCCGTGTGACGCCAGGTTGCCTTCGATCTCGTCGGCGGTGTCGGCGTGGGCGTCGAAGTGGACGATGCCCACGTTGCCGTAACCGTGGACGTCGGCCACCGCAGTCGCGGCCGGCCACGTGATCGAATGGTCGCCACCGAGGATCACCGGGACGATGCCCCGCGAGGCGATCGCGTGCACGCGTTCGCGGATGTTGGCATGCGAGACCTCGGTCTGCCCGTGGGGACAGTACGCATCACCGAAGTCGACAACCTCGAGCCAGTCGAAGATCTCCAACCCGAGGTCCATGTGGTAGGTGCCCGGTTCATAGGCGGTGGCACGGATCGCGCGCGGCCCGAAGCGCGCTCCGGGCCGGTTGGTGGTCGCGATGTCGAACGGCGCCCCCACGATGGCAACGTCGGGCCGCCAGGCGTCCAGCTGGTCGGCCTCGGTGAGGAAAGGGCGGTGCCCGAATGACGCCACCCCGGCGTAGGCCAGCTCCAGCTGTTCGATCATTCCCGGCGGCAGCTCGCGACGATGACCGTGATCATGGCCCATCGTCTGACCGTACCGGTCAGTCGCCCGCGGGACCGGTCAAAGCGGCGCGCAGGTGCGCCGGCAGCGGGCGTTTCGTCCAGTCCTCGGTGGACACCACGACGTAGACGTTGTGGCCGCGCACCGCGACACGTTCCTCGGATCCGGCGGACGCGCTCGACACGTCGAAGCCGATCGTGAAACTCGTCGTGCCCACCCGGGTGCACCTCGCGGTGACCCGCACCTCGTCGCGCCAACGCACCGAGGCCACGAAGTCGATCTCGCTGTGCACGACCTGGAAGTCGTAGCCCGCGGACATCAGCTGCGGGTACGTCACCCCGATGTGGTCCAGGTAGCCCGTGCACGCCTCATCGAACCAGGTCAGATAGTGCCCGTTGAACACCACGCCCTGCTGGTCGATCTCGGCGTAGCGCGGGACGACAGGCAGCGAGAACGTGCGCACCTGGATGACCCTAGCGCCCGGGCGCAGGCGAGAATGCCACCGTGGAACTGGTCACGATCGACGACATCCGGACCGCGGCCCGGCAGGTGGCGGGCCATGTGGTGCGCACGCCGCTGCTGGAGGCTTCGTGGGGCGATCCCGATCGCCCGCTGTGGGTCAAGCCGGAGAGTCTGCAACCCATCGGCGCCTTCAAAGTCCGCGGCGCGTTCAATGCGATCGGAGCACTGATCGCCGGTTCCGACCCGGTGAGCGGCGTGGTCGCCTATTCGAGCGGCAATCACGCCCAGGCGGTGGCCTACGCCGCGGCAATATATGGGTTGCCCGCGCACATCGTGATGCCCGAGGAGACCCCGGCGGTCAAAATCGACGCGACGCGTCGGCACGGCGCCCGGGTCGTGCTGTGTGCCGCCGGCCAACGAGAGATCGTCGCCGAGCAGGTGGCCGCGGAGACCGGTGCGGTGATGATCCCGCCGTTCGACCATCCCGGTGTCATCGCCGGTCAGGGCACGATCGGGCTCGAGATCGCGGAGGACCTGCCCGAGGTGCGCTCGGTGTTCGTGCCCGTCAGCGGCGGGGGACTGGCCTCCGGCATCGGCACCGCGATCAAGGCCCTGTGCCCGCGGGCCGTGGTGATCGGGGTGGAGCCCGAGCTGGCTGCCGACACCGCCGAGGGACTGGCCCAGGGCCGGCGCGTGGACTGGCCCATCACCGACCGGAACCGGACGATCGCCGACGGTCTGCGCTCACAACCGTCGGAGCTGACGTTCGCGCACCTACAGAATGTGCTCGACGAGATCGTTACTGTCTCCGAAGCCGAAATCCGTTCCGGCGTGCGCGAGTTGGCGTTTCGGGCCCGCCTGGTCGCGGAGCCCAGCGGCGCGGTGGCGCTCGCCGGTTATCGCAAGGTTGCCGCACCCGCCGGACCGGCCGTGGTGATCCTGTCCGGCGGGAACGTCGCACCGGAGATGCTCGGCCAGATTCTGTCCGGCTGAGCCCGCTCGTTTGACAGGTGTGCAATGCGGCCCCGGCCCCGGGTAGGGTCACCGGGATCGCGTCGCACGGCCCGCCGGAAGGCTGCGCTGTGGACGCCGTGAAGGAGTTTGTGGTGAACGCAGTACTGGGCCTGTCCGTAACGCCGTCAGCGGTCGGTGTGGCCATTCTGGACGGGTCGGTCGACGGCCGCGAGACGTGGGAAGTTCGACCGACGAGCGCGGAGCGGACTCCGATCGAAGCCGTCGCCGTGGTGCGGCGGGCGGAACAGCTGCTCGCCGGACGGGGCCGCCACGTGCAGTCGATCAGCGTGACGTGGAGTGACGAGGCCCGTGCCGATGCGGCGGCGCTGGTCGACACGCTGGCCGAATCCGGTCTTTCGAATATCGTCGAGGTGCGTCTGCCGGCGGCCGCCGATGCGCTGGCGCGCGAAATCGCCGAGAGTGCGCATTACTCGACGACCGCGGTCTGCCTGGTCGAACCCGGTCAACTCGTCGCGCTGGTGGTGAATTCCGCTGACGGCGCAGCGCAGACCGCGGTCAACCACAGCGCGGTCACCGAAGACGACTTGAGCGAATGGCTGAGCATCGTGTTCACCAAGGCTGACCGCACGCCGGACGCGCTCGTGCTGGTGGGGTCGGCGGAGGACCTGGACGGGCTGGCGCCCGCCCTGCAGGAGGCACTGAAGATTCCGGTGCTCGTGCCCGCCGAGGCGGCCCTGGCTCTGGCCCGAGGCGCAGCCCTCGCCGGCGCACCGTTGACCTGCCTGGGGATGTGGGCTCAACCCGATCCCGGGGAGGCCGGCACATCGACGCGCCGGTCCCGTTCGCTTCACCCGGCAACCCCTGCGGCCATGCTCGCCGCGGGGACGGTCGCGTTCGTCGCCTCGGCGTCGGCCGCGCTGGCGCTGCAGTTCACCGCAGCGGACGCCGCACCGGCCGACGTGACCCGTCCGTCGGCGCAGACGACCGCGGCCCTCACCCGTTCCGCGCCGGCGGAGCGTCCACCGGTGACCGCGCCCGCCCCGCAGATGCGCCCGCCGTTGTCCGGCGAGGCGGTCGGTTCCGCACCGATCGCCGAAGCTGCACCGATCGTCGAAGCTGCCGGGCAGATTGGGGAAGCCGCCGCACCCATCGGTGAGGCACCGCCCGTTGTCGAGCCGGCGCCCGCTCCAGAGTCAGCACCTGTTCTGGAGTCGGCTCCCGTCTTCGAGGCGGCCCCGGTGGAGTTGCCGGTCGCCCAGCCTCCGGCCGAGCCGCCTCTGGCGCCTGTCCCGTCCGCCACGCCGCCGGAGATGATCCCCCCACCGGTGCCCGAACAGGAGCCCGGGCTCATGCAACGCATCCGCGACCGGCTGGCCGGAATCGGCAACGACGACGCCGCGCCGCCACCCCCCGCACCGGTTCCCGTGCCACCTGGCGCCCCGACGCCACCGCAATAGCGCGTGGCCGCAAGGCCGTCCCACCGCAACAGCGCGCTGGCGCAAGCCGTCCCCACCGCACCAGCGCGCTGGCGCAAGCCGTCCCCACCGCACCAGCGCGCTGGCGCAAGCCGTCCCCACCGCAACAGCGCGTGGCCGCCAGCCGGCGCCACCGCAACAGCGGCCAGCCGCCGCTCCGTCACCACTGCACATACTCTCGGTGAAGTGATCCGACCCGTCTCACCCCCAGGGCCCAGGACGATGCGGATCGTGCTGCGCCTGGGCATCATCTGTTCGGTCGTGGCGGCGGTGCTCGTGGTGGCGACAACGTCACGCTGGGGCCTGTGGTGGCGCCTGATCACGTTCACCTATCAGGTCAATCTGCTGGCGGCGGGCTACTACCTGTGGACGCTGGTCTACCCACCCGCGGAGAGGCGAGTCGGCTTGCGCGGCGCGATCGTCCTCTATGTGGTGACGGCTGGGCTGATCTGGAATCTCTTCCTCACCGAGCACAGCATGGGGTACACGCTCGCGAACTTTCTGTTGCACGTCGTGGTTCCCGTACTTGCGCTGGCCGACTGGATGCTGGTCGGTCGCGGACTCGTGCGCGTGACATGGTGGCAGCCGCTGGTGTGGCTCATCTATCCCAGCGCCTACCTGGTGCTGGCGCTGCTTGTGCTCAACACCGCGGGCAGGCCGGCACCGTATTTCTTCCTGGACCCGGCGACGGTCGGAGCTGCCGCGGTCGCCGTCAACGTCGGCGCACTCGCCGCTTGCGTGCTCGCGCTGGGTTACGCGTTGCTGGCGGTACACCGGGCTGCTGTCGCGTCTGCTATCGCGTCACACCGCGATGCGGTGTGAAACGTCGACGATGCCCGATCCGATAAATACACCGAGACACTTTTCGATCAGTCGCCCGACCTGCGTTTTCGTCAGCGGGTCGGCGCCACGAACTAGGATGGCAACGTGTTGAGCACCCACCCGCAGCACACTCTCCGACGGCGAGTGAGCATGCGTCATCTGGCCGCGGTGATCGGTGCACTGACTTTGATGAGCACCCTGTCGACCGCGCTGCCCGTCGTCACGGCGTCCGCTGGCTCGACCCAGCCGGGGCCTGTCGCCAGTGTGTCGCCCCAGCCCGGTCAGACCGTCGGCGTGGCGCATCCGGTCACGGTCACGTTCACCGAACCGGTGGCCGACCGCTCAGCCGCCGAATCGTCGATCACGGTTCGCCCTGTCGGTGCGTCCGCGACGCCGGGATCGTTCACGTGGCTCGACGACCAGGTCGTCGAATTCACCCCGGCCGAGTTCTTTCCCGCACACACCCCGGTCACCGTCTCGGTCAACGGGCTGAAGAGCAGCTTCGAGACCGGAGCCTCGGTGGTCAGCGTCGCCGACATCGACGCGCACACCTTCACCGTCAGCATCGACGGTGAAGTCGCACGCGAGATGCCGGCGTCGATGGGCAAGCCGAAATTCCCCACCCCGACCGGCTCCTTCACTGCACTCGGCAAGGAGCGGTACGTCACATTCGACTCCCGGACCATCGGCATTCCGCTCGACGATCCCGAGGGATACCTCATCGACGGCGAATACGCGGTGCGGGTGACGTGGGGTGGCGTGTATGTCCACTCGGCGCCGTGGTCGGTCGGGTCGCAGGGATACGCCAACGTCAGTCACGGCTGCATCAACCTCAGCCCGGACAACGCCGCCTGGTACTTCGACACGGTGCGGGTGGGCGACCCGATCATCGTCCAGGCGTAACCGGTCGACAGGCGGCTTCAATCCGGTGTCCGACGCCGAACGATCATCGTCCAGGCGTAACCGGTCGACAGGCCGCTTCGATCCGGTGTCGGCCGCCGAACGATCATCGTCCAGAGGTAACCGTCAACAGGCCGCTTCGATCCGGAAGTTGGCGGAGACGGCGTTGCCCGGTTCGTCGGCAAACGAACCGTCCGCGGTGCCCGTGATGACGTAGCGTCCGTCGCGGCCACTGACCCGCGCGTCACCGATGTTGTCGTTCCAGAAGGACCCGGTGAATCCCTCGACGTCACGGAAGTTCACCGAGGACGCCGAGATGTCGCTACCGGTCTGCAGGACAGCGGTGAAACCGCTGTCCTGTTCGGGTGTCTGGATGTACCAGGTGGGACCGGTCTGGTGGCAGCGCACGGCGCGGACGCCGGAGTTATTGCCGTCGATGCTGACCGATGCGGTGGTGCCGCCCAGCGCCGGCTCGGGCGCCGAACACGCCGCGATCCCCAGCACGGCGATCCCGGCACCCGCAACGCCTGCGACCTCTCGGATCCTCATGGCGACAGACTCTATGCGCTCGACCCTCTCGACCGGCCAGAAACGCGCGCTCGGCCTCTCCGGGTAGCAACGCGCGCTCGACCCTTCGACCGGCCAGCAACGCACGCTCGACCTCTCCGGGCAGCAACGCGCGCTCGGCCCCTTCGACCGGCCAGAAACGCGCGCTCGACGCTTCCAGGCTGAGTTCGCAGCGGAGGCTCAGTCCACGGTCATGGCCCGTCCATCTACCAGGCTCCTCGGTCCGCGATCCGCCGCCGGGGCGTAGTGGCCACCATCAGGATCCGTCGCCACTACCAGGCGCATCCATACCGGGCTCAGCGCAGCGCTGCCGCTGTGTCGTCGTCGGCAGGCAGAAACGCCTCGATACTCAATTCAGCCGCGGTCAGATCCAACGCCGTGCCGAAGGTGGTGACCACACTCAGGAACGTCAGCCGGCCGCCCTCGACGGTGTCCAGTTCGAGAGGCACCGCCACTCCACCGAGCTCAGTCGGGGCTGAGCCGCCCGGGTAAGCCTCTATCTCGGCCAACAGCGCATCATCACCACCGCTCTCTCGAACCTCTCGCCGTAACCGATCAAGGAGATGTCCGCGCCACTGCGCGAGGTTGGCGATGCGTGGTGCCAGGCCGTCTGGATGCAAGGCGATGCGCAGGGCATTAGGCTGGCGCAGCAAGTGCGCGGCGACACCCTCCAGCAGCACCGCGGTGCCCGGATTGGCCGCCAGAATGTTCCAACCTCCGTCTACGGCCAGGCAGGGGAACGGCTCATAGGCGGCGAGAACGCGGGTCACCCCGCCGCGCACGGCCGACATTTCCGGAGCGTCGAAGGACAGCTGAGAATAGACCGGCGCCAGCCCGGCCGCGACCAGCAAGCGGTTCTGCCCGTGCTTCGGGACATCCAGGACGTGGGCTAGGCGCAGCACCATCGCGCGACTCGGAGAGGAGCGACCCGTCTCCAGAAAGCTCACGTGACGGGCGGAGACATCCGCGGCGATGGAGAGGGCCAACTGGCTGAGCCGACGGCGGTGCCGCCAGCCGCGCAGCAAGTCGCCGAACGTCGCCGCCGTCGTCGCGCTGCTCACCGGCTCAGTGTGGCCCGGGCGGCGCGTAGTCACCACTACCTGAGACGTAATTGCGGTGCCTACCTCCCACCCGCAGGCTAGAGGTAGGGCGAGGAGAGGAGCGATCCGATGGGTGAGCCGCTACCGAATACCGAACCGCTGAGTGCGGTCTCCCCGTGGCTGCGGTTCGTCCTGATCTGCGACCGCGCCGGTTCTGCCTGGTACATCGGACTGGGGTTCTTCTTCGCGCCATTGCTGACGCTGGCCTCTCCCTGGCCGGCACTGACCACCGCGCTATGGGTCGCGATCGGCCTGGCAGCTGTGTGGCTGGCCCTGCTCGGCGTCGCCATGGCCGCCGGGCTCGCGTTGGCAATGCGTTCGAATATCGATGTCGGCGAAGACTTCTGGCGTTCGATCGTGGCGTATCCGCCCGCCGAAGCCGTCAACCGAACCCGCCGCGCCGGCTCTTGATGGCGGCCCGCGTGGTGGATCGGCCGTGCGGCCGCGTGGTCAATCGGCCGTGCGGCCTCGCGATTGTTCGGCCGTGCAGCTCTGGGGCTGTTCGGCGGTGAAGCAGTACGTCGCTCAGGCTGCTTGTCCGTCGGGGGGTGCGGGTCCGCCGGGTTGGCCGGGGTTACTGGATTCGTCGGGTTTGTCGGGATCGCCGGGTTCGCGTGGGCTGCTGGATTCGTCGCGTACTTCGGGTTCGCCGGGGTGGTCGCTCGGCGCTGGTTCGGTCAACTCATAGTCGATCGGTTCGTCGTCGATCGGCCCGTCGTCGATCGGTTCCTGGTCGCTCGGTTCGTGATCGCTCGGCGCGTCCTCGATCAGTTCATAGCTGATCGGTTCGTCGCCGGTCAGCTCACGGTCGATCAGCGCGTCGCCGATCGGTTGGTCGTCGATCAGCTCATCGGTGATCGATTGGTTGTCGCCGCATTGGGTGTCGTTCGGCGGGTCGGAAGGGCGGTTTTGGGCACGGTCTGATTCCGCGCCGGCGCCCTGCAGGCCGACGTCGGGATCGCCCGAAGGGCTCGATGGCGGAGGGTTCGGCGGCTCCTGGTCGGGGGGTCGGAGGAGTCGTTCGGGGCGGTGGTAGGTGTTGATGCGGGTTTGGCCGGTGTCCAACGCTGGTGGGGGGGATCCATTCGACTTCGCCGCGTTCGTTCATCCGGGTCGTCCAGCCGTCGGGGCTCACGGCGCGGTTATCGGGTCCACAGGCCAGGCCGAGCTCGTCGACGTTGGTGTTGCCGCCGTCGTTCCAGTCGGCGACGACGTGATGGGCCTGGCAGCCGTAGGCGCCGACGGTGCAGCCGGGTTTGGTGCAGCCCCCGTCGCGGGCGATCAGCATGATCCGCTGCGCCGGGGAGGCGACCCGGCGGGCGCGGAACAGGTCCAGCGCCGATCCGGTGGCTTTGTCGAACACCGCCAGGCTGTGGTGGGCGTGAGCGGCCAGACGGATCACCTCGGCGATGGGGATGCGGGTGCCCCCACCGCTGACTCCGATCCCGGCGCGGGATTCCAAATCGGCCAGGGTGGTGCGGATGATCACCGACACCGGCAGCCCGTTGAGCTGGCCGAGTTGGCCGCTCATCAGCGCGATCCGCAACACCGCCACCAGGGCATCGTGCTGGCGCTGGGCCAGGCTGCGGTGATCAGCATCGATCTGGGCCTGCGAGGGCGTGCCGGAGGTGCAGGGTTGCGGGTCGTCGGGGTTGCACATGCCCGGGGCGGCGTACTTGGCGAAGATCGCCTCCAGCAGCGCCCACGCCTCAGGGGTCAGCTCCCCGCTGATCGGGGTCATCGCATCGCCACGCTGGCGACCCTTGGAGATGCCGCGGCGGCGGGCGCGTTCGGTGTCGTCGGGTTCGGGGCCGTCCTGATCGAGCAGGAACAACGCCAACTCCGCAGCATCGCTGACATCCTTGGGACTGGCACCGGTTGCCAGGCGCACCAGATCGGTTTCGAACTGCTCGCGGGTCGCGGCGTCGACGAAACCGGGCAGCTTGGCCACCGCTTTGGCGATCACGGTGACGTGCTCGGTGTTGATCACCCCGCGGGCCTGCGCGGCCGCGGTCGCGGCCAGCACCGGTGGCAGGGTTTGGCCGGTGATCGACTGTCGCGGGCCCAGCAGCGCCGCCTCACCCAGCCGCCGTCCGGCCTCGGCGGTGGAGATCCGCCACCGAACCGCCAGCACCTGGTTCCAGGACTTGGCGCCCATCTGCGTAGCGGTGGTCTCGACCTGCAGGCGGGCCAACAACCGGTTCCGCAGCGCCTGCAGCTGACACCACACCGTTTCCAACTCATCCAGGGCGTCGACCAGATCCGCGCGACCCAGCAGATCCACCTCCGCGCCGGCCGCGGCGTCGACCGCGGAGCGCACCGCCGCGACCGCCTCCGACAACACCACACCGGACATGACTCGAACATACATTCGACCACCGACAAAAACCGTTCGGCCCGAAAGATGCCTGAGGACATCGGTGACACTCCCACCTCAAGACATCGATGGCACATCTAGCTCGAGGTATCGGCGACACCCGTGATTACGACGACAACGATCTCTCGGTCGACGCCGAAACGTCCCCGTGAGGCTCTGCTGCCATCGCCACATGGAAGGCAACAACAACTGGCAGACTCAGCGCAGAAGTGTCACCGATGTCGTATTGCCGACGTCACCGATGCCCTCGTTGCAGAGCCCACCGAGGGTCCTGCCACATCGCATGGACGTCACGCCAGCGCCGCGCTCGAGTCCACGCCGGTTCAATGGGCGACTGGACAGCCACCCTTGCCGGTGTAGTCGACATGCCAATGCTTGATCCCGTTCAACCAGCCCGAACGCAGCCGGTCCGGCGGTGCGATGGCCGACAGGTCGGGCATGTGGTCGGCGATGGCGTTGAACATCAATTCGATCGTCATGCGCGCCAGGTTGGCGCCGATGCAGTAGTGGGCACCGGTTCCGCCGAAACCGACGTGCGGATTCGGATCTCGCAGAATATTGAACGAGAACGGATCATCGAAGACGTCCTCGTCGAAATTGGCAGATCGGTAACTCATCACGACCCGCTGACCCTTCTTGATCAACGTCCCGGACAGTTCGTAATCCTCGATGGCTGTGCGTTGAAAAGACGTCACAGGTGTCGCCCATCGCACGATCTCGTCGACGGCGGTGCTGGGCCGGTCCCGCTTGAACAGCTCCCACTGATCCGGATGCTCGGTGAACGCCACCATGCCGTGGGTGATCGAATTGCGGGTGGTCTCGTTGCCCGCGACCGCCAACAGCACCATGAAAAAGCCGAACTCGTCGTCGGAGAGCTTGTGGCCTTCGACGTCGGCTTCGATCAACTTGGTGACGATGTCTTCGCCGGGCTGCTCGGCTCGCTGGGCCGCCAACTGCATGGCGTACATGATCAGTTCGGTCGCCGCGTTGCGATTGTCGTAGTGAGCGAACTCGGGGTCATCATCGCTGACCATCTGGTTGGACCAGTCGAAGAGTTTCTTGCGGTCTTCGACCGGTACGCCGAGTAGTCCGGCGATCGCCTGCAGGGGCAGTTCGCAGGACACCTGTTCGACGAAGTCGCCGCTGCCTTCAGCCGCCGCGGCCTTGGCGATGTTCTGGGCCCGCTGGTCGAGATCCTCGCGCAGCCGTTCCACGGCGCGCGGAGTGAACCCGCGGGAGACGATCTTGCGCAGGTGCGTGTGGTGAGGTGCGTCCATGTTGAGCAGAACGAACTTCCCGGTTTCGCGCTGCTCCTGCGTAGAGCCGGCCGGGTAGCGGGGGAGCGCCGTGTTCTCCAGACTGGAGAACACGTCACTACGCTTGGATATCTCCTTGACGTCCCGATGCTTGGTGACGACCCAGTAGCCGCCATCGTCGAATCCGCCGTCGCCGTAGGGCTGTTCGTTCCACCAGATCGGGGCGCTGCGCCGCAGCTGGGCAAGTTCCTCGACCGGTAGGCGATCGCGGTTGAGGTCGGGGTCGGTGAAGTCGAATCCGGGCGGGAGGGTGGGAGTCGGCATGCGTGAGCTCCTTAACCGTCTGAGAGGCCTAAACAAATTGCTACACCACAGGCGCGGGTCGGTGAGCCCAGTTCGGCGAAGTGCGGCCAAAGTCTGCTCGGAGGTGTAACGAATTCGCCTCCGCCGGGGAATCAACCGATGAGATCCTCTGAATAACCCGCAGAGCCCTAGGGGGAACCGGTGAAGTTCGAGTTCGTCGCGAAGACGCTGTCCGTCCTCGGTGGCGCCGCCGTCGTGGGTCTGTTAGCGGCTTCCCCTGCGATTGCCGATCCCTCGCCGTCGCCGGCGCCGCCTCCTGCACCGCTCTACGCCGAGGCGGCAGGGCCCGTGTCCGGCCCGGCGCCTGGCGCCGTGAGCCCGGCACCTGCCGCCGTAAGCCCGGCACCTGCCGCCGTGAGCGCGGGACCGGACGCTGCGAACCCGGCACCTGGCGCTGTGAGCGCGGCAACGGGCCCTGCGGCCGCGCCGGCCGTCTCGGTCGCTGCGCCCGTACAGGCGCCGACTGAGAGTGTCCCGCACCTCGCCAGCCCCGAGAACCTGCCGCCCGGCACCAGCACCACGCCGCCGGCAAGCACATCCCGCCTCGGCTACCTCCGCGACCTGTGGCATGCCATGCAGACTCAGGAAGTGAGCGGCAGCGACGCACTGCTGCTGCTCACCCAGCGCCCGATGACCTCGTCGCCGAAGCCTGGCATGTCTGCCGGACCGCAGTCGGCCCCGCCTGCCCCGGCTCCGGCCGCTGCCCCGGCTCCGGCCGCTGTCCCAGCTCCGCCCGCCGCCCCGGCTCCAGCCGCTGCGCCAGCACAGGCCGCCCCGCCGGCTCCGCTCGTTCCCTAGCCCCGGTCCCTTTTTCTCAGCCCCGGCTCGCGCCTGGCGCCGCGAGGGCCGGTACCGGCTCGATCCGCGCGGGCACGTGCTTGTGCCACGGCGTCCCGGCGTAGGCGTCGCGCCACCCCACCGACGTCAGTGCATTGGGCGCCACGCCGGGGGCTCGAGCAGATCCGTCGTCGTCGACGAAGTCGACGCCGTAGCCGTTGGGCAGCGAGGCATGTCCGGGTTGCATCGCAGCGCTGATCTCCACAGTCGCCTCGGCTCGGCCGGTCGCGGTGGTGATCAGCGCGCGGCTGCCGTCCGCCAGCCCGAGTTCGCGGGCGTCCTCGACGCTGATGCGCAGTGCGCCGTCGGCGTCGCGGGTGCGCCAGGCCGGGTCGCGGATGATGTCGTTGGCGGTGAAGGCCCGCCGCTCACCGGCCGACAAGACGATCGGGAACTCAGAGCTCGTCAAGCCGATCGGTGCCGCGGCCAGCGCTCGCGTGTCGGCGAGCAACGCGGGGATCTCCAGCGCGATCTTGCGGTCCTCGTGCGCGATGAGGGCGAAATCGTCCTCGTACTCGTGAACGGTGAACGTCACCCCCGAGCGGCCTGCCAGGATGGCGTCGAACAACGCATTACCGTCGGCATGCCCGGCGCGCCGGACCGCTTCGGGATAGGTCATGGCAGCCTTCTGCGCCAGTCCCCACAGCGCGGCCGCACCTGAAAGCCCCTCCGGCAGTGCCGGGCCCAGGGTTTCGTAGAGCACAAAGGGCAGCACCTTACCGAGGCCCGGGTTCTCACCGACCGTGGTGAGAAATGCTGCGGTGAAGTCCGCACGGCTTCGCTGGGCTGCTGCACGCAGCGGCGCCAACTCGGCATCGCCGACGACGCCCAGAGCGCGCATCAGCCGGGCCCAGATCTCCGGTTCGGGCAGAGTTCCCGGCAACGGCTCCATGAGGCGGTGCCGAAGGTGGAAGGTGTTGTGCGGGAATTCCAGATTGAAGAACGTCGCCTCGGCCTTCTCGAACTGCGAGGCCGCCGGCAGCACATAGTGGGCCAGTCGAGCAGTCTCGGTCATGGCCACATCGATGACGACGAGCAACTCCAGCTCGCCCAGAGCGCGGCGCATCATGCCGGAGTCGGCCACGGAGTGCGCCGGATTGCTGCTCTCGACGATCATGGCGCGAAACCGGTCGGGGTGGTCGGTCAGGATCTCCTCGACGATGACGTTGCTGGGCAACAGCCCGCCGATGACGGGCGCACCGGTCACCGGGGTTCGGCCCACCCCGCCGGCACGGAACAGAGGCGCGAACGACGAGTGCAGATGCTGCCCGCCGCGTTTGGCGAAGTTGCCGGTCAGGATCCACAGCATCTTGTTCAGGTAGGAGCACAGCGTGCTGTTGGGCGCTTGCTGCACGCCGAGGTCTTCGAAGACCGCGACGCTGGTGACGGTCGCAATGCGCCGCGCAGCGGCGCGCACCAGGTCCGCCGACACGCCGCTACGCTGCGCGTAATCGTCGACCGGCACCTCGGCGAACACTGCGCGCACCGCGTCGACGCCGGTGACATGTTCGGTGAGAAACGTTTCGTCGCAGAGGTTCTCCTGTACGAGAACCCCGGCCAGCGCGGCCAGACACCATGCGTCGGTTCCGGGCCGTACCCGCAGATGGAAGTCAGCCATCTTCGCGGTGTCGGTGACGACCGGATCGATCACGACCATGGACCTGGCCGGGTCTTTGGCGATGTCGTTGAGCACCACCCGGGCGCGCGGGAAGCTCTGGGACATCCACGGGTTCTTACCGACGAACACCGACACCTCGGCATGTTCGAATTCGCCGCGGGTGTGGTTGCCGTACAGTTGCGCATCGACCCAGTGCTCCCCGGTCTTCTCCTGCGCCAACGCGTTCGAGCGGTAGTGCGACCCGAGCGCCTTGAGGAACGCGCCGCTGTAGGCGCCGCCCAGATGGTTGCCCTGCCCACCGCCGCCGTAGTACAGAATCGTGTCACCGCCGTGGGTGTCGACGATTCCGCGGAATCCAGCGGCGATCTCGGCGATCGCGGTGTCCCAGTCGATCTCGGTGTAGGTGCCGTCCGCCTCCCGACGCATCGGGGAGGCCAGTCTGTTGCGGTTGTTCTGGTAGTGATCCAGTCGCAGCGCCTTGTTACAGGTGTAGCCGCGCGAAGCCGGATGGCTCTTGTCTCCCCGGATGCGCGCCAGGGACCGGTCGTCGACGTCGACGACGATGCCGCAATTGCATTCACAGAGGATGCAGGCGGTGGGTTGCCAGGCGCGGTCGTGGTCGGTCATTGCGGTTCTCGATTCGTGCGGGCGGACGGCGTTTCGGAGACGATCAGCGAGCGCAGCTGGGCATGCACCGCCTCGACCGGCTCGAGGTCGCGGCCTGCCCGGGCGATCACCAGAGCTCCCTCGAAGGAGGAGAGCACCAAGACCGCGAGTTCGCGGGCACGCGCGGCGGAAACGCCGTCGGCGGTGAGCAGTTCGGCGATGATCTGACGCCACCGTGCGAACACGGCGGCGGCACGGTCACGCACCGCGGCGGATTGTTCGGGTTTGTCGGGGTCGCCGGCTTCCACTGCGACCGCGACTACCGGGCACCCGGCACGGAAGTCGCTGCGCTGCAGCTCGTCTCGGTAGTACTCGAACAGGCCGTCGAGGGCGTCCAGACCGGAAGAGGCTCGGCCGAGGTGTGCGGCCATGAATTCACCGGCATAGTCGACAGCTTCGCAGAGCAGCTGGGTGCGTCCGCCCGGGAAGTAGTGGTAGGCCGACCCGCGCGGCGCGCCGCTGTGCGCAAGTACGTCGGCGATGGCGGTCGGGTGGGCGCCGCGCTCGCGGATCAACAGCGCCGCCGAAACGACCATCCGCTCCCGAGCACTCGCCATGTGTGCGATCCTCTCGCCGACCCTATGTATGTAACCCTACATAATCGCCAGCCAAAAAAGAACGATTCCGGTGTCGCTGACCCTGTCGAGCGATCAGCGACACCGGAATCGGATCGAGAATCAGACGCTGGCGGCCTCGTTGAGCTGCTCCAGCCTGCCGGTGGCCTCCAGGTACTCCTGCACCCACCGCTCGATCACGGTGGCCGTCTTCTCCACCTTGGTGAACTGGCCCACCACCTGCCCGACCGGGTTGAACGCCACGTCGACCGACTCGTCGGGGTATTTGTGCGTCGCGGCGACAGCCATTCCGGACACCATGTACTGCAGCGGCATCCCCAGCGGCTTGGGGTTGTCCGGGTTCTCCCAAGCCTCGGTCCAGTCGTTGCGCAGCATGCGAGCCGGCTTGCCGGTGAACGAGCGGCTGCGCACGGTGTCCTTGCTCGTGGCCTTGGCGTAGGCGGCGTGCTGGACGGGACTGTTCTCCGATTCCTCGACCATGACCCACTGCGAGCCGGTCCACGCGCCCTGCGTGCCCAGGGCCAGCGCGGCGGCGATCTGCTGGCCGCTGCCGATGCCGCCGGCGGCCAGGACAGGCACCGGCGCCACTTCCTTGACGACCTGGGGCCACAGCACGATGGAACCGATCTCACCGCAGTGCCCACCGGCCTCGCCGCCCTGGGCGATGATGATGTCGACGCCGGCGTCGGCGTGCTTGCGGGCCTGGGACGGCGATCCGCACAGCGCCGCGACCACGCGGCCCTCGTCGTGGATGTGCTTGATCATCTCCGCCGGGGGAGTGCCCAGCGCATTGGCGATCATGGTGCACTTCGGGTGCTGCAGGGCGACCTCGACCTGCGGGGTGGCAGTCGCCTCGGTCCAGCCGAGCAGCTGCAATGCGTCCTCGCCGCTCTGCTCGACGGGCACACCGTGGTCGGACAGGATCTTCTTGGCGAAGTCGAGGTGCTCCTGGGGGACCATGTCCTGCAGCGTCTTGGTCAACTCGTCGGCGGACATGTCCGAACCCATGCCCTCGTACTTGTTGGGGATGACGATGTCCACGCCGTAGGGATGGTCACCGATGTGCTCGTCGATCCAGTTCAACTCGATCTCGAGCTGCTCGGGCGTGTAGCCCACCGCACCCAGCACGCCGAAGCCGCCGGCCTTGCTCACTGCGACCACGACATCACGACAATGGGTGAACGCGAAGATGGGGAACTCGATACCGAGCTGGTCGCACAGGGGAGTGTGCATCGTCTGCTCCTAGTGGGGCGATCGCCGGAATTAGAACGTGTTCTACTTTAGTACACCACGCCTGCTGCCCAGAAGACCCCGACCCGGAGCGCTGACGCGAAGCACCTGCCACCCCTGCTCCGCTGCCATCACCGCCAGACCGCGCCGCGGGTTGACCGGCCGGGGGAAACCGACAACCGCCATCAGCGCCTTGTCCTCCTCGCCGTCGGCGTAGAAGTAGCTGTTCGACAGCTGCAGGTCGTTGTCGGCACAGAACTCCTTCACCGCCGCGGCTTTTTGTCTGCCCCAGATCACCGGCTTGGCGATCCGCCCGGTCAGCCTTCCGTCGTCATCGAGTTCGAAGTGGTTGCACAACACGTGGCCGATCTCCAGATACCGGGCGACCGGCTCGGCGTGGATGGTCAGCGCCGACGAACTGAGCACCACCGTGTGTCCGCGACGTTGATGAGCCAGCACGATGTCGTGCATGACGGGGAACACCCTCGTGCGTACGCGCTCGGTGAACAGCCGTTGGCCGATCGCGTCGAGCTCGGTGAGGGACTCGCCACGCAGATAGCCCGCTGCGCGCACCAGCAGGTTCTCGAAATGCACGCGACCGAAGCGGTAACGCATCGCCGCTTCGACGACGCCGAGCACCTCGCCGATGCGGGCCTGGCGGCGGCGGATGCGGTCCCCGGCGTGCGCGGTGGCGGTGAATCCATCGACGAGCGTGCCGTCGAGGTCGAAGAAGGCGCCGACGTGCGGGCCGGACGGGCTCGATGCGATCTGCGCGACCGGATCCAGGGGATCCGCGGCCTCGGTCGACATCGGTCCTCCTGTGTTCGCACCCGGTGTTGACTCGCCATGCTACGGGCGTGTGGGACGGACCTGGTTTAATCTGTGGCCGGTCGCAAAGGACCGTTGTGGTCAGTTAGGTAGTTTGGTCTTGCCGGGTTCAGGAAGCAGCCTGCGCGAGCGCACACGGAGTCCGCCTCGACGTGCTCTCGCCGTAAGCGGAGTCCGCCTCGACGTGCTCTCGCCGTAAGCGAAGAGCGGCCTGAAATGGGAAGGTGAATTTTGGACGAGCAAGCAGCCGAGGACACCACCGGGGCTGAGGGAGCAGCAGCTTCCTCCAACTGTGTCGTCACCGAGCGTTGGGTCGATCGAGTGGCCGTCGTATCGGTGTCCGGTGTTGTCGACATGCTCACCTCACCCCAGCTGGAAACCGCCATCGACACCGCGCTGGATCAGCGGCCCGCGGGCGTGGTGGTGGACTTCACCGACGTCGAGTTCCTGGCGTCGGCCGGAATGGGCGTGTTGGTGGCCGCACACGACAAGGCCGGTTCCGATGTGACCTTGCGGGTCGTCGCCGACGGCCCCGCGACCAGTCGCCCGCTGAAGTTGGTGGGAATCGCCGACATCGTCAGCCTGCATCCGAATCTGGACGAGGCGCTCGCCGCGTACCACACGTAGGAAGGTCGCATAGGAACGTGCTCTGCGGGGTAGCCACCGACTGCCATGATCGATTCCATGCCGCCGGCTGAGGTCGCGAACTCCGATCGCTTCGAACGTCTGGGCCTCGACGCCGACGCGACGGCCGTCGCGCAGGTGCGTGAAGAATTCGCGCAATGGCTCAAGCGCTTCTTCGTGGTGGACGCGGTGCGGTTCAGCGATCTGGTGCTCGCCATCAACGAGGCGCTGGCCAATGCCGCCGAATTCGCCTACGTGTTGGCCGAGCGTCCTGGGACGATCGACATGCGGGCCATCTATGACTCAGACGGCCAGAAGCTGGTCGTCGAGATCAGCGACCGGGGGACCTGGCGACCGCGACAGGTCGATCCGGTGCCGCGCACCCGGGGCCGCGGCATTCCTCTGATGGAGACCCTGTCCGACGAGTCCGACATCGACACCTCTGATGACGGCACCCGCGTGCGCCTGGCGTGGAACGGCATCGGCCGCGCCTGACCTCAGTTCCGCCGGTAGGTGCCTCGTCCGGTGACCAGCGGCAGATCCAGCGTGGTGCGGATACCCGGGGGTGCCGCGACCACGTCGGGGATCGCGTTCACGATGCGCCCCGCCGCCGCCAGGATCGCCGCGTAGTTGTGGTCTCCGTTGCGACTGCTCGGGCAGATGTCCATGACGTAGGACGGTTCTCCGGTGATCTCGACGCGGTACGACCCGCCCTCCTGAGCGGGTTGGGCCCAGTCGGGGCGCAGGTCGGAACGCAGGCGCGTGACGTGTTCGACGACGATCACCGGATCACCGTCGACGAGCCCCTCGATCTGGAAGCGCACCGCGGCCACCGTGCCCGCCGCGATCGTTCCGACGGCGACTTCGATGTCCTCCGGGGCGGGCTCCTGCTCGACCGAGTCGCGAATCTCGGTGAGCTCCACGCCGAGACCGGCGGCCAGCTCGCGCATCGCGGTGCCCCACGCCAAACTCAGGACGCCCGGCTGGTAGAGCATCGGCAGATCACCGAGCTCGTTGCCGAAGCCCATGACGTCGAACATGACTGTGGCGCCGTCATAGGTGGCGTAGTCGGCGATCTCCATCGTGCGGATCTGTTTGACGCTCTGACATGTTCCAGCCAGCGCGAGTGGCAGCAGGTCGGTCACGAAGCCGGGGTCCACGCCGGTGATGAAGACGCTGGCCGCACCCTGCCGGGCGGCGGCTTCGGTGCGCTCGATGGACCGCTCGGGCATCACTCCCCACGGATACTGCAAAACGCCGGGCGCGGATCCGACCACGTTGATCCCCGCCTCCAGCAGGCGGCGCACGTCTGCCATCGCCTCTTTCGGGCGCACGTCGCCCATCGCGCAGTACACCGCGCAGTCGGGCGCGGCCGCGACCACCGCGTCGAGATCGGCGGTCGCCTGCACCCCTGTCGTGACGTCCAGTCGGGCGAGTTCGCCGGCGTCTTTGCCGACCTTGGCCGGGGTGGACACCCACACGTCGGTCAGCTCGAAGCGCTGGTCCTCGATGAGCTGGCGCAGCGCCAAGCTGCCGCAGTTTCCGGTACCGATGAGCGCCACACGGATAGCCATGGCGAGCAGTATGCGTGCTCCCCGCGCGAATTGGAACATGTTCTAGTCGACGTCGGGCGTTCGGGTAAGTTAGGCGCCCATGGGACGTGTGGACGGAAAAGTGGCACTGATCAGTGGCGGTGCGCAGGGGATGGGCGCCGCCGATGCCTGGGCGCTCGTTGCCGAAGGGGGCAAAGTCGTCCTCGGCGACATCCTCGATGACAAGGGCAAGGCGCTGGCGGACGAGATCAACGCCGCGCATCCCGATTCCGCCCGGTATGTCCACCTCGACGTCACCCAGGCCGACGAGTGGGAGGCCGCGGTCGCGACCGCGGTGAACGACTTCGGTCGGCTCAACGTCCTGGTCAACAACGCGGGGACCGTCGCACTGGGCATGATCGGACAATTCGACATGGTCAAGTGGCAGAAGGTGATCGACGTCAACCTCACCGGGACCTTCTTGGGCATGCAGGCCTCGGTGGAAGCGATGAAGGCGGCCGGCGGCGGTTCGATCATCAACATCTCGTCCATCGAAGGGCTGCGCGGCGCGGTCATGGTGCATCCGTATGTGGCCTCGAAGTGGGCGGTGCGCGGGCTGACCAAGTCGGCCGCACTCGAGCTCGGGCAGTTCAACATCCGCGTCAACTCGGTGCACCCCGGCTTCATCCGCACCCCGATGACCAAGCATTTCCCCGACAACATGCTGCGCATCCCGCTGGGCCGTCCCGGTCAACCCGACGAGGTGGCGACCTTCGTGGTGTTCCTGGCCAGCGACGAGTCCCGCTACTCCACGGGTGCCGAGTTCGTGATGGACGGCGGACTGACCAACGACGTGCCGCACAAGTAGCACTGGGCGCCGAGCGCCGCTCGACGGTGCGTAGTGTCCAGATCTGTGAGTGCACGGGCGGGCATCGTGGTGACGGGGACCGAGGTCCTCACCGGGCGGGTACAGGATCGCAACGGCCCGTGGCTCGCCGATCGGTTGCTGGAGCTGGGCGTGGATCTGGCCCACATCACGCTGTGCGGTGACCGGCCGGCCGACATCGACGCGCAGCTGCGCTTTCTGGCCGGCCAGGACCTGGATCTGATCATCACCAGCGGAGGTCTGGGCCCGACGGCCGACGACATGACGGTCGAGCGAGTCGCCCGATTCTGTGGGCGGGAGCTGGTGTTGGACACCGCGCTGGAAGCGCGGATCAACGACATCGTGACAGGTCTGATGGCCCGCTTTCCCGGGGTGGACGCCGCCGCGGTCCGCGACGCCAACCGCAAGCAGGCTCTGGTTCCCGCCGGAGCGACGGTGCTCGACCCCGTGGGCACCGCCCCTGGCGTCGTGGTTCCGGGCACCCCGGAGGTCGGTCCCACGATCGTCGTGCTGCCCGGCCCGCCGCGGGAACTGCAGCCCATGTGGTCCGCGGCTGTGGCGACCGACGCCGTGCGGGCCGCGATCGCGGGACGCACCGAGTTCCGTCAGGAGACGGTGCGGATGTTCGGGCTGCCCGAGTCCGGATTGGCCGACACGCTGCGCGACGCCGAGCGCGACGTCACCGGGTTCGACCGCTTGGAGATCACCACCTGCCTGCGCCGCGGAGAACTGGAGATCGTCACGCGGTTCGAGCCGCAGGACGCCGCCGCGTACTCCGAGCTGCTTGCTGTGCTGCGGGACCGGCACGGCCGTGAGATCTACTCCGAGGACGGCTCCTCGGTCGACGAGCAGGTGGCCGGGCTCTTGACGGGGCGGCGGCTGGCCGTCGCCGAGTCGTGCACCGCCGGGTTGCTGACGGCCAGGCTGACCGACCGGCCGGGCTCGTCGGCGTACGTGGCGGGAGGTGTTGCGGCGTATTCGAACGGGGCCAAGACCGAACTGCTGGGGGTCGCATCCGGTCTGATCGAGCGGTTCGGTGCGGTGTCCGAACCGGTCGCCGAGGCCATGGCGGCCGGCGCATTGCAGCGTTTCGGCGCAGACACGGCGGTGGCGATCACCGGGATCGCCGGCCCCGGCGGCGGCACCGAGGACAAGCCGGTCGGCACGGTCTGCTTCACCGTGGCGCTCGCCGAGGACGGTTCATCGGCGAGGATGCTGACCAGAACCAGTGTGCTTCCCGGCGGTCGCAGCGACGTCCGGGAACGCTCGACGACCGTGGCGATGCACATGCTGCGCCGAGCGCTGCTCGGCGAGGGATAGGGTGGCAGCGACCAGACCACAGACTTGGAGAATCACTGATGGTTGACACCGACGAGCGGCAGGCCGTCACGGCGCTCGCCGAGCAGACCGGCTGGCATCACCGGAGCACCGACCGCAGCGACTACTTCGACAAGGGCGTCGTGCGCATCCATGTTCTCTGGCGGGGCGATTCCGCGATCACCGGCGGCACGCTCTACCACGACGACATCATGCAGACCTACAGCAGCCACCTGCCGACCGTGCAGGGCTGGCTGAAGCGCTGAGACCGGCTCAGCCCCTGTTCCGGTCCTTCTGAAAGTCGTCCCACAGTTCGCTCATCGTCGCCATGATGGCCTCGGCCTCGCCGAGGCCGCCCAGATGGCTTTCGCCGGGCAGCGAATAGAGCTCCGCGTCGGGCAGCATCGCGACGACGTGCTCGCCGTGCGCGTAGGGCACGATGTGGTCGCGGTCGCCGTGCCACCATCGCACCGGAACCTTGACCTCGTCGAGGCGGAAGCCCCAGTCCCGGGCGAAGACCACCACATCGGCGAACGGCGCCGCGAGTTGCTTGCGGCTGCCGTTGAGCAGATCGTCGAGGAACATCGCCTTGAACTCCGGGCGCTCCAGCAGCCTGCGGTCGCCCTCCGGGGAAATGCTCGCGTAGAGGTACAGCACCGGCTCGGCGACCGGCTTGATCAGTCGGATCAGCCCGGTCGCGACTCGGCTCAGCGGTGCTCCGACCCGTTCCAGCACCGGTGCCGCCGGGAGACCGACGTTGCCCATGAGACCGCCGCCGATCGCATCGGCCCCTCGGGTCGGGGCCACCCCGCCGAGCACGCCGACGGCGATGATCCGTTCGGGCATGGCCGCCGCGCAGCCCAGGGTGTACGGGCCGCCACCGGACAGTCCGATGACCGCCATCTTGTCGATGCCCAGGGTGTCGGCGATCGTGCGCAGGTCGTCGGCGAAGTCGATGACGCGGTGGTACTCGTGCGGCGTCGACGCGCCGATGCCGGGGCGGTCGACGCCGACCAGTCTGATCTGGTTGGCCTCGGCGTAGAGTCGCGCCTCCACCGGGATCTGGCGGCGCGCACCGGGGGTGCCGTGTAGCCAGAAGATCGCACGACCCTGCGGATCGCCGAACTCAGCGAATCCGATCTGGCGGTCGGAGCCGACGGCAATCTTGCCTTCCAGCTTGGGTCGGGCGATCTCGATAGCCATGCGCGACAGTCTCGCACGCGGCATTCAGCTACTTGTGCGGTCCGCCGAAACTCGGTCGGCCGATCCACCCGGCAGGCCGACGGCCTGCCCACGGGAGGGCCACCTCGAGCTGGGCGGCCAGCTTGAGCAGGATCTCTTCGTCGGGCGCCATCAGCTGAACGCCGATCGGGAGCCCGTCGGGCGTTTCTCCGACCGGTACCGAGATCGCCGCCCATCCCGTGACGTTGGCCAACGACGTCCAGCCGGTCGTGGCGAATTCGACGTCGAAGAACGCCCGCGTCGTGGCACGCGGCTGGTCCAGTAGCCGGTAGGGCGGGGGTGGCGTGAGCAAGGTGGGCACCAGCAGCGCGTCGAATCCGACCAACTGGACAGCGAACCGGCGGGTCTGGGCGTGCACCGCGGCGATGGCACCGGCATATTGTGCCCCACTGGTGGTCAGCCCCTCGCGAATCATCACCCAGGTGCTCGGCTCGAAGTCGTCCTCGCGGGGTTGTCGACCCAGGTGCTCGGCGGCCAGGTCGTAGAGCGCGACGTTGGAGACCGTGTGCAGCACGGCGACCGCATCAGCGATGGCGTCGGCGTCGATGCGGGGCGTTCCGGCCTCGATCGCATGCCCGAGTTCTTCCAGCACGGACGCGGTCCGCTGGACGGCAGTCACCACTGCAGGGTCGGTGGCGGGCCCCGGAAAGGGGGACGCGGTGGCCATCAGGATGCGCTGGGATCGAGGCGGAGTCGCCACCGCCTGCAGGTACGGTTCGGCGGGCGGTGGTGCGGAGTAGGGGTCGCCGACGGCCGTACCCGCGACCGCGTCGAGAAGCGCGGCGGAGTCACGCACCGTACGGGTCAGCGCGTGTTCGTTGACCAGTCCTTCCAGCCCGTGCCCGGCGCCGGGGGCGAACGACGTCCGGCCGCGGCGGGGTTTGAGCCCGACCAGCCCGCAGCACGATGCCGGGACCCGGATCGAGCCGGTTCCGTCACCGCCCGAGGCGGCCGCCACGATGCCGGCGGCCACAGCCGCCGCCGACCCGCCGCTGGAGCCGCCGGGGGTGATGTCCGGCGACCACGGGTTGACCGTCGGTCCGAACAGCGAGGGTTCGGTGGTGCAGTGGTTGCCCCACTCCGGGGTGTTCGTCTTACCGAACACCACCAGGCCGGCGTCCAGATACCGTTCCACGATCCACGCCGTCTCGGCGGCCACGTGAGTGCGCAGGGCGCGCGAACCCATCGCTTCCGGGGCGCCCGCCAGCGACGCACCGAGATCTTTGAGCAGGAAGGGCACCCCGGCCAGTGGCCCCGCCGCTCCGGTGCGCAGCACGCCGGAGGCGTCGAGGTCCGCGGCCTGCTGCTGCCCGCGGGCGAACAGGTCGGTGATGACCGCGTTGAGGTCTCTGCCCGCGTCCAGGCGCAGAAGCGCGGCTTCCAGCAATTCGGCCGCGGTGACCTCGCCCGCGGCCGCCAGGGCCGCTTGCCCGACGGCGTCGACATCGCCGAGTTCCACCGCATCGGCGAAGTCCATGGTTCGAATGATCCTGTGCGAAGCAATGATCGGCAACTTTGCACCCCATCGGGAGCTCCGGAGTCCCCGGCACGGTGTCTCTTTTCCCCAGGTGCGAGACACCGCGGTTTCAGTCGGGTGTGGTTCGCGGTGCGCGGAGGCCGGCTTGGTAGCGACCCGGCGTCTGCCCGGTGAGCGTGGTGAACGCCTCGATGAAGCTGGTGGGGTTCGACCACCCGCAGGCGATCGAGGTATCGGTCACCGATCGGCCGTCGGCGAGGTGAACGAGCGCCCGGTGGATGCGAAGCATCGTGCGCCACTTGAGGAAGCTCATCCCGAGTTCGCGGTGGAAGAGCCGCGTGAGCGTACGTTCACCGGCGCCCACGGCGCGCCCGAACTCGGCGAGCGTCGTCATCTGAGCCGGGTCCTGGTGCAGCAGCTCGGTCACTGCCCGTAACCGGTCGTCGCGTGGTTCAGGCAGGTGCAGAGACTGCTCTGCCGTCTCGACGAGTTCATCGACGAGCACCGCCCGCAACCGCGCGTACACCTCCGGTCGTGTCTCGTGCCGGTCGGTCAAGGCCAAGATGGCCTCACGTAACAGCGGCCCGACCGCGCACACGCTGGGGCGACGGGGGAGCCGCGCGCACAGTTCCGCGGGCAGGACAACGATGCGCACGTCGGTGTCGCCATGGCAACGGTGGGCGTGTTGGAAGCCGGGCGGCGTCCATGTCACCCGATTGGCTGGTGCGATCCACGTTCCGTACGCCGTCGTGGCCGCCAGTGCGCCGCTGGCGCAGTACACCAGCTGACCTTCGGCGTGGCGGTGGGCGCCGATACGAGAACCGCCGCGGGCCCGACCGGTGATGTGCGGGGCTCCGGCCGGATAGGTCGGCACCGAGGCGACCGAATGGCGGGTTTGGGGCATGAGAAGTCACGATACCGGTGGTTGACCAGTATTTGTTAGGTCACCCTTACTGGGTAACCGCCACTCGCTACGAAGGAGCGCTCATGGAGACCCTCAGTTCACCCCAGATTGCTGACGTGCTGGCCCGACTGTTCGCGGAAGCTCAGGTGGCCGACGGCCCGCTGTACGCCGAATGGTCCCAGGCGTTGCAGGTCGACGGAGAGGAGATGGCACGGCTGATGGCCCGGGAGGCTCAGGACTACAGGGGTGTCTATCGGGATTTCGCCGGGAACTTCCTGAACGTGTCGGCCGAGTTCGGCCAGTTCCTCTACATCTGCGCCCGGGCACGCCGCGCGCGGCACATTGTCGAGTTCGGCACCTCCTTCGGCGTCTCGACCATCCACCTCGCGGCAGCATTGCGCGACGGCGGAGGGGGCCGGATGGTGAGTACAGAACTCGAGCCCGCCAAAGCCGAACGTGCACAGCAGAATCTGAGCGACGCGGGACTCGCTGACGTGGTCGACATTCGCGTCGGTGACGCGTTGGAGACGCTGCAGGACGGCATCGACGACGGTATCGACCTCGTGCTGCTCGACGGAGCCTGGAGCCTTTACCTCCCGGTGCTGCGGATCCTCGAATCACGGCTGGCGCCAGGAGCGTTGGTGATCGCCGAGAACGCCGTCGACGAGTCGGGCGACTATCTCACCTATGTGCGCAACCCCGCCAGCGGATACCGCTCGCTGCCGCTGCCGTTCGAACCCGGCCGCGGCAACGAGATGTCCGTCTACGTCGCCTGAGGCGGTCCGGCCGGACAGACCTGCCCGGCCGGCGGGAGAACCTGTTGCACACCCGTCGATACCGCCTCCGTGCGATACGGGGGACTCACGCCTGGTCCTCCGCGGATCGACGGGCGACCGCGACCGCCCTGCCGCCGCGGAGCGTGGACTCGGTGAGCGCCAATGCGGCGAGAATGTCGCCGGCGGTGATGAACAGGCCCCACCAGTACATCCAGCGCAGATCCGGTTCGGGCTGTGCGGCGAAATAGACGACGAGGAAGATCGGGCCGACGAGCCCGAACACGAACGTCATCAGCTGGATCCGCAGGTAGACCCGCAACGTGGCCATCGGCGCACAGTTTCTCCCGGCGGCCGACCGGGCGTCAACGCACAGCGGTGGCATACCGCCGCGGCTCCCGGCGCGAACGCTTAGCCTTGGAGGACGCGACGGTAGCACCGGCCCGACGCGGAGCTGAGGAGGAGTCGAGCAGACATGCGTCGAATCATGCGTACCGCGCTCGCCGCGGCGATGCTGGCGGCGGCGGCCGGTCCGGTGGCGGCCACCGGCGGCGTCCTCGCCTCCACTGCGACCGCCTCCGAAGGCGCCACGTTCGTTCCGATGAGTCAGGCGTTGCGGCGCTGCGACCACAGTGAGATGCAGTACGTCGGCGCCACCGGTTACGGCCGTGCGTCGGCCCTGATCGGACGCCAGGGCGGTGAAGTGGTCGCGGACCTGGCGTTCGCCACCGGCCGGCCGAACACCCCCTACGAGGTCAAGCTGATCCAGATGCCACGGTCGTCGGCCGACCCCTGCCCGGCCGGCGCGGTCGGAGTGTCCGGCACGACGCTGTTCACCGACGGCGCCGGCGCCGCCACCGCGGTCCTGCGCGGTCCGGCGATGGACGGCGCGACGGGTGCGTGGGTGTCGCTGACGCGCCCGAGCGCGTTCTCCCAGCTCCCTGAGGAGTTCTACACCTCGGACTTCGTCGCACCGCTGTGACACCGGCGGGCCGCGTCAGGCCGCCACGATGACGGTGAGGTGCTCGCCGCGCCGTTCCACCCGCATGTCCGCGCGCCGCGCCACCGCCGCCACACCCGCGGCATCGACCGGTTCGGATCTGGTGCTCGCCAGCGCTCGGGCCAGCCGCCCCTTGTGCGCCTTGTTGAAGTGGCTGACGACGGCGCGTGTGCCATCGGCGCGTTCGGCGAGGACGTCGACGGTGACCGCGCCCGCGACCTTACCCAGCGCGGCATAGGAGCCCGACCGTAGGTCTACGAGCAGGTCGCGCTCCGCGAGATCGGCGAGCACCGGGTCCAGCGCCGGCCGCCAACGCGCGGCCAGCGTGGGTAGCCCGGGCAGCCGCGAACCAGCCGACAGCCGGTAGGCCGGGATGGGATCTCCGGCCCGCAGCAGCCCGAAAAGCGCCGATCCGACGGCCAACCGGGAGTACGCGCGCTCGGCCGCCGCACCGCGCAGCGACGCCATGTCGAGGGCGTCGTAGAGCACGCCGGTGTAGCGGCGGATCGCGGGCAGAGTGGGCGCGGTGCGCAGCGCGGCGTTGCGGTCGATCTCGGCGTCCTGCGCTGCGGACAGTCCGAGCGCCGCGCGACTGGCACCGCGGTCTCCGGCGAGCTCGATCAGGCGATCGATCAGATCGCTTCGTACCGGGTTCAGGTCGGGGCAGCTCAGCCTGTCCAACTCCAGGGCCGGGCCTTCGCCGCCGGGGTGCTTGGTCTCCGACGGCGGCAGCAACACGATCACGCCGCAGACGCTAGCGCGCCGCTCAACCGGCGGGCGGCGGCGGGGGAACGGGTGCGCCCGGCGGCGGTGGGGGAACGGGTGCGCCCGGCGGCGGCGCGTCCTGAGCCATCATCACCACCGGCGCTCCCGGCGGTGGGGGCAGCGCGCCCGGAGGAGGCGGCGGAGGCAGCGCACCCGGCGGAGGCGGCGGCAGCGCACCCGGGGGAGGCAGCGCACCCGGAGGAGGCGGCGGGCCCATCGGCGGAGCCAGGGCAGGCGCCGGCGCCGGAGGCTCATTGGCCGGCATCGGCAGGAACATGTGGTTGGTGAACTGATCCTGGTAGGCGCCGCCACCACCGATCTTCACCCCGCCGCCTTCACCGGACGACACCGGCGTGCCGTCGGGCAGCGTCACCGCGGTGTGGCCGCTGTTCCAGCCGACAACCAGCGCCCCGGGCTCACTACCGTGCTGGAAGCCCCGCTCGAGCAGCTCCCGCTCGATGTTGCCGGTGTGAAACCGGTCACCGTAGACGGGCCTGCCGGTCGCAGCGTTGGTCACCCAGGAGACCAGGCCCGAGCAGTCGGTGCCCGACGGGGAATCACCACCGACGACGTACGGAGTACCCGACACCTGGTTGACAAGAGTCAAGAGCGTCGCGAGAGCAAACATGCGGCCGGACGTTAACAGAGGTCTCTAAAACGTCCAAAATCTGTGACGGCGAGCACAATACGGACATCGATTTCACCAAAGTCACGAAAAATCGTCCAAAGACGTTGCGCACGCGACATATTCGCGGGTCAACGCACTGCCTGTCGACAACGGCCAAAAGCATTGCTGGTCAGCAAGTTTCGTTGAGACACGGCGGGGTCACAACGTGATATCCGTCCGGAGTCGGCGCCCAGCGCCCGATTCGCGGCCGCACGACCACCAGCAGACCTCAGCGACCGCCCAGCAGCAGCGGGATCTTCTGTTCGGCGTCGGTGAGTGAGCCGTGCTGACCTATCAGCGAAGATTCAACCGGCTCGGCGGAGCGTCGCAGGAATCCCGCGGCGGCGCGCGCCGCCACCACCACGTCACCGATCCTGGCGCGCACCGGGTCGGCGACGCGTTCCCCGAACCAGCCCGCCGACACCGCATCGTCACCGCTGGTGACCCACGCCCGCTCGCCGACCACCTCCTGCCAGGTGGCCAGCACGTCCTCGAGAGCGCCGTCGCGGACATAGAGGTGGCGCGCGCGGACCTCACCGCCGATCGCCGCGACACCGTCGGTGAGGGACTCGGTGGCGTCGATGTCGATGACCGCGGATTCCTCCACCGCCACCATGCCGTGGTCGGCCACCACCGCGAGCAGTCCGCCGGAAGGCAGACCGTCGAGGATCGATTCGACCAGGGTGTCGACCTGCCGCAACTGCATACGCCAGGCGTCAGAGCCGGGACCGTGCACGTGTCCGACAAGGTCGAGGTCGGCGTGATAGGCGTAGCAGAAGCCGCGGTCGATGAGCACCGACCGGACCCTCGCGGCGAGATCGCCCAGCGCGTGCACCCCGCGGTAGCGTCCGCCGCGCAGCACCGCCCTGGTGAGGCCTGAGCCGTCGAACTGCGCGCCGGAGATCACGCTGACCTGCACACCGCCGGCCTCGGCGCGCTCGAACACCGTCGGCCGCGGTTGCATGGCTTCGGGCACGACGTCGTCGCGCAGGTCGGCACCCCACGGGTGGGGCCGCCAGCGCAACGCATTGATGACCCCGACGCCGGGCAGCCGAAATGTCATCCCGACCATCCCGTGTTCGCCCGAGCGGCAGCCGGTACCCACCGCGGCCAGGCCCGCCGCGGTGGTCGACGGGAAACCGACCTGCAGGGTCTGGCGGGACAGTCCGGCGAGTACTGGCGCGTCGGCGGCGTAGCGGTCCAGCAGATCCGCACCGAGACCGTCGACGAGCAGCACACAGGCACCCGCCGCCTGGTAGGGCACGGCGATCCGGGGTTCGAATCCTGGCGCACCCATCGCCGCCAGCACCGACGGGGTCACGTCGGCCAGGTGCGGCACCCGCGGATCGGGGCGGGGCAGGTCCCGAGCCTGGTACACCGGGGTCAGTGCTGGGGCAGCCGGACCACTTGGACGAAGAACTCGTCGATCTGGCGCACCGCGTTCATGAACTGGTCGAGGTCGACCGGCTTGGTCACGTAGGCATTGGCGTGCAGTTTGTAGCTGCGCAGGATGTCTTCTTCCGCCGAGGACGTCGTCAGAACGACCACCGGGATGAGGCTCAGATCGGGGTCGGACTTGATGGTCTCCAGCAATTGCCGCCCATCGTATTTGGGCAGGTTCAGATCCAGCAGCACCAGGTCCGGCCGCGGCGCGCCTTCGTACGGGCCGCGGCGGTACAGGAAGTCGAGCCCCTCCTCGCCGTCGCGGGCGACATGCAAGGTGTTCTTGATCTTGTTGTGCTCGAACGCCTCCCGGGTGATCAGTTCGTCTCCGGGGTCGTCCTCGATGAGCAGCACGTCGATGGCGCGTTCAGCCGATGTCATGTCGCCGATCCTTCCAGCAGGTGTGAAGCCGTGTCATCCGCCCGGACGGGCAGAGTGAACTCGAAGCGGGTGCCGTCGGTGTAGGAGTTGTCGATCCAGATCGACCCGCCGTGGTGTTCGATGATCTTCTTGCACAGCGCCAGGCCGATGCCGGTGCCGGTGTAGGCGTCGCGCCCGTGCAGCCGCTGGAAGATGACGAAAACTTTGTCGCTGAACTCCGGAGCGATCCCGATACCATTGTCGGACAACGAGAACATCCAGTACGACGACTCGTCGTCCGCGGCGCCCTCGAGGTGGCAGTCGATGCTGATCCGCGGCTCGGTGTCCGCGCGCCGGAACTTCACCGCGTTACCGATCAGGTTCTGCCAGAGCATCGCCAGCAACGTGGGATCGCCCTTGACCGTCGGCAACCCGGACACGGGGCGCTCGATCACGGCGCCGGATTCCTCGATCGAGGTCGACAGATTGCCCAGCGCACTGTCCAAGGTGGCGTCGAGGCTGACCTCGATCTCGGTGGCGTTGAGGCGACCGACCCGGGAGAAGGTCAACAGATCGTTGATGAGCACCTGCATGCGCTTGGCGCCGTCGACGGCGAACGCGATGTACTCCACACCCCGCTCGTCGAGCTTGTCCCCGTACCGCTTCTCCAACAGTTGGCAGAACGACGTCACCTTGCGCAACGGCTCCTGCAGGTCGTGGGAGGCGACGTAGGCGAACTGCTCGAGTTCGGCGTTGGACCGCCGCAACTCCTCGGCGTGCGAATCCAGCGCGTCGGTGGCTGCCCGGGACGCCTCGAGTTCGTCGACGATGCGTTGACGCATGTTGTCCACGTCCACCGCGATGGCGCGGATGTCCCGGGGTCCCCGGGGCACGATCCGCTCCCCGAAGTTGCCTTCGGCGACCCGCCTGCACGCCTCGGCCAGGGCTGTGAGCGGGCGGACCAGCGCCCGGCGTAACAACACCGCCAGCAACAGCACCGTCACCGCGAATGCGACGAGCATCGCCGCCAGGACGGCGTTGCGCCAGGAGCGGATCTGGTTCAACTCGGCGATACCGTCGGTGCGGGCCTGCTCCAGCCGTTCGTTCTGCACGTCGAAAAGGCCGCGCAGACGGTCGAACTCGACCTTGCCCCGTTCGGCGGCTGCCGGCGCGAAGGTCTGCGGCGCGCCCGGGTCGACCGCTGCGATGACCGGTTCGGCGTAGTTGGTGCGCCACGAGCCGGCGGCCAGTTCGATCGCGTCGAGGTCGTCGAGCAGGTCCGGGCGGTCCTGTTCGAGCTGGCGCAATTCGGCCGACGCCTGTTGCTCGGTGCGCCGTCCCGCGAAGTAGGGTTCGAGGAACCGGGGGTCCGCGGCGATGACGTAGCCACGTACGGCGGTCTCCTGGTCGCGCAGCGCAGCCTGCATCTGGTAGGCCGCGACGCGCGACGGTTGGATCTTGCCGATGAGTTCTCCCGACACCGCGTCGGTGCGGTTCAGAAGTACGGCGACGGTGACGCCGGCGATCAGGACGACCACACCCATCACCGACAGCACCAGGAACTGCCAGCCCTGCACGGTGAGGTGGCGCGGTCCGCGCCGCTGCGGGTCGGTCACGCGTTCACCGTCCGCTCCACCCGGACGACGGCGATGTCGTCGGCGATTCCGCCGTGGGCCTGCGCCCTGGACTCGACTGCGTCAATGAGCGCGTCGACGAACTCGGGGCCGGGCAACGCGGCCAGCGAACGCGCGATCTCGAGCAGCCCGGCTTCGCCGAGACGCTCGTTGCCGCGGCCGCTGTGCCCCTCGAACAAACCGTCGGTCAGCAGCACCAGTCCGCAGCCCGCACGCAGGTCGATCTGCTGTGGTGGCCAGTCGCCGGCGCGCAGCCCGAGCGCGGGCCCGCCGGGCGGCTCCACCCATTCCACCGAACCCTCGCCGTGCATCAACATGCCGGGGTGCCCGGCCCGGACCGCCGTGATCGTGGTGCCCTCGGGGGGAATCGCCAGGCTCAGCACTGTCGCGAAGATACCCTTGCCGGCCCGTTCGGCCCGCAGGATCCGCTCCAACTGCCGCATCCGGTCAGCACCGCGCAGGCCGGCGAAAGTCAGCGTCCGCCAGGCGATTCGCAACGCGACGCCCAGCGCTGCCTCGTCCGGACCGTGTCCGGCCACATCGCCGATCATGACGTGCACAGTGCGGTCGGGGGTCTGCACGAAGTCGTAGAAGTCGCCGCCGAGCAAGGCATTCTCCCGGCTCGGCCGGTACTGGGTGACGATGTTCACGCCGGGCTCATCCAGCAACAACGGCGACGGGAGCAGACCGCGCTCCAGCCGCGCGTTCTCCCGTGCCCGCATCTCGCTGGCATGCAGGTCGACCGCTGTGAGCTCGGCGCGTTTGCGTTCGATCGCGTACAGCACCGCGCGGCGCAGCATCTCCGGGTCGACCCGCCCCTTGACCAGATAGTCCTGCGCGCCGGAGGCGACGGCCGAGACCCCGAAGTGCTCGTCGTTGAGACCGGTCAGCACCACCACGGGAATTCCCGGGTCCTGTCGGCCGATCCGGGCCAGTCCGTCGATCCCGTCGGTGTCGTGCAGATGCAGGTCCAACAGGATGCAGTCGGGTCGGGCGGCCGAGATCTCACGCTCGGCGTCGGCCATGGACGGCGCCCAGGTCACGTCCATGTCGACGCCGGCGTCGGCGATCAACTCCTCGACGATGATCGCGTCGGCGCGGTCGTCTTCGACCAGCAACAACGTCAACGGGTCGCCGCCGTGCGGGACGCGGCCGGGTCCCGGCGCTTCGGTGGGTCCACTCATGTCACGGACCGGTGTGCGATTGGCAATTCACCGAGGATACCCGGGCGCCGGGGCCGTCGAGACGGTGTGTCGGCCACGGCGTTGCGCACCGTGCGGGCGGTGCTGCCGCTGGTAATCTGCGAGCGGTCGCCGGTGTGATCGGGGGAGCCGGCCGGAGCCATCCGATCGGGCGGTGATGCCCGCCGAACATCGCCCAGCAAGCCTGAATTGCCGACCCCGCAGAATCGCCGACACCGCAGAGTCCTGAGCCGAAATGAGTCGTGTGCGCACCGGAGAGATCAGAGCGTTGTCCGGCCTGCGCATCGTCGCAGCGCTGTGGGTGGTGCTCTTCCATTTCCGGCCCCTGCTCGAGCAGGCGTCGCCACCCTGGAGTGATGCGCTGGCACCGGTGCTCGACGCCGGCGCACAGGGCGTGGACCTGTTCTTCATCCTCAGCGGTTTCGTGTTGACGTGGAATTACCTGGACCGGATGGGGGAGTCCTGGTCGACGCGCAGCACGCTGCGGTTCCTGTGGCTGCGCCTCGCACGGGTGTGGCCGGTCTACCTCGTGACGATGCACCTGGCTGCCGCCTGGATCGTCTTCACGCTCTACGTGGGCGACTTCCCGTCCCCGGCCGCCGAGGACCTCACCGCCATCAGCTGGATCCGACAGGTGCTGCTGGTGCAGTTGTGGTTCGAGCCGTTCTTCGACGGGTCGAGCTGGGACGGCCCGGCATGGTCGATCAGCGCCGAATGGCTGGCCTATCTGCTGTTCGGTGCACTGGTGCTGGTGGTGTTCCGGATCGCGGCGGCCACCCGTGCGCGCGGGCTTCTGGTGCTGGCGGTGCTGGCATCCCTGCCGCCGACGCTGTTCCTGCTCGCCAGCGGTGTCTTCTACACCCCGTGGAGCTGGCTGCCGCGGATCGTGATGCAGTTCATCGCCGGCGCCCTGGCCTGTGCAGCCGTGCGCAAGCTGCACGTGTCCGACAGATCCCGGCAGACCGCGGGGGTGGCGGCGCTGCTGCTGGGTGGGGTGATCATCGGCGGGTTGTATCTGCTCGACGGTGTCCCGCCGGAGTTGATCTACGACGCAGGCGGCCTGGTCGATGTGCTGTTCGTCCCGCTGGTCGTCGCACTGGCGCTCGGCGCAGGCACGCTGCCGGCGGCGCTGTCCACCCGCACCATGGTCTATCTGGGCCACATCTCGTTCAGCCTGTACATGGTCCACGAGATCGTGCACACCGCGTGGAATTGGGTTGCCGCTCAGTACGAGATCACCCTGTCGCCCAGCTGGGGGGCCAAGCTCGTCTTCGTCGGGCTGATCGCGCTCTCGGGGCTCTTGGCGGCAGCGCTCTACCACCTGGTCGAGGAGCCGGCGCGGCACTGGATGAGACGCATGTTGGACTCCGGGCCCAAGCAAGCGGACCGTCCCGCCGAGCCACCGCAGAGCCGTCTGCACCCGGTCGAGGCGCGCGCGGGGTGACGTTTCGAACACACGGCGCGTCGACGAACCGGACCTGCGCGGCTGCCGCCTAGCATGGTCCGGTGAGTCGGCTTCTGACCTTCGCGCTCTGCGTCGCCGTCGTCCTCGGCGCCTTCACCGCCCATACCGCGGACGCCGGACGCCTCCGGCACCTCGACGTCCAGCCGCTGGACTATGCGGTGAATCGGATTGCGGTGATCGGCGATTCCTACACCACCGGAAGCGACCAGGGCGGCAACGGACCTCAGGGGTGGGCGCCGCAGGCGTGGCGGGCGCTGACAGAGCACGGCATCGCGGTCACGCCGACGGTCGCCGCCGAAGGTGGTGCGGGCTTCTGCACCAGGGGCAACCGCGGGGGCGTTTTCGAAGACCTGACCGTGCGCGCGGTCAAGCCCACCGACGTCCTCGTGGTGTTCTACGGCTCGCGCAACGACATGGACGTCGAGCCGACCCGGCTGTCGGTGGCGATGTACGGCACGTTGAGCCTGGCTCGCCAGATCGCGCGGTCGGCGCGGCTGCTGGTGATCGGGCCGCCGTGGCCGACGGCCGATCCACCGGCAAAGATCTTGCGCGTGCGGGATGTGCTCAGCTATCAGGCGGAGCTCGCCGGTGCGACGTTCGTCGACCCCATCGCGGCTGGGTGGTTCGTCGGACGGCCCGAGCTGATCGGCGCTGACGGGGTCCACCCCACCGACGCCGGCCACACCTACATGGCCGAGAAGATCGCGCCGCTGATCGCCGCCAAGTTGCACCCGTACTGAGACGCATGCCGGACAGGGCACCCGGGCTGGCGTGGCCAGCACCGGATGCCCTGTCCGACTGAGCGGGATCGCCTAGGCTAGCGCACGTCGAAGCGGTCGGCGTCCATCACCTTCGTCCACGCCGCGACGAAGTCCTTGACGAACTTCTCCCTCGAGTCGTCCTCGGCGTAGACCTCGGCCAGCGCCCGCAGTTGCGAGTTCGACCCGAACAGCAGGTCGACGCGGCTGGCGGTGTACTTCTGTTCGCCGGTGGCGCGGTCGGTGCCCACGTAGGTGCCGTCGTCAGCCGGGGCCGGAGCCCACTTGGTGCTCATGTCGAGCAGGTTGACGAAGAAATCGGTCGACAGCACACCGGGCTTGTCGGTGAACACGCCCAGCTTCGTCCCGCCGTAGTTGGTGTCCAGCG
The DNA here is from genome assembly GCF_010728325.1 of Mycolicibacterium poriferae. Next base: position 3,663,098 of record NZ_AP022570.1, read on the forward strand.
ACCGCATGCCGCCGATCAGCACCGTCATCTCCGGTGCCGACAGACCCAACAGGTTGGCCTTGTCGATGAGCTGGTACTCCGCAGGCAGCGGCAGCCCCTTGCCGGCGTAGTTGCGAAAGCCGTCGGCCTTGGGCTCCAGGTAGGAGAACGACTCGACGTCGGTCTGCTCCTGGGTGGCGTCGCCCCGGCCGGGAGTGAACGGCACCTCGACGTCGACGCCGCCGGCCTTGGCGGCCTTCTCGACACCGACGTTGCCGGCCAGCACCACCAGGTCGGCGAACGACACCGACGTGCCTGACGATCCCTGGATCTCCTCGAGCTTGCGGATCACCAGCGACAGCTCATCGGTTTCGTTGGCCTCCCAGCCCAGCTGCGGCTGCAGCCGGATCCGGCCGCCGTTGGCACCGCCGCGCATGTCGCTGCTCCGGTACGACGAGGCAGCTTTCCACGCGGTCGACACCAGCTGTTGCACGGTCAGATCCGAGTCGGCGATCGCACTCTTGAGCTTGGCGACGTCGTCGGCCGACAGGTCGCTTCCTTCCGGGATGGGGTCCTGCCACAGCCAGGTCTGCTGCGGCACCAGCGGCCCCAGGTAACGAACCACCGGCCCCATGTCGCGGTGCAGCAGCTTGAACCATGCCTTGGCGAACTCCTCGGCGAGTTCCTCCGGGTGGTCCAGCCAGCGGCGGGTGATCTTCTCGAACCCGGGATCCATCCGCATCGACAGGTCGGTGGTCAGCATCGACGGGTGGGTCTTCTTGTCGCCCTGGGCCATCGGCACGGTGTTGGCCCAGCCGCCGTCCTTGGGCTTCCACTGGTAGGCGCCGGCGGGGCTCTTGGTCAGCTCCCACTCGTTGCCGTAGAGGATCTCCAGGAAGCTGTTGTCCCACTTGGTGGGTGTGTGGGTCCAGATCACCTCGAGACCGGAGCTGACGGTGTCGTTGCCGAGACCCGAGTTCGCCCAGCCGAGTCCCTGCATCTCCAGGGGTGCAGCCTCGGGCTCCGGCCCGTTCTCCACCTCGGTGGCGCCGTGGGTCTTGCCGAAGGTGTGCCCGCCGATGATCAGTGCGGCGGTCTCGACGTCGTTCATCGCCATCCGGCCGAACGTCTCGCGGATGTCGACGGCCGCCGCCACCGGATCCGGTTTGCCCTCGGGGCCTTCGGGGTTGACGTAGATCAGGCCCATGTGGGTGGCGGCCAGCGGGTTCTCCAGCTTGGTGCGCTCGGAGTTGTCACCGGGGTAGCGGTGGAACGTCTCAAGCCACTCGTGCTCGGCACCCCAATAGACGTCCTCTTCGGGCTCCCAGTAGTCCGGGCGGCCGAACGCGAATCCGGCGGTCTTGAACCCCATGTGCTCGAGCGCGCGATTGCCGGCGAAGATGATCAGGTCCGACCACGACAGGTCCTTGCCGTACTTCTTCTTCACGGGCCACAGCAGGCGGCGGGCCTTGTCCAGGCTCACGTTGTCGGGCCAGCTGTTCAACGGAGCGAAGCGCTGCATGCCCCGACCCCCGCCGCCGCGGCCGTCCTGGACACGGTAGGTGCCCGCGGCATGCCAGGTCATCCGGATGAAAAACGGTCCGTAGTGGCCGAAGTCAGCGGGCCACCAGTCCTGGGAGTCGGTCATGACCGCGTCCACGTCGCGGGTCAGCGCGTCGACGTCGAGGTTCTGGACCCGCTGGCGGTAGTCGTAACCGTCGTCCATCGGGTCGATGACGTCGGGATTCTTCTGCAGGATCTTCAGATTGACCGCGTTGGGCCACCAGTCCCGGTTGCTGCCGCCCTCCACGGGCGGCTTGATCACCATCGGGCAACCGCCTTCGACGGGATCACTCTGCGCTTCGCCGATAGGCGGAGTCTCTTCGATGGTGCGACCGTCGTCAGGCACGGTATTTCCTTTCGGGAGTGGTGAATCGGACTGTGATCACGGTTGTGATCCCACGTTGTGGGCGGTGCAGGCCGGACAGATGCCCCAGTAGACGACCTCGGCTTCGTCGACGACGAAACCGTCCAGTGCGCCGTCCGGGTCTGAGGGAATGAGACAGGGCGCCTCGCCGACGGCGCAATCCACGTCGGCGATGACGCCGCAGGAGCGGCACACCATGTGGTGGTGGTTGTCGCCGACCCGGGATTCGTACCGCGCCGGCGAGCCGCTCGGCTGGATCTTGCGGAGCAGACCGACGCCGGTCAACGCCGCCAGAACGTCGTACACGGCCTGCCGGGACACCTCGGGCAGAGCCTGCCGGACCACCCCCACAATGGTGTCGGTGTCGGCGTGCGGATGCTCTGCGACGGCAGCCAGGACAGCCAGCCTCGGACGGGTCACCCGCAGCTCCGCGTTGCGAAGCAGGCCGGCCGCGTCCGAGGTCACACGAAAGTTGTACGACCTTTTTTGGACTCAGTCAAGTATTTACTCGAATTGCTTACCAGTTCGGCCTGTTAGGGTGCGCCGGTGATTCGCAACGTGGTGCTGGCCAAGCTGACAGCGGGGTACGACCGTGCGGAGGTCGAGCAGATCCAACAGTGCCTGGCCGAGTTGAACCTCCCGGGAACGCGGGATTTCACGATCGGAACCGACATCGGTCTGCGCGATGGAAACTGGGATTTCGTGATCGTCGCGGACTTCGACGACGTCGCGGCGTACCGGAGCTACGACGAGGACGCCGAACACAACCGGCTGCGGGCGCGACTGGCCCCTTGGATCGAGCAGATCGCGCGCGCCCAGTTCGAGATTCCCGACGCCTGAGTCGCACACTTCGCAGCCGCGCCCCTGCCTTCGCCATGTCGACAAGCTCTATGTCGGCCGGGCGTAGCGTTGCGCGAAGCGGCTCATGATGACCGTCGGATGCCGTACATCACGCTGCCGCGCATCGGCTTTGAGTGACTCTGCGGTCTCCGGGGCGAAGTAGCCGTGGTCCTTGTACACGTCGATGCGGGTGCAGATGCCCTCGACGTCGAGTTCCGGGTGGAACTGGGTGGCGTAGACGTTGGCACCGACCCGGAACGCCTGCACCGGGCACGCCGGGGAACTCGCGAGACGGATGACATGGCGGGGCAGCTGCGACGCCGCCTCCTTGTGCCCACCGAACGCCTCGAACGAGTCCGGCAGCCCGGCGAACAGCGCATCGTCGCGGCCGGCGTCGGTCAGCTCGACCGTGACCGCCCCGACGGGCTCGCTGTGCGCACGGTCCACCACCGCACCGACCGCTCTTCCCACGGTGCCGACGCCGTAACAGCATCCCAGGAACGGAAAGTCATCGGCGATCACTTCCGCCAGCAGCCGGGCCAGCTCGGCTTCGACCCGACGTTGGGTTTCTGACTTGGTCTCGGGGTCGTCGCTGACGTTGTACGGCCCGCCGCCGAGGATGATGCCCGACCAGTGCCCCAGCTCGACCTCGCCGAGCGGGCGGTGGGTCAGCCGAACGCGGCGCAGGCCGGCTTCGTCCAGACCGGTGAACCGCATCATCGCCTGGTACTCGTCGTCGGCGGCCTCGTCTTCGCCGCGGATCGACAACAGGAGGAACGGGGCGTCGGCCACCGGCCAAGAGTAGCCACGGGTTAGCTTGTCGGTCAGTGAGAACACTCATCGATTTCGACGACGCCCCGGTGATCGCGGTGCCGACCGCGGCCGGCCCGCGCTACGCGGTGCTGGTCGAAGGGCCCCAGGGCTGGGGTGAGTTCAGCCCGCCGCCCGACGCCGACGACGCTCTCGCGGCGCGGTGGTTGACCGCGGCGATGGAACCGAGCACTGTCGGCTGGCCCGACGCGGTGCGCGGCCGGGTTCCCGTCGACGACGGGGCGAGGCGGCTCTCCGTCGCAGCCGGCGACGTCGACGCGGCGGTCGCCCGCATCGGCGATCTGCGCGCCGGCGCCATCGAGGTCGTGCTGCTGGAGTGCCGAGATCCCGTCGATGCCAGGTCCGTTCGACACCGCGTCGACGTCCCGATCGCGGTGGACGCGGCGCTGTTGCTTGCCGATCCGCAGTGCGCCGACATCGCCATCTTGCGCTGCGGCCCGTCCGGCGGGGTCCGCCGGGCGATGCGCCGCGCGGAGCGCCTGGACCTGCCCGCGCTGGTGGACTTCACCGGCACCACCAGCATCGGATTGGCCGCCGATGTGGCGTTGGCCGCGGCGCTGCCCCAGCTGCCATTCGCGTGCGGCCCCGTGCCCGGTTGGCTCGCTGAGGCCGACGTGGTGTCCGAGGCGAGGTCGCTGATTCCCAGAGACGGTCATCTGCCCGCCGCACCGATGCCGGCAGGACCCGATCCGGTGCGGCTGCAACGGTTCGCCGTCACCGATGCGGAGACTGTCGCACACTGGCGGGGGCTTCTGCGGCGAGCCGCAGCAATGCTGTAGCGGCGAGCCGCAGCAATGCTGTAGCGGCGAGCCGCAGCAATGCTGCGGGCCGGCTGCGGTCCCTGCTCAGTCCTCCTTGCGGATCAACCGGTTGAGCGCCTCGCGGTCCGGCGCGACCAGTTCGTCGATGCGCGGTTGGTTCACGTCGGCGACGATGATCTCGCCGACCTCCTGGTAGACGTCGCTGAAGATGCCGTGCGACTTCATCTTGTCCGTTTGGTAGATGTTGTCCTCGGTGGGGGTGACGTAGTAGACGATCTCGGCCTTGAAGCGGTGGATGAGCCACACGTGGATCACATCCATCAACCGCTTCTTGCGCAGTTGTTCAGCGAAGGTGTTCTGGTCGCGGACGGTCAGGATGCTGCGACCGTGCCGGTCCTTGATCGGATCGACGACCACATTGGCCAGCGGCTCCGCGCCGTCTTCGGAACCGTCGCTGACGATCTGCAGGTCGAGCACGTCGGAGCCGGCGCGACGCGGCCGCAGGTGCACGCGCAGCTTCTCGGGCAGCTGGTAGTGCTCACTCCACAGGGCCAGCCACTCCTCCAGCAGCTTCTTGGGCACCTCGGTCTGCACCAGATGCTGGTGCTGGGTCGAGCCCTTGCCCATCGCCTTGGTCGTCGCGGTGCGACCCGAGGAGGCGGCCAGCGCGGCATCGCTGCGCGGCCCGCCCACCAGGGTCTGCGGAGTGCGGTAGGGCGACTCGACCAGGCGCATCTTGCGCTGCAGCCGGGCCAACGCCAACATGCCTTCCTGACGCAGCGACGTTGCGAACTCCTCGGACGCGACACCGTCGACCTGGTGCCCGCCGTAGGTGATGAAGTTGAAGACGAACCCCATCTTGCCGAGTTCCTCGGGGAACGCCCGCATCTCCTCGTCGCTCATGCCCGTGGTGTCCCAGTTGAACGACGGCGACAGGTTGTAGGCCAGCATCTGGTCGGGGTAGACCGCGTGGATCGCGTCGGCGAACTGTTTGGCATCGGCCAGATCGGCGGTCTTGGTCTCCATCCACAGGATGTCGGCGAACGGTGCGGCCGCCAGTGACTTGGCGATGGCGTAGGGGATGCCGCCGCGCACCTGGTAGTAGCCCTCGGGTGTCTTGGCCCGCTCGCAGTCCCAGGCCGCGTCGGCGCCGAGTTCCTTGGCCTTCTCCCGTGCCGAGTACAGCGACGCCGACTCGGCGAAGGCGCGCCACTCGCTCGAGCTCATCGCCGGGGCCTCGCCCTCGCGCTGGCGGAAGTCGAGCAGATCGGCCACCGCGTCGGCGTAGGTGCCCACCCCTGCGTCGTCCTGCCACACCTCGACGAACCGGGACTCCACCGCGTCGTAGGCGGCGTCGACCGACGAGAGCGACGGATCCGTGCCGTCCTGCCAGGCGGCGGCGGTGTCGTCGATCAGCTGGGTCAGCCCGTGGCGCTGCAGCCACGCATCGGCCGCGGCGTACTCGGCGTCGGGGATGGCGTAGAGCAGGTGGCCGTTGATCTCGGTCATGCCCTGCTGGTAGAACCGCCGCATCATCGCCAGGAAGCACGCCTTGTACGGCGGGATCTTGAGATTGGTGACGCCGAGCAGGAAGGGTTGATCACGTTCGTCGGCGCGGCTGTCGATGAGGTTGGCGGCCTCGGCGTCGGTGCGCGCGACGATGATCCCCGGCACCCGCATGACGTCGAGCTGGAACCGTGCGGTGTTGAGCCGTTTGAGTTGTTCGTCGGAGGGCACCAGCACCTTGCCGCCCTGGTGACCGCATTTCTTGGTGCCGGGCCGCTGATCTTCGATGTGGTAGCCGGGCACCCCGGCTTCGACGAAGCGCCGGATCAGGTTGCGCACGTGCGGATCGCCGCCGTGGCCGGTGTCGGCATCGGCGATGATGAACGGACGATAGTCGTAGGCCGGCGTCGCTGCCCGCTGCTCGTCGGTCATCTGCAACCGCAGATAGTTCTGGTTGCGGTCGGCGGTGAGCAGTGCGCGCACCAGCCCCGCAGCTTCCTCGGGGACCTGGCTGAGCGGGTAGCTCGCCAAGTCTGGTCCGGGGTCCTCGGAGATCGAGCCTTTCGCCGAGGTCGCCCACCCGCCCAGGTAGATTCCCTCGATTCCCATCCGCTTCATCACGACGGCCTGGCCGGGGGAGTACGGGCCGAACGTCGTGATGCTGCGGCCCTGGGCGAACAACTCGCGCAGGTGCGGATAGAACGCGGCGGCTGCCTCTCGGGCGACCGGATAGTCGGACGGGATGGTGCCGCGCTGCTCGGCGACCTGCCGGGCGGTGTAGAGGCGGATGATGCCTTCGAACCGGGGACTGTCGAAGTACGCCTGCGTGTCGGCGACGTCGCGTTCGAATGACGTCTTTGGCTGAAGGTCAGCTTCGATGATGGCCATAATTCACAGTACGGCGCGAGGCGGGCCCCTGGGGCCGGGTGTGCGCTATTTGGTGCCGAAGATCCGGTCGCCGGCGTCACCCAGGCCGGGAAGGATGTAGCCGTGCTCGTCGAGTTGGCGGTCGATCGCGGCGGTGTAGACAGGTACGTCGGGGTGCGCCCGGGCCAGCGCGGCCAGCCCTTCCGGACAGCTCACCAGGCAGACGAACTTCAACGACTTCGGCCGGTGCTCGGCAATGCGGTCCAGCGCGGCCACCGCCGAGTGCCCGGTGGCCAGCATCGGGTCGACGACGATCACGTCGCGATCTGGCAGATCCGCCGGCATCTTGAAGTAATACTCCACCACGACAAGGGTTTTCGGGTCACGGTAGAGACCGATGTGCCCGACCCGGGCCGACGGCACCACCTCGAGCATTCCGTCGAGGATGCCGGTTCCCGCACGCAGGATCGACGCGAAGACGAGCTTCTTGCCGTCGATGACCCTGCCGGTGGTGCGTTCCAGTGGCGTGTCCACGTCGACCTCATGCGTTGCGACGTCGCGCAGGACCTCGTAGGCCATCAGTGCCGAGACCTCGTGCACCAACCGGCGGAAGGTGTTGGTGGAGGCGTCTTTCCGGCGCATCAATGTGATCTTGTGCTGGACCAGTGGATGTTCGACGAGGTGCACCGTCGAGTTGTCGGAAGCCATCGTCAGAACACCGTGCCGTCACTGACGATCGACAGCGGCGGCCGGCCTCCGCGCAACCGTTGCGCCGACGCCCGTCCGGCGCCCCATGTGCCACCCTCGAGCACACAGCCCAGCGGTGTCCGGGCCGGATCCAGTCCCAGGCGGGCGCACACCAGGGGAGCCAGCTCGTCGAGGAGCGCAACGGTCAGCGCCCGCCATTCCACCACCAGTTCGTCCGCCGGACGCCAGGTGCGCAGGGCGTCGTCGAGGTCCCGCAACCCCAGGACCCCGGTGTCGATCAGCAGCCCACCGTTGCGGTATTCGGCGAGACCGGTCAGCCGGTCGAGCCCGGTCACCGTGACGCCACCGGCCGCGAAGGGCTCGACCAACGAGTAGGTCAACCACTGCGACAGCTTGTGCAGCGGCATCCACCCGTTGCTCAGCCCGGGTCCGGCCACGGCCTCGTGGCGCCAGCAGTCGCCAACCGGCCGGTCGCCGATGACGTTGTCGGAAGGCCAGATCGGTGACAGTGCGGTCAGCAGCGCGCTGAGCAGGTCGTGGGCGTCGACGCCCCGATCCGTGCGGGGCAGCGCGTCGAACAACCCACCCGGGCGGGACTGCTCACCGAACATCTCCGGGTGGCCGCGCAGCGCAGCGCCGAGACGGTGCAACAACTCGACGCGACCCGCGAGACCCACCAGCGGGTTGGCGGGACCGACCTGGAAGACGGCGCTCAGATCATCGTCGGTCAACGCAGCCAGCGTCGTCGCATCGACCCGCAGGGGTCGTGCCGGGTCGGCGGAGAACCGGCCGCGGACGAAGCCGTGCCAGCTGGCGACGGCCAGGCCCTCGGAACGCCCGTAGCGAGACCGTGTGCCGTCACGCTCCTCGACGAAACTCCAGTCCGGACCCGCCCCAGCGTCGAGCAGCACGCTGATCAGCGTGAGATCGATCATCGCGCGGCTGCGCTCGGCGAGGTCACTGTCGGCGAGCAGCGCGTCGAGGTCGCCGCGCCGGTCGTATCCACCGGCCTGGAAGTGGTTCCAGCGGCTGTGTACCGGGACGTCGAGGTCGGGGAAGCGGATGCGGGTGATCTCGGCGACGTCGGCGGCCGTGGCGTCCAGGGCGTGGTCGTGGACGACGAACCATCGGGACTCCCCGGCGCGGGCGCGCTCGAGCAGGCGGTGCGCGCGGGTGCGCACCGCGCCGGCGGTCTGCAGCTCGGCTACCGCCTGATCGACCGCCTCATCGGTGTCCCGGACAGCAGGACCAGAGCGGAGCGCGCCGTGGTCGGCGCTCATTCGTCCAGCCCCCGGCCCCGAACCTTCTTGAGCTCCTCGGTTCCGGGCGCGGCCCCGGGGGTGAAGTAGCCCGCGGCCATCTTCGCGTCGATCTCGACGCGGGCCTCGGCCGGGATGAGCTCCTCGGGGATCGAGATCCGCTCGCCGACTTCGATACCCGAACCGGTGATCGCGTCGTATTTCATGTTGCTCATCGAGACCAGGCGGTGGATCTTCGTGATGCCCAGCCAGTGCAACACGTCGGGCATCAGCTCCTGGAACCGCATGTCCTGGACCCCGGCGACACATTCGGTCCGAGCGAAGTACTGGTCGGCGGTGTCGCCACCGGCCTGGCGCTTGCGGGCGTTGTACACCAGGAACTTCGTCACCTCGCCGAGCGCCCGACCCTCTTTGCGTGAGTAGGCCACCAGACCGACCCCACCGCGTTGAGCGCCGCGGATGCACTCCTCGATCGCGTGCGTCAGATAGGGGCGGCAGGTACAGATGTCCGACCCGAACACGTCCGAGCCGTTGCATTCGTCGTGTACCCGCGCGGTCAACTCGATGCTCGGATCGGCCAGATCGCCTGCCGCACCGAAGATGTAGACCGTCTGCCCACCGATCGGCGGCAGGAACACCTCGAGGTCCGGGCGCGTCACGAGTTCGGGGTACATGCCCCCGGTCTCTTCGAAAAGGGCCCGGCGTAGGTCGTTTTCGCTGCATCCGAAGCGCTGCGCGACCCCGGGCAGATGCCACACGGGTTCGACGGCGGCCTTGGTGACCTGCGCAGCGCCGGTGTCGAGCAGCACCCGGCCGTCCGGGGCGAGACGGCCCGCGCGAAGGGCGTCGCCGATCTCGGGGAGGATCACCTGGGCCTTTGTCACCGCGATCGTGGGTCGGATGTCGAGCCCGTGCGCCAGCTGATCGGCGAACACGTCGGCGACCACGGCGCCCCAGGGGTCGAGGCTGACGATGGCGCCGGGCTGCCCCCACTGTGGGTAGGGGCCGATCAGGTCGGTCGGTGAGGTGTCGGTCAGGTCAGCGCGGTGCTCGCGGGACAGCGCCCCGGCCGCCACCGCGAGGGCGCGGTAGACGCCGTAGGCGCCGCTGTGCGTGCCGATGACATTGCGATGGGTGCGTTTGATGGTGCCCACCACCGGGCCCCGCTCGGCAGCCGTCGCGGCGCCCCAGGACAGCGCGGGCGCCTCGGCGCCGGCGCTGTGCGAGGTCAGTCTGATGTGGCCGCCGGCGGAGGTGGCCGCGGGCGGCACGTTCGCCGATGGACTGGCCTGCGCCGACATCTGTCCTTCGATTCTCCTGAGCCGTCTCCTCTTCTCGAGGAGAGCCGCAAGCATAGCCAGTCGACCACCGAGTTGCCCGGCTCGTGGCACGCGTGGGCGGGACGCGCCCTACAGCGGCCAGCATTCGCGCCGGTGCGCGGCGTCGAAGAACATCCACTCGTAGCGCGCGGCGGCAGCGAAGTGTGCTCGGGCCACGCTTTCCTGCCCGGCCGTCAACGTCGGTCCGGTGCGGTCGGCCATCGCGAGCACCTCGCCGACCGTCGCGGCGAAGTCCTCACCGCCGTAGCTGTCGATCCACCGCTGGTACCGCGGCTCGGTGGAGCCGCGCGACAGCAACTCGGCACCCACCTCGGCGTAGATCCAGTAGCAGGGCAGCACCGCGGCCAGGCCGTCGGCGAAGCTGCCGTCGTACGCGGTGGCCAGCAGATAACTGGTGTAGGCCTGGGTGGTCGGGGTCGCCGGGAGCGCGTCGAGCGCCTGTGCGGACAACCCCAGGGCGGGCAGCAGCTCGTCGTGCAGTTCCAGCTCGACGTCGAAGATCTCGGCGGCGTGGCGGGTGAACATGGCGGTGTCGCCCAGGGTGGGGGCCTTGGCCGCCACGACCGCCAGCGCGCGGGCGTAGGCGCGCAGATAGTGCACGTCCTGGGCGACGTACTGCGCGAACGCCGCGGGATCGAGGCTGCCGTCGGTCAGCCCGGTGAGGAAGGGATGGCCGACGATGGCGTCGTAGGTCGGCGTGATCTCGGCCCACAGTCGCGTCGACCACGATCCGGGCCGGTCCGTGCTCAGGCGCGGGGCAGCGCTGGTGTTCATGCCGCCATCCTGTCAGCGATGAGTATCGCGGCCCGGTCCGGTCGATATGGGCAGCACGATTATTTGACAGAACTGAGCGTATCCGCCGGAGAGGGGAGCCCCGATGACCGAATCCACCGCCCTACCACCCGTCGTCGATGCCGAAACCTGGCGTTCGGCCCTCGACGCGTTGCGTGAGCGGGAGAAAGCCGCCACCCGCGAGCTGGACGCGATCGCCGCGCAACGGCGCCGGCTGCCGATGGTGCGGATGCCCGACTACACCCTGATCGGGCCCGACGGACCGGTGCCGCTGGTCGACGTCTTCGACGGACGCTCACAGCTGATCGTCTACAACCACATGTGGAACGACGGGGCGGACTGGCAGTGCGGCGGCTGTACCGGCTACACCTCGCAGTTCACCCGACTGGAGTTCCTGGACAGCTACGACGCGAAGTTCGTCATCGTCACCGCCGGTCCCATCGACGAGGCACTGGCCTACCGGGACCGGGTCGGCAACTCGATGGAGTGGTACTCGTCGTCGGAGAGCGCGTTCGCCGCCGACGTCGACGCCGCACCCGGTACCGGGTTCGCGGTCAACGTGTTCCTGCGCGACGGTGACGCGGTCTATCGCACCTGGCACACCAACGGCCGGGGTACCGAGCAGTTGAGCCACACCTTCGGACTCATCGACGTACTGCCCTGGGGCAGGCAGGAGAGCTGGCAGGATTCGCCCGACAGCTGGCCGCAGCGTCCCACCTACTCGGGTTGGCTGGACTCGCCCGACATCGCCCGCCTGTACGGGCCGCCGCCGGGCCGTGACTGAGTGGCACACCGTCCGGACCCGGGCGCGACGACCGGCGCTGCGCTTGGCAGACTGGGCGCATGGCACAGATAACCTTGCGTGGAAACCCGATCAACACCGTCGGAGAACTGCCCGCGGTCGGCTCGTCGGCACCCAGCTTCACCCTGACCGGAACGGATCTGGGCGAGGTCAGTGCCGAGCAGTTCCGCGACAAGCCGGTGCTGCTGAACATCTTCCCCTCGGTCGACACCCCCGTGTGTGCCGCCAGCGTGCGGACCTTCAACGAGCGCGCCGCGGCCAGCGGGGTTTCGGTGCTGTGTGTGTCGAAGGATTTGCCGTTCGCCCAGAAGCGGTTCTGTGGGGCGGAGGACATCGAGAACGTCACCACGGCGTCGGCCTTCCGCGACAGCTTCGGCGAGGACTTCGGTATCACGATCGCCGACGGACCGATGGCCGGTCTGCTGGCGCGCGCCGTCGTGGTGGTGGGCGCGGACGGGAAAGTCACCTACACCGAACTGGTGCCCGAGATCGGTCAGGAGCCGGATTACGACGCCGCGCTGGCAGCGCTGGGCTGAGTGACGGCGGTCACCCTAACGGGTGAGCCGCGCCCGTAGATCACCGTTCGGTTCCGGTACCGCATCGACTTCGTTCACCGTCCTGCGACGACGCTCAACCACTGAATGTGGTGGTGTAGAAGTGGTCATAGTGACAGTTGTTAATCGATGTTCCCGGCACCGCACGGTGCCGGCGTGCGGAAAGCGGTGAACTGCGATGGCACGCGTGTGCGCGCTCGTGATGGGGCTTGTGTTGCTGATGGCGACACCGGGTCTGGCGTCTGCCGACACCCGGTCGGCGACGAACCAGAAGGCGGTCGAGACCGTCATCGCCCGCGCGATGTCCCAGCGGGGTGTGCCGTTCGCCTACGGCGGGGGCGGCGCGTCGGGACCGAGCGCGGGCACCGTCGCGGTATCCGAGCCCGATGAGGCCGAAACCGACGCCGCCGCTTTGGATCTGGTTCCCGGACTGAACCTCCCGGCCGCCACCCCCAACGTCGCCAGTCCTGCGCCGGCGCCCCGCGTCGAGGTGGTCGGTTTCGACGCGTCGGGGCTCATGGTCTACGCGTACGCGGGAGTCGGGGTCAAGCTGCCCCGCTCGTCGGGCCAGCAGTACAAGGTCGGCCAGAAGGTGACCCCGGCTCAAGCGCTGCCGGGCGACCTCATCTTCTACGGTCCGGAAGGCACGCAGAGCGTCGCGTTGTTCATCGGGAACGGCCAGATGGTCGAAACGACCGACGAGGGTGTCGCCGTCTCGTCAGTGCGCACCAACGACATGACGCCGTATTTGGTGCGCATTATCGCCTGAAACCACCCGATCCGCGCAGCAAAGCACTCTATACTCCGGTTCGGCCCCATCTGGTGAACAGCGCCTGAAGTACAGCCGAATCGTGCGATTGCTGGCATGATTCCGATCACACGGTGGGCCTCTTCGTGGTGCGACTGCCGCTTCGATCCACTCGCTTTTTCAACCACTCGGTCAAAAGCCCTCTGAACTGGAATGACAGCTATCTCTTGAGGAATTGACGCGTGTGGATTAATGTCCATTTCTGTCTTCGATGGCCCCAGCCGAGCTGGCAGATACGGACAAGGACTCCCTGTGCGCGGACTCTTCGCGGTTGCTGCGGCCTCTTCAATCGCTGCTTCCAGCGCTTTTGTATCGCCGAACGTCAATTTGGCAGCAAATGTCCTGACGGTTACCGGTTACACCTCGCTCGGCTCGTTGGAGTGGGACATGGCCGACATGCTGCAGGGTGGGTTCTGTTCGCAGGCCTCCGGAAACACCTGTGACGAGGTCGAATACCTCTCGGGTGTACCGAACATCGGAGAGTCCAGCGGGCTGTGGGCGCTGCGCGCGGCGCTCGCCACCACGGCGCCGCCGACCATGGTGGTGGGCTTCTCCCAAGGGGCGATGATCGCCACCGAATGGATGCTGGAGTACGGCGAAACCGCGTGGGCGCCGACCCCGGCCGACCTGTCGTTCGTCCTGATGGCGAACCCCCAACGCAAGTACGGCGGAGTCCGGCCGGTCTACGACATCGAGGACCCCACTCCCTCCGACAACGCCTACCGGGTGCTCGACATCGCCATGGAGTACGACGGTGCGGCCGACGTCCCGGACAACCTGTTCAATCTGCTGGCCGTCGCCAACGCGATCGCCGGCTTCCAGCACATCCACATCGACGGCTACGACGACGTCGACCTCGACAGCTCCGAGAAGCTGGTGTGGATCGACGGCAACACGACCTACGTGTTGATCCGCTCGCAGAACATCCCGTTGCTCCAGCCACTGCGCAACATCGGTCTCGACGCGTTGGCCGACGCCCTCAACGATCCGCTCAAGCGGATCATCGACTCGGCCTACGACCGCGACTACGTGGGACTGGTCGACGAGGATCTGCATGACGACGTTCTCGCGGAGTTTCCGCACGCCTCTAACGCGACGCCGGCCGCGACCGCCGCCAGGTCGGTCGCACCGCAGACACTCGACGTTGCCGACGCTGCGGCCGGTGACGGTGCAGGCACGACCGCCGAGAGCGCGCCCGTCGAGGAGCCGGCCGGCGACGAGATCGACGCCGGCGAGAGTGAAAGCGACTCTGCCGTCGGCGATGTGGACGGCGGCGAAGGCGAGTCCGCCGAGCAGGATGCCGAATCGAATGTGGACCTCGAGGACGAGGATGTCGACTTGTCACCGACCGCCGACGGGGCCGTCGACGAATCGAAGGACGACGACGATGTCGCGCTCTCCGAGGCCGAACCGGACACCGAGGACGACAACAAGGACAGCACCGCTGGGACATCGGCATCGGCATCGGAGACCGGGGACACGTCCGCCTCCGGTGACGCGGCTGCCTCCCGTGATGATTCAGGGTCCGCTGACGATTCAGGGTCCGGTGGCGACTCCGCGGGGGAGTAGCCGTTGAGATCCTTTGCTGCGCGGTAGGTTACGTAACGCTCCACTGCGGTGGGGTGACCTGTGTGATGGATCACTGCGTTCCCGCTCCAGAGCGCGCCCCGGGCAGCGGAAGCATTGCCGGACAGCGACATTGCCAGGCAGCGACATTGCCAGACATCGACATTGCCAGACAGCAACATCGCCACGCCGACTGACCCTGTGCCCACGCCGACCCGGTCAGCCGACAACGAGCACGAGCAGCGCGCCTAGACTGCGATCATGCGCGACGGTGTGGATCATGACATCGGAGAGGGCCTGCTTCAGATCGAGGACTGCCTCGACGCCGACGGCGGCATCGCGCTGCCGCCGGACGTCACGCTGATCTCTCTGATCCAACGCAACATCGCCAATGTCGCCGATGCGGTGGCGTACCGGTTCCTCGATTACGCGGGCGGGGCCGGCCCGGTGGTGGACGAGATCACCTGGCGCGCTTTGGGGGTGCGGATGCGGGCGGTCGGCCATCACGTGCAGTGCGTCGCCGCCCGCGGCGAGCGGGTTGCGGTGATGGCACCCCAGGGCCTGGACTACATCGCCGGCTTCTTCGCCGCGCTCAACGCCGGAACGATCGCGGTGCCCCTGTTCGCGCCGGAGTTGCCCGGGCACGCGGAGCGTCTCGACACGGCGCTGCGGGACGCCCGGCCCACGGCGGTGCTGACCACCTCACGGGCGCGCGAGGCGATCGAATCCTTCCTGGACTCCACGGTGCTCCCCGAGCGCCCGGCGGTCATCGCCATCGACGAGGTTCCCGATGCTGCGGCAGACGATTTCCGGCCAACGCTCATCGGCGTCGACGACGTGTCCCACCTGCAGTACACCGGTGGTGCCACCCGTGCGCCGGTCGGGGTGGAGATCACTCACCGCGCGGTGGGGACGAACCTCCTGCAGATGATCCTGTCGATCGACCTGCTCGACCGAAACACCCACGGCGTCAGTTGGCTTCCGCTCTACCACGACATGGGCTTGTCGATGATCGGGTTTCCCGCTGTGTACGGCGGTCACTCGACGCTGATGGCGCCGACCGCCTTCATCCGGCGGCCCTTGCGGTGGATCGAGGCGCTGTCGGCGGGCTCGCGCATCGGCCGCGTCGTGACGGCCGCCCCGAACTTCGCCTACGAATGGACTGCTCAGCGGGGGGTGCCAGGCGACGCCGGCGACGTCGACCTGAGCAATGTCGTGATGATCATCGGCTCCGAACCGGTGAGCATCTCGGCGATCGACACTTTCCGTCGGGCGTTCACCCCCTTCGGACTGTCCCCGTCGGCGTTCAAACCGTCCTACGGGCTTGCCGAGGCAACGTTGTTCGTCTCGACCATCGACCCCGGCACCGAGGTCAATGTGGTTCACCTCGACCGGGGCTGCCTTTCCGAGGGGCGCGCGGTACCCGTGGCGGCTGGCGACCCGGCGGCGCTCCCCGTGGTGTCGTGCGGGCACATCGCGCGCAGCCTGTCCTGCGTGATCGTCGACCCGCCGTCGCGATCCGAGCAACCCGATGGCTTCGTCGGGGAGATCTGGTTGCAGGGAGACAACGTCGGACGGGGCTACTGGGGTCGCGCTGAGGAAAGCGCGCACACGTTCGGCGGCCGCCTCGCCGCGACCAACGAGGCCGGCGGCCACGCGTCGGGAGCCACTCTGGATCGCGCATGGTTGCGTTCCGGCGACCTCGGGTTCTACCTGGAGGGTGAACTCTACGTCGTAGGCCGGCTCGCCGACCTGGTGGTCGTCTCTGGGCGCAGCCACTATCCGCATGACATCGAGGCCACCGCCGCGTCTGCATCGCCGCTGGTACGGCGCGGCTACATCGCGGCGTTCACCGTGCCGGGGGAGCCGCTCGAGCGTCTGGTGATCGTCGCCGAACGCGCTACCGGCACGGCGCGTGCCGACCCGGCAGCGGCCGTCGCCGAGATCCGGACAGCGGTCGAAGACCGGCACGGGTTGCCCGTGGCCGACGTCCGCGTGGTGCCCGCGGGCTCGATTCCCCGCACCACGAGCGGAAAACTGGCTCGCCTGGCCTGCCGCGACGCCTACGTGGCCGGCGCGTTCGGCTGAATCGGGCGACTCAGGCGGCAGGTATCGAGCCGGCCACACTGAACATGAGCGCCAGACCCGGCAGAAGATTGGTCACCTGGTGCGCGACGATGCTGGCGCTGAGATTCGCGGTGTACAACCGCGCCAGCCCGATCGGGATCGCGACCACCAACAACAGGGGCACCCGGGTCAACTCGAGGTGCGCGACGGCGAACACCACGGTGGTGACGGCGAATGCGGTCCAGCGTCCCCACCGTTGATCCACCGCGCCCCAGAGCAGGCCGCGGTAGACGATCTCTTCGCAGACCGGCGCGACGAACACGACGGCGGCGAACACGACGAGTGCCCACGCCCAGGTGCTCTGCATGTCACCGAACACCTCGCCGGCTGCACTGTTGGCGCCCTCACCGACCACCCACACCCACAGGGACGCGGCGGGAATCGTGACCAACAGCCCCAGCCCACCGAACAGCAACCCGAGACCCGCAGCGCGCCAGGACCACTGCAGCGCGAGGTCCGTTCGCGGTCCGTTCCCCCTCACCACGGTGACCGTGACGGCCACCGTCGCGGCCAGCAGCGACGGCACCAGAGTCGCCGCTACGGCCGTGGGCACCGGATCCAGGCTCGTGCCGACCAGGAAGACAGCGAATCCGATCGCCGTCGCCAGGTAGACCAGTTCGACGAGCACGAAGGCACCCAGTCCCCATCGGTGCCTGCGCTGCGGCGGTTGTGTGTCCACACCGGCGACGCTAATGCGCGCTAGGTGATGGTGATGAACGGGCTGATGACGTCGCGCACGAGTTGGGCGATGTTGGTCGACGGGTCACCGTCGGGAAAACTGACGGTGGCCAGCACGTTTGCGCCTGCGTCGGCGAAGTTGCCGTCGGCGCGGTTCTGGTGCGTCGACGAAGTCACCAGGATGATTCCCGTGGTGCCCGCCTGTTCGGCGAGCGGAACCGAGAACGCCGCGTTCTGCACGGTGCTGTTGGCCCGGTCCTCGACGATGATGCGCTCCTCCGGAAAGCCCAGCACGCGCAGCATCTTTCGCATCTGCCCGGCTTCGGTGTTGCCGCCGCGGGGGTTGCCGCCCGTGACGATCACGGGGGACTGGGGGAAGAACTGCGCGACAGTCAGACCGGTCAGTACGCGCCTGCGCAGGATCGCGCGCATGGTGCCGTTGTCGTTGAGCCCGTAGCCGAGGATGACCACGGCGGGCCGGGAGAAGTCTTTGGTGGGAGGGGGTGCCGCATCCGCCACACGCGGGGAGAACCCTTCGACGAGGAGGCCGGCGCAGAGCAGGAGCGCGGCGAGCGCTGCTGCAGGCCGACCGAGTCGCTGTCGCTTCATCGTTGTTTTCATCGTCACCGCGCGCCGGGTCATTACAGCCCGGTCTCGAAACCCCAACGATGTGGCGATCGGTGCGGCCTGCGCTTCGCACGCCCGATGCGGGCCGTGTACTGCTGGAGGTGATGTCTGCTCACCGCGCAACCACCGCAACGGCGGCGCTGACCGCCGCCTGCTTGTCGCTGCTCGTCACGGTGGTACCGGCTGCACACGCGGCACCCGACGCCGACAGTCAGGGCTATGTCGACTCGACCGCACGCTGCGCGCCACCGGCCGGCGTGGTCGTGTTCGGCAGTACGGCCAGCTCCCGGGTCGCGATCTGTCGCGATTCCGACGGCGAGTACCAATACCGGGGCGTACGCGTG
This sequence comes from Mycolicibacterium poriferae, assembly GCF_010728325.1. The sequence goes on from NZ_AP022570.1 coordinate 3,681,414, forward strand.
CGCGACGGGGCGCGGCTCATCCTGCCCGCGCAGAGCTCCGGCGATGGTGAGTACACCGCCGACAACGACGGCATCGAGTATTCGGTGACGTCGAGCGCGCTGGTCATCAGCTCCGGCGGCGAGGTCCTCCGCAGAGAGCCGATGCTGGACTTCCATTCTTCCGGGGTGGCCTCGTCTCCGAGGTCGCCTGGGGCGGGCCCGCAGCAAGCGACGCCGACGCCGACGACACCGCTTCCACCGCCGCTGCCCGCGGAAGCGGGAGCCGACGACGGGTCCGCCGGCAGCTGACCCGATCAGCTCGGCGCGACGGCCACGTCGTCGCCGAGCTGAATCCGTCCGGAGCTCAGGACCCGTAACACCGAGCCGGCCCGGCCCCGGAGGGCGGCGGCCGCACCCGCACCGATGCCGTCGTCGAGCAGCCGGCAGGGGGCCGACACGCGCACGACCTCGAGTTCGACCTCGCCGACGCGCAAGCGTGTGCCCGGTGCGGTCGGGATCACGCCGGCGTCCACCGTGAGGTTGCGCCGCGTCAGTCCGGCGTCGATGGGCCCGCCCAGCTGGTCGGCGGCCGCGTCGAGCAACTCCTGAGACTGGATGGTGACGTGGCGATGCCGGGTGCCGTGGTAGCGATCTCCGATCAAGCCCTTGCCGGCCTCGGCGTCGACGGCGTCGACGGCGCGCATCGGAATCGACGGCCCGGTGAGATGTGGATGGCGACGACTCGCACGACGGGGCAGTCTATTGCCGACCGCCGAAACCGGCCAATTCTTTGCTGCACACGACTCGCGGATTAACTGACGCACTCGTCAGCAAATGAACCGATGACGAGAATTTCATTCATTGGGCTGGACATCAGGTCACGATACGGATACGTTTCGAGCGGTCGGGGACTCGGACAGCAACACGGAAGGGTCCGTCATGCCCACAGCACGTTCCTATGTCACAGCCGGCGCCGCACTGGTCGGAGCCGGCGTCATCACCGCGACACCGATCACCACACCGACCCTCGGCGAGAGCACTGCCCGGTGGGATGTGGCGCTGGCCGCCGCCACCCAGAGCTGTGCCGGGGAGAATCCCAGCGCGCTGTGCACGCAGCCCGAAGAGCCCATCGCGCCGACTCCGTTCGCCGCAACCCAGGACGCCACCAACGTCTTCAATATCCCCGCGAATCTGTTTATCGCCCTTGCTAATACGCCGTTCAACTTCTTCACCGCACTGGGCGAGGGAAACGTTCAAATCGGGTCGGACCCCGAGGGCGACTTCGACTTCCAGCCCACCTACGAAGGGGTGACACTCACCCAACCCGACGGCAGCGTGCCCGGTCTGGGACGCAACCTGCGCTACACCGGTAGCTGGTGGCTCTACAGCCAGACCAACATCCTCGGCACCGATCCCGCAGATCCCTCGCGCTACCAGGCGATCACCAACATACTGATCCCGTTCCCCGAGCTCGCCGTGCCGCTGGGCAACATCGTGGCAACCGTCGCCGCCTCCCAACTTCCCATGGCCACCGGATGCACCGGAACCGGCCCCGGCGCGTGTGACGACCCGGCCGACATTCTCAGCAAAATGTTCAATGTTAGTGCCATCCCCGCGTTGTTTTCGCCGGAGGGCTACACGTTCCCGGAGACGCGCGCGGGCATCACCTGTGACGAGAGCGGCCAGTGCTACGTCAAGGACGAGGATGGGCCCGAGGTGCCCTGGTCAGGTCAGACCGTCAAACTCGACGCCACCGAGCCGTTCACCAACTTCTACGACAGCCTCACCGGCACACCGGACTACTCGGCCATCAAGCCGTTGACCGCTGAATTGGTGGTCAGCAGCCTGATCAGCCTCGGCACCGGGCTGAACACCGCATTCAATCCCTTCGTCCTCGGGACGCAGTGCACCGTGTGTGCGCCGTTCGTGCCCAATCCCGACAACGAGCCCGTGCCGGGTCCTGTGTTCGAAGATCCCGATGTCGACGAGCCGGCCAACGACGGCGCGGTCGCGGAGTCCGTGGCAGCTGCCCCGCAGGATGTCATCGACGAGGTCGCGACGCCGTCGGCTCCGGCACCGACCACCGAAACCGACGACACCGTTGAGGATGCTGACGTCGTCGAGGAGCCGGAGGTGACCGAGGACGCCGACGAGCCCGCGGCGAGCGGGCCGAAGCATCGCAAGCCCAGCTCAGCAGGCCAGACGCTGCGGCAGGTGCGGGACAGCATCAGCTCGTCGTTCTCGAAGGTCACCGACAGCTTCGGCAAGCGCGATGCAGAGGCGGGCGATTCGGACAGCTCAGCCGGAACGTCGTCCGACAGCGACGCCGGTTCCGGCAAGGACTCCGGCTCTCGCAGCGACTCCGCTTCCGGCAAGAACTCCGGCAGCGACTCCGGTTCCGGCAGCGACTCGGGTTCCGGCAGCGACTCCGGTTCCGGCAAGGACGACTGACGACTGGCGGCCGCTCACAGATAGGGGTCGGCCCAGGCACTGATGATCCGCGCGGCGCGCGCCGCCTGGTTCTTGCCGGTCAGCAGATGGTCCGCGCCCTCCAGCGAGATGAAGCTGCGAGGGTGGCGGGCCGTCTGGAAGATGTGGCTGGCATTGTCGATGCCGACGGTGTTGTCGGTCGGGGAGTGCATGACCAGCAGGGGCCGGCGCAGGGTTTCGATGCGGTCGCGCAGATCGGCGGTGCGGACGTCCTCGACGAAATGGCGGCGCAGTGTCAAAGCCTTGCCTCCGATCGTCAGCTCTGCCTCGCCCTCGGATTCGACGCGATGGACCAGCGTGTCGTAGATGTGCTCGATGTGCGACGGCTGACACGGTGCACCGACGCTGACCACTGCGGCGACGGTGGGGCACTCGTGCGCGGCCGCCAGCACCGCCGACCCGCCGAACGAGTGACCGACCAGCAGTCGGACCTCACGTCCGGATTCGTTCATGAACTGCACGGCTCGCACCGTGTCGGCGACCTTGTGTGAGAACGAACCGTCACCCCAGTCGCCGGCGGACTGCCCGAGGCCCAACGCGTCGAAGCGCAGCATTCCGATGCCCTCGCTGGCCAGTTGCTTGCAGATTCGGCTTGCCGCGGGACTGTCCTTGCCCAGCGTGAACCCGTGTACGAAGACCCCCCACCCGCGGCACTCGCCCTCGGGTTGGTCGATCAGGCCCGCCAGGGCGGGTCCGCTGCTGCTGGGGAACGTGATGCGCTCTGCCACGCGCACCATCCTGTCATCGCCCCCGCGGGCACAGCACGCATACGCCGCATCGCTACCGTGGATGGTCGTGAAGATCCGCTTCGGAGTGGGGCTGGGGCCCGAGACCGCCACGCAGGACCTACCCCGCATCGTCGACCGCCTCGAGGCAGCGGGAGTGGACTCACTGTGGTTCTCCGAGATCGTCTACTCGCAGGCGGTCGACCCCTTCATCGGGATGGCGTTCGCGCTCTCGCGCACAACGGAACTGAAGGTCGGCACGTCGGTGGCGGTGCTGCCGGGCCGCCAGCCGGTCCTGGTGGCCAAGCAGCTGGCCTCACTGGCCGCGCTCGCGCCCAAGCGGGTGCTCCCGGTGTTCGGCCTTCGCTCGGCCCTGCCTGCTGAACGCGGGCTGTTCCCCGTTCCCACCGGACGTCGCGGCGCAGTGTTCGACGAGGCGTTGACCGTGCTCCGCGCCGCACTCGACCCGGACGTCGAGGAGCCTCTCACCTTCCGCGGCACCTATCACGATGTACGTGACGTGCAGATTCTCCCCAAACCCGCCGCACCGCTGGACATCTGGCTCGGCGGCGCATCAGCCGCAGGGTATCGCCGAGTCGGGACGCACGGTGACGGGTGGCTGGGCAGCTTCCTCACCCCCGACGAAACCGCTGCCGCGCGCAACCAGATCGTCGCTGCGGCCGGCGAGGCGGGCCGCAGCATCCCTGCCGATCACTACGGCATCAACCTCGCCGTGGGCACCGGTACGTTGCCGGCGGCCGTTGCGGACTCGGTGCGCAGACGACGCCCCGACCTGCACCCGACAGACCTGGTCGCTGAGGACTGGCCCGCGCTGCATGCCCAACTCGATGGCTACCTCGCAGCCGGGCTGACGAAAGTCGTGATCAGACCGGCCGGCCCGGTCGACATGCCGCGCTTCCTCGACGAGTTCGTCCGCGAGCTAATTCCCCGACAGAACTGAGCTGACCACCCAGTCCCGCAACGCTTTTCGGTCCAACTTACCGCTGGGCAGCGTGGGTATCTGCGCGCTGGACACCGGGATCCACCGAGTGGGCACCTTGTAGGGGGACAACACGTCACGGGCACGACGAGCCAGGGCTTGGAGGTCCAGCTGGTCAGTGCCGCCGACCACGACCGCGCACACTTCCTCGCCTCGCTCGTGATGTTGCACCCCGACCACCACGCACTGCGCCACCTCGTCGAATTCCCCGATCACGGCCTCGACTTCGAGCGGCGAGACATTGGCCCCCGAGGTCTTGATGAGCTCGGTGCTACGCCCGACATAGAACAGCCGCGGATCGCCGGTGCGGCGATAGACCCGGTCTCCGGTGTGGTACCACCCGTCGGCGTCGAAGGTCTCCCACCGCTCTTTCTTGTTGTATCCGGCCATCACGCCGATGCCGCGAACCAGCAGTTCCCCGACCACACCGTCGGCGACCGGGGTACCCCCGTCGTCGACGACCGCGATGTCGGTGTAGGCGAAGCCACCTGCTGTCTCGGACATGGTGCGGTGCACCGGATATCCGTCGGGCACATCGGTCATCGCGATGTCGAGTGGCCCGTGGCGCAGCATGGGCGCCGACGACAGATCACGGCCGGCGAAGCTGGGATGCTCCCGCATCCGCTGGGTGAACGCCGGCCAACCCACGATGCCGGTGGCCCGCTCGGCCTCAGCGAGATCGAGGGCGACGCCCGCATCGAGTCGTGGCATCAGCAGCACCGTCACCGCGTCGTGCATCGCACCCATGACGGCCAACACCCCACCGATCCAGAACAGCGGCATGGCACAGACGATCACCGGTTCCTCCTGCGACCCGGTGACGGCCCGGATCGCGGCCGGCCACGTCGAGGTCTGTCGCACCAGGGTTCCGTGGGTGTGCAGCACGCCCTTCGGGTCCGCGGTCGATCCCGACGTGTGCACCATGATGGCCAGATCGGCGGCGGACACCTCGGCCTCGGCCGCGGCCAGCACGTCAGCGCCGACCCGGTCGTCGGTGTCGTCGGCGCACCGGGTCGCCCAGGCGACGCCGGCGCCGGAAGTGAGCGCGATGCGCCGCAGAAACGGTGCGACCGGCAGCGACAGCCCGTCCGCCCGCTGATCGGCGAGGCCGGGGAATGCCGCCTCCACACGCGCGGCGACGTCGATGTCCAGCACCCGGGCCGGCGCCACGAGCAGCCCGACGTCGGCCAGCCTGACCACCTTGGCCAGCTCGGCGGGCCGGTACATGGTGCTCAGCGGGACCGCGACCGCGCCGATGCGCGATGCCGCCAGCCACCAGATGATCCACTCGATGCCGTTGGCGAAGAACAACCCCACCCGGGTCCCCTTACCGACGCCGACAGCCAACATCCACCGGGCCAGTTCTGCAGAACGCTGTTCGGCCTGACCGTAGGTCAGTCGACCGGTCGGGGTGACCGCATAGATCCGGTCACCATGGTCGGCGACGGCGCGGGCGAGCAGAGCCGGAATGGTCAACGGTGTATCGGGCACGGCTCCGATCATCTCCGATGAGTCCCTTCATCTGAAGCAGCTCCGGAAGCGGCTGTGCTCGCATCCGAAGGCCGCGCTCGTCTGGAACGGTTGCGCTCGTCCGGAATCGGGTCCCTCATCTCGAACGGCCTTGCGAACGGGTCAGAACAGGGTGCGATGATCGCGGCCATGGAGATCGGCGAGCGCGAGACACCACCGTTCAACGGCGACGAACGCACCACATTGGCAGCGTGGTTGAATTTCCAGCGCCACACGCTGGTGCTCAAGTGCGAGGGCCTGGACGACACGACGTTGCGCACCGCGTCGGCGCCACCGTCATCGTTGACGTTGCAGGGACTGGTGCAGCACCTGGCCGAGGTGGAACGGAATTGGTTCCAGCGGGTGCTGGGCCGGCGGGACGCGCCGTCGATCTACGGCCCGGCGCCGGCCCCCGGCGAGCATGACGGCGGCTTCGAGCTGTCCGAGCAGGTGTCGTTCGCGGATGCGTTGGACAGATGGCGGGCTGAGGTCGACGCGGCGCACACCATCTGTGCGGATCACGAACTCGACGACGTGGTTCCGTTCATGGGCACCGAGGTCTCCGCGCGCTGGATCTACCTCCACATGATCGGTGAGTACGCACGACACAACGGTCACGCCGACATCCTGCGTGAGCGTCTCGACGGTGCGACCGGGCTCTGACCGACGGGTTCAGCGCCGCGGGACTGGCGCAGGCTCGAGGAAGTCGAGCAGGCCACCGCGCCGGGGGCGGGCTGACATCCACCCACGCTGATTTCACTACGGGGCACAGACACCCTCGGTAGGGTTCGCAGCATGGCGGTGGACGGTGCGGCGTTGGCCGCGGGCGCAATTCGCTTGGCGTCGGGGGTGTCGTTCCTCGTCGATCCGCTGCGTGCGAACCGGTGGTGGGGCGACCCAGACGAACCGCCGCCCACGGCGCGGCTGCTGCTGCGATCGATGGGCTACCGCGACGCGTTGATCGGCGCCATGTTGCTCTCGAGCGCGCTGCGCGGACGTGACACGCGCGGCTGGTTTCTGGCTTCGGGCGGTGCGGATGCGTCGGACCTGCTGGGCGGGTGGAGTGTGCACGACCAGATGAGGCCCTCGCAGAAACTCATCGGGCTCGGTGGCGCGGTCCTCGGGATCGGGGTGGGACTGTGGGGCGCGACCCGGCCGCGTGCCGCGCGATCCTCACCGGCGGGCGAGTAACCAGGCCTGTCCCTGTGTTTCGGCGCTCGCGATCACCTCGAGCGCACCGAACGCGTCGGTGAGTTCGCCGGCGTGAGCGCGAAACGGTCCCGGTGCGGCGCCGACCTCGCTCAACGCACTGACCGCGAGAAGGCCGCCGGGCGCAAGCCGCGAGACCAGAGCCACGTCCAGCCGTCGGTCGCGGAACATGCTGCACAACAGCACATCGACGAGCCCTCCGGGGGGCAGTCCGGCGTCGAGGTCCATGGCGTCGAAGCGACAGCGCGCGGCGACGCCGCAGCGACCGGCGAGGTCGCGTGCGGCTCGCACCGCGACGGGCGACACGTCGACGCCGTGGACCGTCATGCCGCGCAGCGCGAGCCAGACCGCGCCGGTGCCGCGGCCACATGCCACGTCGAGTGCGTTCCCGGCCCGCGGAAACACGTCGGCATACGGGCGGAAGGCCGCGGGCAGGTCGACGTCGGCCTTGTCGGGTGGCTCCCGGTCTGCATGGCGCTGGTCCCAGCGGACCCGGTCTTGCTCGGACATGTCTGCGCGTTCAGCCGACGATCCGGATCCGGATCGGCCCGTGCCAGTCGTCGTTCGGGTCGACGACGCTGCCGCGCTGTGTGATCTCGACGACGCCGGCGGCCGCGAGCCGCCGGGCGGTCGCACGGGTGTCGTCCATGAGCTCGCGCCACCGGTCCCCGCCGACACTGCGGGCCACGTCCGACGGGCAGGTGCTGCTGGTCCGCCCGCGATGGGTTGCCAGCGCCCTCATCGCAGCCTCGAGCCGCTCACGCATCGGGCCGTCGGACAGGGCGACCAGCGCATCCTCGGCCACGGTTCCAGGGGAGTCCGCGGCCCGGCGCAGCTCGGCACGCAATGTCTGGCTCACCGTTTCAGTAGACGCCATCGCACTGTTACGCGCATCACCGTTGGCCGGCGACGGGTTTACCCGATCGTGATTTGGGCTAGAACTCCGCACGTACGCACCCGACAGCGGGTCAGACCGAACCCAGGAATGGAGTTCACGACGATGAAGTTCACCAAGGTTCTCGCAAGCGCAGCTGTTCTGGGCGGCCTCACCGCAGGCGCCGTCGGCGGTATCGCCACCGCGACCGCCGAGCCCGCCCCGTGGCCGAACATGCCCGCCCAGCCTGCTCCTCCGATGCCGCCGCCGGGCCCCAACACCGGTGAGCCGCCGGCGTGGGCGCCGCCGATGCCGGTTCCGCCCGCTTGGGCCGCGGGTAACCCGCAGGTCTGGGACGAGGGCTGGCAGCACTGGGGCGTGTGGATGAACGGCGTGTTCATCCCGACCTACTGATTCTGCGGTTGACACGAGACCGGGGCGCGATCACCGATCGCGCCCCGGTTTCGTGTCGGTCAGACACCCAGCGTGCGCTGGATGTCCGGTTTCATCGCGACCAGCTGCGACCCCCAGTACCCCCAGCCGTGGGTGCCGTTGGCGGGGAAGTTGAACACCGCGTTGCTGCCGCCGGCGGCCAGGTATTGCGCCTGGAAGTTCTTGTTGCTGTCCAGTGTGATGGCCTCCAGCAGCTGTCCGGGCACGTCTCCGCCGCCGCCCAGCTCTCCGGGCCGGCCGGTTCCGCAGTACACCCAGACCCGGGTGCCGTTGGCCACCAGACGACCGACGTTCACCGTCGGATCGTTGCGGACCCACGCCGGGCCTCCGCCGGGGCCCCACATCGCGGTCGAACTGAAACCGCCCGCGTCCCGCATCGCAATGCTGACCAGCAGCGGCCACACGCCGTCGGACAGGTTGAGATAACCCGACAGCGACGCGGCGTATCGGAACTGGCCGGGGTGATAGGCGGCCAGGATCAGCGCCGCGCTGCCTGACATCGAGAGGCCGACGACCGCGTTGCCGGTCGGGGACACCCCTTTGTTCGCCGCGAGATAGGCCGGCAGCTCCGAGGTCAGGAACGTCTCCCACTGATAGGAGTAGGTCTGCCCGTTGCCCACCGCAGGGCTCTGCCAGTTGGTGTAGAAGCTCGACATGCCGCCGACCGGCATCACCACCGACAGACCGGACTCGAAGTAGTTCTCGAAGGCGGCGGTCTCGATGTCCCAGCCGCTGTTGTCGTCACGGGCACGCAGCCCGTCGAGCAGGTAGACCGCGTGCGGGCCACCGAACTGGAATTTGACCGGGATGTCTCGGCCCATCGCCGCCGACGGCACCATCAGTGTCTCGACCGGCAGCCCCGCGCGGGAGTACGCCCCCGCAGTGGCCGAGCCGCCCACGACGGAGATCAGACCGGGCAGCAGAAGCGCTGCCAGAGCGCCGGTGAGCAGCCGGCGCCACGAGTTGTACCAGAACGTCATTCGCAATTGTCATCCTCGTCAGGCGTGCCGTTGGCACGCCACTGGGAAAGGGAGCAGGTCCGGCCGCCGATCAAGGCCGCCGGGCGGGATGCCGACTGCTTCGCATCCATCGCATCGGTTACTTCGTCATGTGACGATTCGTCGTTACCGGTGTGCCGAAACTGCGGCCCGATAGCCTCCTGACCGTGAGCGACGAGCGCACCAAGGTCCTGATCATCGGCGGCGGATTCGGCGGATTGTTCTGCGCGCGACGGCTCGGCCGCGCCGATGTCGACGTGACCCTGCTCGACAAGTCGGCAGGCCACCTGTTCCAGCCGCTGCTGTACCAGTGCGCCACCGGCATGCTGAGCATCGGCCACATCAGCCGTCCGCTGCGGGAGGAGATGGCTCGCCACCGCAACGTCACGGTTCTTCTCGGCGAGGCCGTCGACCTGGATCCCGGCGCCCGCCGGGTGACCGTTCGCCGCCCCGACGGTTCGACGTTCCCGATCGGCTACGACGTGTTGGTCGTCGCGGCGGGTATGCAGCAGTCCTACTTCGGCAACGAACACTTCGCGCAATGGGCGCCCGGCATGAAGACCCTCGACGACGCGCTGTGCATCCGCCAGCGGCTGTTCGCCGCGTTCGAGATCGCAGAGACGCTGCCGCCGGGTCCCGACCGGGACGCCTGGCTGACCTTCGCCGTGTCGGGCGGCGGCCCGACAGGTGTCGAGCTGGCCGGACAGATCCGCGAGGTCGCAACCCGCACGTTGGCGCACGAGTTCCACAGCATCGACCCCGAAGACGCCCGCGTGCTGCTGTTCGACGGTGGGGACCGGGTGCTCAAGAGCTTCGCTCCGTCATTGTCGGCCAAGGCCACCGAGACGCTCACCTCGTTGGGCGTCCAGCTCCATCTCGGAGTGCATGTCACCGACGTCGACGGCGACGGGGTGACCGTCACCCCGAAGGGCGGCGGAACAGTGCAGCGGTACCGGGCTCGCACCGTGCTGTGGACCGCCGGGGTCGAGGCGGTGCCGTTCGCACACCACGTCGCCGCGGCCCTCGGGGCGAGCGCCGACCGTTGTGGACGGATCGCGGTCGAACCCGACCTGTCGGTACCCGGACACCCGGAGGTGTTCGTCATCGGGGACCTCGTCGGTCGCGACGGCCTTCCCGGCGTGGCCGAGAACGCCATGCAGGGTGGCCTGCACGCCGCCGCCTGCATCCGCGCTGACCTGATCGGTCGTCCCCGACGGCCTTACCGGTACCGCGACCTGGGGTCAGCGGCGTACATCAGCCGGGGCAACGCGCTGCTCCAGGTAGGGCCGATCAGGTTGGCGGGCTTGGCCGGCTGGCTGGCGTGGGGACTCATCCACATCGCGGTGCTGACCGGGGTGAGCAACCGCGTCAGTACCGTCGCCACCTGGCTGGCGACGATCGCGCGCGCCAGCCGCTACCACCGGGCCTTCATGCTCGAAGGCGACAGAGCGCAGAGCGGCCGCTTCACCTGGTCTCGCCCGGACGAGACCTCCTGAGCGCGGCACGCGCACCCCGATGAACGACGAGCGCACCGCGGGTCTACCGGGCGATAGATCGACAACCGAAAGGAGCCTTCGATGCTCATCGTCGCAGGACACCTCACCGTCGCAGCGACCCAGCGGGAGGCCTACCTGGCCGGCTGCGAGCGTGTCGTCGAACAGGCCCGCCGGATGCCCGGCTGCCTGGACTTCGCGATCAGCGCCGACCGGGTCGACCCGCAGCGGATCAACGTCTTCGAACGGTGGCGCAGCCGGACCGAACTCGAGGCCTTCCGCGGCGACGGGCCCGACGACGCTGCGAGCGGGGCGCTACTGGGGGCTGCTGTTGCCGAATACGACGTCGCTGCGGAGCGGTCGCTGACCGGAGCTGATCTTGAATGACGCCAGTACCGATTAATGTGGATGTCCGCACGGAAGTTCAGTCGTCGACGAGGGGACACATTTGGCGGGCGCTCATCCTGATCGCGCGGTGCTCGAAGCCGTCCTGGATCTGGCGGCCCGCGCACCCTCCCCACAGAACAGTCAACCGTGGCGGTGGCAGGTCGACGATGCAGGCCTGCATCTACACGCGGACTGGAGTCGCGCCGTCGCCGATTCCGGCGCCGGCCGGCGCGACGTCCTGATCAGCTGCGGCGCCGTACTGGACCACTGCGCCGTCGCGCTGGCCGCGGAAGGTTGGCGCCCTCATGTGCGCCGCTTTCCCATGCCGGACGACCCCGGACACATCGCCCTGTTCGACGTGATCGAACACCCCGCGCAGCCCGGTCATCGCGAGTTGGCCGCCGCGATCGGCAGCCGGCGTTCCGACCGACGCGAGTTTCCCGAAGCCCGGCTACCCGCGGGCACGCTGGAGTTGCTGAGCGTCCACGCGGCGCGTCGTGGCGTCGACTTCGCCGTCGTTCCGCGCACCCGGTGGGTGCGGGATGAGCACGGGCACGTCGCGCTTCGGTTCCCCGGTGGGGCCGTCGGCGGCCGGAACGCCAGTGCTGACGGTGCGCTGCTGCTCACGTTGGGCACCGCAGGTGACGACGAGATCGACCGGGTGCGTGCGGGTGAGACCCTGAGCCACCTGCTGCTGGCAGCCACCGCGCTGGGGTTGGCGAGCTGCGCCCTGACCGACCCGCTGCACGACGGACGGAATCGACTGGCCCTCGGCTGTGAAGTGTTCGACGGCGAGTCCTACCCTCAGGCCCTCATCCGTGTCGGCACGCCCCCCGACACCCCCCAGCCCCCGGGCGGGTCTGATCGTCGGACGCTGCAGCAAACCACCACGTGGGCCTCCAACTGACCGTTAAGGTGCCCGTACGGGGGCGGTATCGAACCCTGCACGAGTGACGAACGCATCGGCTTTCGAGCCCGAAACACGCCCCGTGCCGCTCCGCCCGGACGCCCACGATCGAAGGGGACGCCGTGAGCCAGCCGTCCGCGATGCCTGACGCCGAACGCACCTGGATGATCGACACCTTGCTGGCGCTGTTGCAGACACCGAGCCCCACGGGACGCACCGATGCGGTGATGCAGCTCATCGGCGAGGTGTTCGACGATCTGGGCGTTCCGTTCTCACTGACGAGGCGGGGTGCCCTGATCGCGGAACTGCCGGGGGAGTCGCCCTCGGTCGACCGCGCGATCGTGGTTCACGCCGACACGGTCGGCGCCATGGTCAGTCGACTCAAAGACAACGGGCGGCTGCAGCTGATCTCGGTGGGCACGTTCTCCGCGCGGTTCGCTGCGGGTGCGCGGGTGCGAATCCTGTGCGACGAGTCGACCGAGTTCATCACCGGAACGATTCTGCCGCTGAAGGCCAGCGGGCATGCTTTCGGCGACGCGGTCGACACCCAGCCGACCGATTGGGACCACATCGAGGTGCGCGTCGATCGCCGGGTCTCTTCACCCGACGATCTGCGTCAGCTGGGAATCCAGGTCGGCGACTTCGTCGCTCTGATGGCCGGCCCCGAGCTCACCCACGACGGCTTCGTCGTTTCCCGCCATCTCGACGACCAGGCCGGCGTCGCGGTGGCCCTCACCCTGGCCAAGCACGTCGCCGACCACGGTCCGAGATTGCCGCACCGGACTGCGGTGATGGTCACCATCGCCGAAGAAGTCGGATACGGAGCCAGCACCGGCCTGCCGGCCGGCATCGCCGAGATGATCACCGTGGACAACGCCGTCTGTGCCCCCGGCCTGCAGTCACGTGAAGACGCCGTCACCGTCTTGATGGCCGACCTGCACGGCCCCTACGACTACCACCTGTCCCGACAGCTGTGCCGACTGGCCGATGAGCACGGTATCCGCAGTGTCCGAGACGTTTTCCGGTTCTACCGATCTGACGCCGCCGCGGCCATCGAGGCGGGGGCCGGCACGCGCGCCGCACTGGTCGGTCCCGGCGTTGACGGCAGCCACGGCTGGGAGCGCACACACCTGGATTCGCTGGCGGCGACCTACGCGTTGTTGCGGGAGTGGCTTCTCACCCCGCTGACGTTCGGCGACTGGGACGCCCACCCGTCCGGCGAGCTGCGCGACTTCCCCTCCTCCCACCAGCCCGCCCCGAGCGAGCAGTGGGTGGCGCTGTCACGAGGCAGTGACACCGAACCCGGCCCGGCGTCGCCCGGCCGCTCCTGGCCGCCGGGGCCCGACGGAACGCACTGAGCGCTCAGGAGAAACGTCGGCGCCCGCCGGTCAGGAGAATTCGTCGGCGACCGCCGACGCCGCTTCGTCGATGATCGCGCGCATCGCGAGTTCGGCTGCCGCCTCGTCGCCGGTCCTGATCGCACGGGCGACTTCGTCGTGCAACGCGATCGCCGCAGGGTTCGGTGAGGAGGGCATCATCCCGTGGTGCGTGCGGCCGCTGAGCACCTCGTCCACCACACCGGTCAGCGCCCGGAACATCTCGTTGCCGCTCGCCGCCAACAGCGTCTGATGGAACAGCCGGTCGGCGAGCAGGTACGCCTCGAGGTCGCCGGAGCGTCCGTGCATGACCATGTCGGACGCCGCGGCCGCCATCGTGCGGCACTGATCCGGAGTGGCCCGCCGCGCTGCCAGCGCCGCCGCCGCGGGCTCGAATCCGCGCCGCAACTCGGACAGGGACACCAGCTGGGCTGCCCGGTCTCCGGAGTCGACACGCCACCGAATGAGCCGGGGATCGAACACATTCCAATTCTCGACCGACAGGATGGTGATTCCGACGCGGCGGCGGGATTCGACCATGCGCATCGACTCGAGCACCCGCACCGCTTCGCGCGCGACGCTTCGGGAGACCCGGTACCGAGCGCTCACAGCTTCGAGGGTGAAGACCTGACCCGGTGGGTACTCACCCGACACGATCGCCGATCCCAACGCAGCCAGCAAACTGCCGTGAAGGGCGCCGGCGGGCTGGTCGACCATACACAGATCCTGTCATACGTTGCCCACCGACAGTTAAAACCCGCTTAATTCGGTCAAGAGGGTTGATTTGATATGACTATTGCGGCAAGCTGCGTGATGCTGGCCACAATCGGGTAGGTGGAGGACATGTCATCACCAATCGTCGTCATGGGCGTGTCGGGTTCGGGGAAGTCGACAGTCGGTGCCGCGCTGGCGCAACGGCTGCGCGTCCCCTTCGCCGACGCCGACGACTTCCATCCGCCGGCCAATGTCGCGAAGATGAGCTCCGGCGAACCGCTCGATGACGACGACCGCTACCCCTGGCTGGAGGCGATCGGGGAGTGGTTGGCCGCGCACCCCGGCGGCGGCGTGATGAGCTGTTCAGCGCTCAAACGCAAGTACCGCGACCAACTTCGCGAGCATTGCGGTGAAATCGAATTCGTCCACCTGTACGGCTCCACCGAGGTGATCGGCAAGCGTCAGGCCAGCCGGCCTGGCCATTTCATGCCGCCGTCACTGTTGGCCTCGCAGTTCAAGACCCTCGAGCCGTTGGAACCCGACGAGCGCGGCGTGACGATCGACGTCGACCAGAACATCGACGGAATCGTCGACAGCTACGTCGACGGCACCGATCAGGCCGCGCCATGATCTCCCGGGCCCTGGGCGAGGGCGTGACCGTAGGAACACAGCAAGGCCCGGGGCCAACCCGGCACTGACAGTACGGAGGAATTGTGGAAGCAATCGAGCCGGCTTACGGAGCAACCACCCTGCTCCTGATAGCCGCTGGGGCAGTGGCGCTTCTGCTGTTCCTCATCATCAGGGTGAAGCTGCACGCGTTCGTCGCCCTCGTGCTGGTCAGCCTGCTCACGGCGCTGGCGGCCGGAATTCCCGTCGCCGATGTTCCCGAGGCGCTGTCCTACGGATTCTCCAGTACTCTGGGGTCGGTGGCCCTCCTCGTGGGCTTCGGCGTCATGATCGGCCGACTCCTCGAAATCACCGGCGGGGCACAAGTTCTGGCGGACACCCTGATCGGGCGGTTCGGCGAGAAGCGCGCGCCGCTGGCCATCGGGGTGGCCGCACTGTTGTTCGGTTTCCCGATCTTCTTCGACGCCGGGCTCGTGGTGTTCCTGCCGATCATCATCACCGTCGCACGGCGATTCGGTGGTTCCCTGATCTTGTACGCGTTTCCCACCGCCGGCGCCTTCGCCGCGATGCACGCGCTGGTGCCGCCGCACCCCGGACCCGTCGCCGCCGCCGAGGTGATGGGCGGAAACATCGGTCTGGCGTTGCTGGTCGGTGTGCCCGTCGCGGTGTTGTCCTGGTTCGTCGGCTCCTTCCTGGTCTCCCAGTTCATCGGCCGCCGAGTGTGGGTCGACGTTCCGACCGCGCTGTTCGGCGAGATGAACGGCGGCCGCGACGACGACAACGGCAAGGGCCGGGGCGCAGACAACGGCGGCCAGGGCCGGGACGCGGACAACGGCGGCGCTGCCGGTGCCGCAGGCTCCGGCGGGGGCACGGCCACCGCCACCCGCACGGCCCCCGCGTTCGGCACGGTCATGGGCATCCTGCTCCTGCCGTTCGTGCTGATCTCCTTCAACACCGTTCTCGACACCCTCATGGCGGCCGGCGTCCTCGAGGAAGACGCCACCTGGGCGCGGTATCTGATGCTGCTGGGCAACACCAGCGTGGCGCTGCTGATCACCGTCATCGTGGCCACGCTGGTGCTCGGGCTGCGTAACCATTCGATGGCCGACGTGAGCGGCATCTTCGACAAGGCGTTGGCACCCATCTGTGTGATCATCCTGATCACGGGAGCCGGCGGCATGTTCGGTGGCGTGTTGCGGTTGAGCGGGATCGGTGACGCGCTCAGCGATTCGCTGTCCGACCTCGGTATGTCGCTCATACTGCAGGCGTTCCTGATCTCCACGATCCTGCGCGTGGCGCAGGGCTCGGCGACGGTCGCGTTGACCACGACGTCGGGACTGATCGCGGCGTCGGTGGCCGACGCAGGGTTGAGCGACTTCCAGATCTCGCTGCTGGTGATCGCCATCGCCGCCGGTGCCACCGTGCTCTCGCACGTCAACGACTCGGGATTCTGGCTGGTGAGCCGGTTCTTCGAGATGGATGTCAAGACCACCCTGAAGACGTGGACGGTCATGGAGACGACCTTGGGCCTGTCGGCGTTCGTCCTTGCGCTGGCCATGTGGACGGTGGCTTGACCGCACGGCGGTGACCACTCAGCGCCGGCCGCGCCACTTGTCCAGCGCGCGGCGGTCGCGTTTGGTCGGGCGGCCCGCCCCACGCTCACGCACCCCGATCGGCGGCGCGCTGACGGGAGGCGGCGGGGGAGTCCGGTCGAGGTAGCACGTCACGGCGTCGGCGGCGCCCACCCGCTTCTGGATCACCCGCACCACTTCGACGATGCGGGTGCGCTCGCCGACCAGCGCACGCACCGTATCGCCGGGTGAGACGGCCGTCGAGGGCTTGGCCGGCTTGTCGTTGATGCGCACATGGCCGCCCCGGCACGCGGCGGCGGCGTCGGGGCGGGTCTTGGTCAGCCGGACCGCCCACAGCCAGCGGTCCACCCGGGTCGACTCCATGGCCTCCATTGTCACCGCCGGCGAGCAGAAGCCCGCGGCGAGCATCCCGATTCCCGCTCACGCGTAGACGCCTGACGGGGGTGCGCCAGCATGCCTGATCGCGGGACGCGCGTACACACCTGAGAGCGGGTGCGAGCCTCGGTCAGCCGGCAGCCTGCACCGTGATGTCGGAGATTTCGGTGCGGCTCTGTCCGTCGATCGTGCCCAGCTTCGAGATCCACACCAGAAGGTGTTCGGTGCGGGTGTCGCTGTCGACGGGGATGCGGTTCTCACCCGACTGCAGCGGCACGTCGGAGGTCAACTCGGTGGTATCGGAGAGGCTGGCCGGATCGGTGCTGTCGGCGGCGCGGATCTGCACCTCGGTACCGGTGCTGGCGACGTCAAGGGTCACCGCGCCGATTGCGGTGGGTTCAGGCAGTTGCAGCATCAAACCGATGCCCTGCTTGAACACGGGGAACGGTTCGGGGTCGACGTAGGTGTCGCTGTGCCACGCCGTGTCGGGATTGCCGTCGATCACCAGATCGGCCTCGTCGGGATGGTCCGGCGCGCCGCCGGGCGAGAAGACGGTGGCCTGAGTGGGCTGAACCACCGGACCCGGGCCACGCTGCGGTGACCACAGCCCGAACCCGTGGGTCAGCACAGCGGTCAGCACCAGTGCGGCCACGGCGACCACCGCGACCGCGGCGACGACGGCGCGTCCGCGCCGCCGAGTCGGGGACGGCGTCGGTTCGGGTTTGTTGGAGCGCACCGCGAAGGGCCCCGGGGCGCGTCGCCGGCCGGACGGCGCGGAGTGGTTGAGCACCGATTCGCCGAGCAGCGTGCTGCCGTCCCACATGCCCTGCACCTCGACCACGTCGCCGTCGGCGAGTCGCCCGACGATCGACGTGCCCCGCAGTTCCACCGGGACGCGGGCGCCGAGCTGGTTGGTCTGCCCGTGCTGGTGCACCGTGAAGGTCCAGACCTCCTCGTCGTGCGGGGGCCGGGCGGGCTGCTTGCGGACGTCGGCGGCGGTTCCCTGCACGGTCGTCGCGGTCAGCCGCATGGTGTGATTCGCCGGGTTGCGCTCCAGGTCGGCGGCGACGTCGAATGCCGAGGTGCTCATCAACGGGTCCTGAGGGCCTGGCGCGGGCCTGCTGGGAGACGCCGACGGAGCGGGAGCCGGCGAGTCGCTGGTTGCGTGACCGGCCAGCGCCTGGGCGAATGCTTCGCAGGTGGGGAAGCGGTTGCGGGGATCCTTGTCCAGCGCTTTCGCCATGACCGCGTCGAGGTGCGCGAGGTCGGGCCGGCGAGCCGACAGCGGCGGCGGGGGAGTCTTGAGGTGATTGCCCACCACGACCACCCGGTTGGAATGGTCGAACAGCGGCACGCCAGTGAGCAGATGATAGGCGGTCGCGGCGAGCGCATACTGGTCGGCGCGGCCGTCGATGACGTTGCTGACCAGCTGTTCGGGCGCGGCATAGGACACAGTGCCCAACGCGATGTCGACGTCGGTGAGGCCGTCGACGTCGTCGGCTTCGCGCCCGATGCCGAAATCGGTGAGCAGGATCCGGCGACGCGCGCCCTCCGAGGGGTCGGTCACCAGGATGTTGGCGGGTTTGACGTCGCGGTGCAGCAATCGACGTTCGTGCGCGAAGTCGAGGGCTTCAGCGACGGCCCCGACGATCTCGATGACGTCGTCGTAGGGCATGCCCGCCGGGTACTGGCCGGTGAGCAGCTCGCGGGCGTCAGTGCCGTCCACGTAGTCCATCGAGATCCACAACCGGCCGTCGTACTCACCGCGGTCGTGCACGCCGACGATGTGCGGATGCCACAGGGTCGCGGCCAGGTCGGCCTCACGCACGAAGCGGGCGCGGAAGCTCTCGTCGTCCGTGGCGTCCAGCGACAAGATCTTCAACGCGTCGAGTCGCGGGAGCCGCGGATGCCGGGCCAGGTAGACCTCGCCCATGCCACCGGCCCCGAGCAGCCGCTGAATGGTGTAACCAGCGAAAACATCGCCGTCCTCATACGGCATGCCCACGAGCCTACAAAAGGGCACGCAGGCCGAGCCGTTGCAGCGTCACTCGGCGGTGGCGTCGTCGCGCAGCGCCTGCAGTCGCCGCACCCGGTTGTCGACCGCGTGCCGAGACACCGCTGCGGCGGGGGCCAGCATTTCGAATCCATGCGGGCACCCGGGATAGACGTGGAGTTCGGTGGCCACGCCGGCCGCCGCCAGCCGCGCGGCGTGTCCGACGATCTCGGCCCGGAAGATGTCCAGATCGCCGGTGTCGAGGTAGGTGGGCGGGAGTCCGCTCAGATCCGTCTCCCGCGCCGGCGCCGCGTAGGACGGCACGTCGGGGCCACCCGCACGATCACCGAGAAGGGCGCCCCACCCGGTGCGGTTGTCGTCGTAGGTCCACACCATACCCTCGACGGGGATCTGCGGGTCGGGAACCGTGGTGCGGTCGTCGAGCATCGGATAGACCAACAGCTGCAGCGCCAGCGACGGGCATCCGCGGTCACGGGCCATCAGGGCGACCGCGGCCGCCAGCGCCCCGCCGGCGCTGTCACCGACCACCGCCAGCCGAGCGGGGTCCACGCCGAGTTGCCCAGCCCGCTCGGCCAGCCACCCGAGCGCCGCGTAGCAGTCCTCGGCCGGCGTGGGGTGGGGGTGCTCGGGGGCGGCCCGGTAGTCCACCATCAGCATCGGCACCTTGCTGTGCGCCACGTCAGACCGCACGACCGCGTCGTATCCGCGGCCGGTGTGCTCGAGGTCGAGGATCATGCCGCCGCCGTGCAGATACAGCGCCGCGCCGCCGGCTGACTCCGTCACGTCGGGCTGATACCACAGCAGCGCGAGCTCGGCGCCGTCGGCGGTGACGAGGACATCGCGCTCGACGGTGACACCCGCGACGGCGGGGTAGGCGGCGCCGATCATGTCGAAGTTCGCGGTCGCGTTGCGCCGCCGCGTCGCGATGTCGCCGACCGGTGGCGGCGTCGGATCCGGCGGCGGCGGTGCGGCCAGCATCGCGGCCAGGACCTCGGGATCGTGGACGAGCGTCATCGGCTAAGCCGTGGCGTCGAGGATCTTGATCGCGAAGACGAGCGAGTCACCCGGGGCGATACCCGCCGCGGGCTGGCCCTGCGGATAGCCGTCGGCGGAGGTCATGGCGACCGCGACGGTCGAGCCGACGGTCTGCCCGGCGATCGCCTTCTGGAATCCGGGCACCACACCGTCGAGCGGGAAGTCGACGGGGGCACCACGCTGATAGCTGCTGTCGAACACAGAACCGTCGCGGCCGTTGACCCCCATGTAGCAGACCAGCACCGTCGCGGTGTCGGAGACGACGGGCCCGTCGCCGGCCTGCAGCGTGTGCACCTGGGTTTCGGACACGCTGAACGGAGGTTCCACAGTGATCTGCGGCGCGGCCTCATCGGTGGATCCGGTGACCGACACGCTGCCGGTCGCACCGGGCAGAGTCCATTCCGGGGCGACGTCCGCCGCCGGCGCGGCGGTCGGGCAGCCGGCCGCAGGAGCTGTCACCGACGAGGTCGCCACGTCGGTCACCGACGGCGCACCGGCCGACGTGGTCTCAGTGTCGGAGCCACACGCCGCGAGGAGGGTCACCAGCGAGGTGGCGCAGGCGGCGAAGGCGACGGACGACGGCACACGAGAGAGTTTCACGCTGGCCACGTTACCTGCGGGCCCGTCGGTCGCCGGCTCGACGGTTCGGGTTGCCGAAAAACACCGAGATTGTGCTGAGGGTGGCCATCGATCACATCCAGCAGCCCTGACAGCAATCTCGGCGCCCAGTTCTGGACGACTTCCCACTCTCACTGTAAGCGATACCCGGGGGCTTGCGGCAAGGCCCTGGTCATGGCGCACACTCATCCGCATTCTCGGTGGGACAACCGAATTCGCAGAGCAGGGGGAGACACATGAACGCAGCGAAACCGTTCGAGGCGCACCAGAGCGGTGCACTTCTACACGGGACGAAAGCCGATCTCGCCGTGGGCGACCTGCTGGTGCCGGGTCGGCCGATGAACCACGACACCAACCGTATCGCCAACCATGTGTATGTCACCTACACCGTCGACGCCGCGGTATGGGGAGCGGAGTTGGCGGTCGGAGACGGGCCGGGCCGCATCTACCTCGTGGAGGCGCGGGGGGAACTCGAGGACGACCCGAACGTCACCGACAAACGCTTCCCCGGCAACCCGACCCGCTCGTACCGCACCCGCGAACCGGTGGAGATCGTCGGCGAACTGACGGACTGGGTCGGCCACACCCCCGAGCAACTGCGGGCCATGCGCGAGTCGTTGGCCGAGCTGACGCGTCAGGGTCTCGACGTCGTCTACGACTGAGGATTTCAGTGCCGTGGGGTCTCAGAGCCGTGGTTCGGTCGCCGCCTGCGCTGCGCCCTCGGTATTCTCCTGCGCGACTTGGGGAATGAGCCCACCGGCAAGGACATACTCGGCCTGCCGGGGCGACAGCCTGTGCCGCACTTCGAAGCTGGTCTTCTGGCTGAGGTTCTCGACGGTGGGCGGATCCGACCCGCCCACCGCCTGGTGCAGATCGACCAGTTTCAGGGTGTCGCCCTGCTCCACGAGTTCGTAGTCGCCGGCGTCGACGAACTCCAGCGCCAGCACCCCGAAGTTGGCCAGATTCTGCCAGTGGATGCGGGCGAAGGACTTGGCGATCACCACGCGTAGTCCCAGGTAGCGCAGCGCAATCGCGGCATGTTCACGTGAGGAGCCCTGCCCGTAGTTCCGTCCGCCGACGATGATGTGGCCGGTGGACCGCGCCTCGTCGGCCCGGCGCGGATAGGACTCGTCGACCTGGGTGAAGCTGAACTCGGCGAGTTTCGGGATGTTCGACCGGTAGGGCAGGGCGCGTGCGCCGGCAGGGGAGATCTCGTCGGTGGAGATGTTGTCCTCGACCTTGAGCAGCACCGGCGCCTCCAGTTGATCGAGCAGCGGCTCGGGGTCAGGCAGACGGGAGATGTTGGGACCCTTGACGGGTTGTATCTGCTGTGCCTGTTCCGGCGGTAGCGGCGGTACCAGCATTGCGGTGTTGATACTGCTGTGCTCGGGCAGTTGCAGGCTCGGATAGCTCATGCCGGCGTCCTCTGCCCATTGGCGGGGGTCGGTGATCGCGCCGGTCAGCGCCGATGCGGCCGCCGTCTCGGGGGAGCACAGCCAGACCCTGTCCTCCTTGGTCCCGGAGCGGCCGGGGAAGTTACGCGGCATGGTGCGCAGCGAATTGTGCTCCGTCGCCGGTGCCTGTCCCATCCCGATGCATCCCATGCAGCCGGCTTGGTGCAGCCGAGCACCGCTGCTGATCAACGACGTCGTGGCGCCCATCCTGGTCAGGTCCTCGAGGATTTCGCGCGAGGTGGGATTGACGTCGAAGCTGACCTCGGGGGAGGTTTGTCGCCCGTCGACCATTGCTGCGGCGATGGCGAAGTCGCGCAGCCCGGGGTTGGCGCTCGACCCGATGACGACTTGAGCGATCGGCTCTCCGGCGACCTCGCGCACCGGTACGACGTTGCCGGGCGATGACGGTCGCGCGATCAGCGGCTCGATCTCGGCGAGATCGATCGTCTCGTCGATGTCGTAGTCGGCGTCGTCGTCGGCCCGCAATTCCACCCAGTCGTCGTCACGGCCTTCGGCGCGCAGGAAGGTCCGTACCGCGTCGTCACTGGGAAACACGGTGCTGGTGGCACCGAGCTCGGCACCCATGTTGGCGATGACGTGCCGGTCCATGGCCGTAAGGCTGGTCAGGCCGGGGCCGTGATATTCGATGATGCGGTTCACGCCACCGTCGACGTCGTGGCGGCGCAGCATCTCCAAGATGATGTCCTTGGCCGAACACCATTCCGGCAGTTCGCCTTCCAGTCGAATGCCCCAGACTTCGGGCATCCGTAGGTGTAGGGGACGGCCGCCATCGCCATGGCGACCTCGAGCCCTCCGACACCGATCGCCAGCATGCCCAACGACCCGGCGGCGGGGGTGTGCGAGTCGGATCCGACCATCGTTTTGCCGGGAACCCCGAAGCGCTGCATATGAGTCGGATGCGACACACCGTTGCCCGGCTTGGAGAACCACACTCCGAATCGCTGCGCGGCGGTTCGGAGGAACTCGTGGTCTTCGGCGTTCTTCTCGTCGGTCTGCAGCAGGTTGTGGTCGACGTACTGCACGCTGACCTCGGTATGCACCTGGTCGAGTTCCAGCGCCTCCAGCTCCTGCATCACCAGCGTTCCGGTGGCGTCCTGGGTCAGGGTCTGGTCGATGCGGAGGGCAATCTCCTCACCCGGGGTGGGCTCACCTGATTCGAGATGGGACTCGATGAGCTTTCTCGTGACGCTGGCCGCCATGTGTGCTGGCTTCCCTGATCGACGTTCTTCAAACGGCCTTCGCGGAAATCCGCGACGGCCGGTATCGGACAGCCGACGAGGTCTGAAGCGGTCAGAACTCTGGGACTATCGCGCCGGAGGCGATGTCCGCAAGGTCGGCTCGGTCGTCGTCGTCGAAGTCGTCCGGTGGTCCGCCGCCGAGAGCGTCGAGGATGCTGACGGATTCAACGGCCCAGTGCATGACAGAGTCCGCGTTCGAGGAGTGGTTGGCATGGTCGGGGTCTTCGCGATCGCGTGGTGACTCGTAGCCGACGTTCACAAGCGCCAACAGGTGCCCGGCTTCGTGGACGAGCACCGCCCGCTCGACAGCTGCAGAATCGAGGCCTCGGTTCTGTTCGAGAAACAGCGCAAAACTGGAACCGCCATAGGCAACGCCGATGATTCCCTGCCGGTCGCTGAGAGTGCCGTTGAGGGAGAGCACATACATGCTGGCTGTGTCACCGTCGGTGACGGTGTCGCGATGCTCGTTCTCGAGACCGCGGAGGTCCTCGGCGGAGAAGGCGGAGCCACCCGCGCTGATCGTCGACGTCTCGATCTCGACCGGCTTGTCTGCTACCGAGCCGAGCACGGTTTGGAAGTGGTCGAGCGCTTCCGCCGATACCTCGGCCCCTTCAGCCTGGTCGACTTCCACCACGATCCGGCCGACATCGCCGCGCAAGTAGGTCGTCGCCTCGGCGCCGGGTCCCACGTACCGCACCCCGGGCGGTAGGTCCTCGGGTACCAGGCCACCGCTCTGGCTGCCGGAGTCGGGTCGAACCTCGGTCCGCACCACGCACGACGAGCAGGTGACGGCTGCTACGAGGGCCATGCAGAGAGTCGGTAGGCGAAACGATAGCGGCCGGCTGAGCACGCACGCGGGCTACCCGGCAGCTCGACCGCGAAACAGCGGGCCACGTTTCCTCGGCGACGAGTTCGGGCACGGTGATGACATGAGCGACAACACCAAGGTCACCGTGGAACGAACCATCTCCGCACCCGTCGATGCGGTCTTTGACGTCCTGTCCAACCCCGAGAACCACCACAAGCTCGATGGATCGGGTTTCGTCCGCTCCGTCGACCACGCTGATCGGATTCAGCATGTCGGCGAGGTGTTCACGATGAACATGCAGGGCGATCACATGGGCGGGGAGTACAAGACCGACAACCATGTGACGGGGTGCGTCAAGGACAAGCTGCTGGCCTGGAAGACCGCACCCGCTGGGACCGAACCGCCCGGGTGGGAGTGGCTGTGGGAGCTGGAATCCCAGGGGCCCGGCGAGACGCTGGTCCGCCACACTTACGACTGGTCGCAGGTCACTGACAAGAAGCTGCTGGAAAAGGTGCGGTTTCCGCTGGTGACCGAGGAGCAACTCAACGACACGCTCTCACGCCTGGCCGCCGAGGTTTCGTCCTGATCGGCGATCTCCTTGCTCGTCAATCGGCCTGCTTGGCATCGCCCGGGTGGGGAACATTGTTCTCGTCGACGTAGGCAGCGTGATCGGTATCGACGCCTTCGTGATCACGAGGACCTTCATTGGAACCTTGAGTTTCGACGGACCTTGCAGCGTCACTGGGCATAGTCATGTGGCAGTCCTTTCGTTCGCGAGCACACAGTCAGCATTGAACGGAACGTGGAGTGCCCCATCTGAGCGGTGATCAACCGTCAGAGGTCTCTGCGCCGGGTCGCCGAGGAAGCGAAGCCCCGCTCAGCTGTACCGCGCCACCAACGCAGCCCCGATGGCGGCGAGATGGTCGCGGACAGCCTGCGGGCCGGTGACGTCGAGCCAGTCGGTGAGCCAGGCGAGTTCGCCTGCGAGGGTGTGCTCGTCGCGGCCGCGGATCACGATCTCGATCCGGCCGTCCGGCGTTGAGCCGCCAACGTCGAGTCGGCGCCCGAACACCCTCCGGAGCAGGCCGAGTCCACCGGCGGCACATAGGGCCTGGGCCTCGAGGGGCGTGCGCCGGCGATCGACCTCATCGGCGATCTCACGCCAGATTTCGGCAAGGTCGAATCCCTCGGGTCGGTCAACGGCGTCTCCGGTCAGCTCGACCGACGAGACACGGTCGATGCGGAAGGTTCGTCGACCCGCCTCGGTATTGGCAACCAAGTACCACGCCGGCCGTTTGGCGACGATGCCCAGCGGGTGCACGGTTCGCTGGGTTTGCGAGCCCTTGAGATCGACGTAGCCGAGCCGCAGTTGGACTCCGCGGATCACCGCCTCTTGAAGTTCGTCGAGGAACCGGGGCGACGGGGACTCAGGCTGGCTGGATCCCCACTGGCGTGGGTCCACCACGATCGATGTCGCTGCCGCCTCTGCCTGCTCCCGGAACGGCTCGGGCAGTGCGCGGCGAAGCTTGCGCAGAGCGGCTTTCACGCTCGGGGTCGCCGTTGAGGCGGGCCCGGCCACCAGAAACAGCGCGCGGGCCTCGCCGGCGGTCAGTCCGGACAGGTCGGTGCGGGCGCCGCCCAGCAGACGCCATCCGCCACCTCGACCCGGCATGGCGTACACGGGCACCCCGGCGCCGCTCAACGCTTCGAGGTCGCGCCGGGCGGTGCGCTCGGACACTTCCAATTCCCGGGCGACCTCTGATGCTGTGACCTGCTCACGTTGTTGCAGAAGGAGAAGGACGGCGACTAGCCGGTCTGCCCGCATGCCCCCACACTTTCACAGAAAACTGGCCACAAGATGACCGGTTTAAGTCGGCACAATACCGCCATGAACACAGCGACCAGTCCCGCCGACCACAACCTGACCGATCCCCGGCCGATTCTCGACCGCGTCCTGGCCGTCGGCGCCTTCGTCATTGCCGGCGTACGGCCGGAGCAACTCACGAATCCCACGCCATGCACGGGCATGGATGTGCGGGCTCTGCTGGCTCATCTCATCGGCGCACTCGACCGCATTGCGACGCTCGGCAACGGCGGAGATCCCCTCTCAGTCACCGAAGCGCCGGTCGATGATGATCGCTGGTCGCATGCTTGGCTTCGGGCAGGCAGACGAGCCGCCGCCGCCTGGAGCGACGACGCGGTGCTCGGACAGCCCATGGCGCTGCCGTGGATCGAAGGCAGCGGCGCCGAGGTGCTCGCGTCCTACTTCTCGGAGGTGACTGTCCACACTTGGGACCTCGCGACCGCGACCGGCCAACGCCCCGACTGGGACGATGCCGTCGTCGCCGCGGCATTGGAAGGTGCACGCCGGATTCTTCCGGCAGAGAATCGCCGAGCTCTCTACGAGCAGATTTCGGCCGCCAGGGGGTTCGACGAGGTCGCTGTCCCGTTCGCCGAGGCAGTCCCGATCGCCGGCGACGCTCCCGCGATCGACCGCCTCGTCGCCTGGTGTGGCCGAGACCCCGGACGGGGTTCTCGCGCGATCTAGCTCCCTGAGGGCCGTACCCACACTCGATGAAGCAAGATCCAGCAGACGTTCGACGTGCCCGACCTGCCGTATAGGTTGGTCGTGGAGTCGAGTTCGGGCCGTCGCGGGATCTGCCGCAACGACCGGCGTGAGAGGAAGCCCATTTGCGTACCAAGAACTGGTCACCGGCGGTCGCCGGCTTGGCCACGATCGCGCTGATAACCGTGGGGTGCAGCAATGACCGGAGCGTCGATGCGTCGATGCCGCCGCAGATCGGTTTGATTGCCACCTCCGAGGTGCCGGCACCACCGCCCGAGGTGAAGTTGATCGGGGAGCGGGACGTCGAGGTCACGCTCACCGGCCCCATCGCCGCGAAGTACTCAACGGCAACGGAGGCTCAGAGACGGGCGCTCGGCAAGCCGCTGACCGGTAGCCACAACGCGGGAACCCGCGAAAGCGGCGTGGTGTTCCAGCAGTTCCAAGGCGGCGTGATCGTCGCCAAGAATTACCAGCCGGGCACACCTGCCTACATCACCTGGGGAAAGATCCGGGAGGCCTGGAATGTCGAACGCGATCCGGATGGCATTCCGGAGGTGATGGGCAAGAACGGCTCGCCGGGGCCGCTGGGTGTGCCGACCAGCGATGAGAACCTCGTCGGCGATCTGCTGGTGACGACGTTCGAGCACGGCAAGATCACGTTCGATCCCAAGACTGGCGTGGTCGAGGTAACGGTCAACGGCACCGTCGTACCATCAGGCCTGTAAGCGCCTCACGTCGCCATTGCCGACATTCCTCGGCCTCGCGCGGTGTACGAGAACAGCTGGGTGCACCGTTTCAAACACATTGGGCCCCAACGCACTATGCAGCGTTTGCCGGCGTTGCCGTGGGGAGCGCACTGATGGTCGACAGCAAGCACTCGCAGATGAGATGCTCCGGACGGTGGTAGAGCCATGACCGCGGCCGACATTGTCCGCGCGGCCATCCGGATCAGCGGCGGCTTGGGCGATGCGTGGTGCTCCGGAGCCGATGTCCGCCGGCCTGACGCGGTTCGTGTCGGCGACCGAATCGTGGTCGTCGAAACGGACGGCGACGACCTCGGCTGGCTGATGACGACCTACGCGGTATCCGGCGACGGCGCCGAGGCCACGCCGATCGCGGTCATCGCCGGGGAGAGCGACGCAGTCCGCACGCTCACGTCGTGGCTGCGCACGACAGCGGGGCCGATGGTGTGGAAGCGTGTACGACCCGGCCTGTACGGGTCCGGTGCGTACGTGGTGGGACACCTCGACACCGGGGAATGGTTCGCAGAGGGGCCGGGGGTTGACCAAGCCTTCGACGACAAAGCACAGGCCCAGCGCGCATGCGATGCCGCTCGGGCCGGTACTCACATCTAAAATCGACAGACCCGCCCAGAGCCCCACAGAGTCTCGGAAGCGGTCACGAACGGTCGACGACGCTGTCCGGTCTGCCTACCCGACAGCTCGGCCAGTGCCTCGTGGACCGTCGCCTCGCCACCACTGTCGATGATGCCGACCAGGAACATCACGAGCGGCGTCAGCGGCGTCAGCGGCGCCAGCACCGGCTACGGGTGGGGTGTCGTCACCGCTGGCCCTCGCTGCCGCGGTGGACAGCGGCCAGGGTGAGCGCCCGAACGATGCTGTGGCGGCCCAGGTCCACCTTGAACGCGTTCTGGGCAAGCGGTTGCGCGCCGGTCATCGCGAGGTGCGCGGCGGCGTGAAAGGCCTCCGCGTCGGCCCGCAGTCCGATGAGGCTCTCTTCGGCCTCGGTGAGCCGCCAGGTTTGGCCGCGACACCGCCGAAGGCCAGCGCGGCCCCGCCCTGTTGGAGCGGCGGACTATCACTTAGGTCAGGGCAGGGTGTGGTGCGGTTGAAACCCGTTGGTACGCAGTGCAATGCAGTGCGTTATTGGTAACCTGCCATCGTCGATTTCGTCGTATTACACCTGACAACAAGTGGTGCGCGGAGGTCGGAGCGGCGATGACGAGACGATCCGAATGACCGTGTTCTGTTCGCTGGAGGCCACGCCGGGTTGCCGGTGGGCGTCGCTGCTGAGGGTTGCCGCAACTATGGACCGGTAACTGTCTTACAAAACGTCGTACACTGTAGCTATGGCTGACACAATTACCTTCCGGCCCGACGAAGACACATCGAGGGCGCTGGAGGTCCTGACCAAAGACGGTACGGCTGTGTCGGCAGCCGTTCGGTCTGCTCTTATCGATGCCGCACGACGGAAGGCTGGCGCGGCGATTCGTGCCGAGGCGGAGAGACTCGCCGAAGACGAGTCTGATCGCGCTGAGGCCATGCAAGTGCTGCGCGACATGGAGACGCTGCGTGCGTGGTGAGGTCTTTCGGTTGAAGTCCGCGAGGGGGAGTCGCGGTCATGAGCAGTCCGGTTCCCGATACGCGGTAGTCGTCCAGTCAGATCAACTACCGCTGTCGACCTGGCTGGTTGCGCCGACATCCACGTCGGCTCGCGCTGCCAGCTTCCGACCCGAGATCGAAGTCGGCGGCGTCAAGACCCGAGTGCTTGCTGAGCAGACCGCAGCGGTCGACCCGGGCCGGCTCGGCAAGAGCGTTGGGTTACTAAGCTTGGACGAATTGCGCCGCGTTGATGCGGCCCTGCGTGTCGTGCTGGAGCTATTAGCGCTTTGACACCATCATCGCTGCGAGACAGAGACGGACGAAAGCAATCGGTAGGCACTGCATTGCGGCGTACTTTAACTGACATAATGTAGCTTATCGGCAAAAGCAGATGCTGGTGATATCGGTGGCAAGCGGTGACGCGACCAGACTTCACTCGGAAGCCCGCCGCGCTCCCGACGGCCAAGACTGGCGCCCCGATTTTGATAGCAGTTGATCACCGGCTCGATCACCGAGTGCGCCCAGTCTTCCAACCGCCGGAGGCCGCATCTCGAACGGCTCCGCGCCGGTGATGCGACCAGCTTCCGTTCCGAACCCCGCCGCGTACCGCCCCCCGCAGAATCCCAGTCAACCGGTGCATTTTGTCACAGTGACGTATTCAGCTTGATCGGGCGACCGCTTCCTCAGATGAGCGACATTCAAGTTCCGTTCTCATTGCCGACGCGGATTCGATGGGCAGACTGATTTCGCTCGGCACGCCCTGCCCTTTTCTGGCCGGTGAACCCGATGAAGAGGAGTCCGATTTGCGACTGCCCGTGGGAGCCGGTCCGGTCCGACACGGTTGTCGGCCCAGAAATACCCGAGAACGGCAGCGGTCCTCCGTCCTCATTAACGGGCGGCTCGAAGTCCATTCGTCACTGTGACGTTACTGCGGGTGCCGGCCCCCCGCGTTCCGCCCGTTGCTTGAGCGCCACTGCGCCGAGACGGCAGTCGGTGGCGACTGTGTGGCAGCCAGTGGCAACCCGGCGGCCGTAAATACGGAATGCTTGATTTCCGGAACTAAGTAGTTCAGTATCTGTTCATGTCGGGAAGCATGGGGACGCCGGTGGTGGTCGAGCGGCCAACTCTTCGGCGGGGCCGGCCCCGTGACGACCGACTGGACGCGGTGATTGTGAGTGCGGCGGTCGCCGAGGTGGGTGCCAAAGGATGGGGCGGCGCGACCATCGACGGGATCGCTGCCCGCGCGGGCGTCGGTCGGGGCACGATCTATCGGCGCTGGCCGAGTAAGACTGATCTGTTTCAGTACGCCGCTACCGCGGTCATGCGTCCCGTCGAGGCGTCGGACTCCGGCTCGTTCGTCGAGGATCTGTTCGCGGCTGTGCTGCCGATCGCCGACATGCTGACTCGACCCGAACTGGCGGCGTTGCTGCCGTCGCTTCTGGCCGAGGCCGCCAATGACCCTTCGATTCGGCAGACTCTGCGCACCTTCGTTGCGCAATCACGGCAGCAGGCCATCGAAGCGGTCGAACGCGCACGCATACGCGGCGACATCGTGGCATCGACAGACGCCGAAACCCTTGTGGACATGCTTGCCGGGGCTCTGGTGTACCGCCGGTTGCTGCTCGGTGAAGCGACTGACGCGGCCGCAGTGCGTGCCTTGGTTCGCCAAGCAGTTCAGTCCTGCGCCACGCCGACATCCACCGAGGAGGATTCATGACTCGAATTCTCGATGTCGACCTCACCGACCCGCAGCTCTACATAAGTGGCTTCCCGCACGACGTCTTCACCGAACTGCGCGCACGGGGTCCTGTGCACTTTCATCCGCCCGTTGAGGGGCGCTTGGGCATCACCCCGATCCCGTTCTGGTCGATCGTGGCGCACGGCGAAATCCAACAGGCCAACCGTGATTGGAAGACGTTTGCTTCGACCGACGGTCCGATGCTGGCGCCGAATCCACTGATCTCGGCCGGGCGCTCACTGATCACGCTGGATCCTCCCGATCACGTCGAGATGCGTCGGATCATCTCCTCAGAGTTCACCCCGCGCATGATCGGCGCACTCGAGCAGCGCCTCACCGATCGCACTGCGCGCATCCTCAGAGCCGCAGCCGGACGCACCTGCGATTTCGTGAGAGATATCGCCTACCAAGTGCCGATGCATCTGATCGCCGACATCATCGGCATCCCCGAGGACGACCGGGCATGGGTGTTCGAACGCACTGATCACCTTCTCCAAGCCGGTAACCCGTACGGCGAGTACTCCGAAGACGACCGTCTCGCGCTGCAGGTGGAAGTGTTCGAATACGCCCAACGCATCACCGCCGACAAGCGAGCGAATCCAGCCGATGACGTGTGGACAAAGCTCGCGGAGCAACTCGATGGTTTCGAGCTCGAGATGTTCTTCCTCCTCTTGTCCATCGCCGGCAGTGAGACCACACGGAACGCGTTGACGATGGGGCTCATTGCGCTGCTCGACCACCCAGACCAGCTAGCCGAACTGCGTGCCAACCGAGAGCTCTCGCAGACTGCAGCAGACGAAATCCTGCGCTGGTCGAGCCCCGTGCTGATATTCGGGCGCACGGCCACCAGAGATGTCACCATCGGCGGACAGGACCTCAAAGCCGGTGACCGCGTAGTGTTCTGGCATCCGTCAGGCAACCGGGATGAAACTGTCTTCGACGATCCGTTCCGGTTCGACATCCATCGCTCCCCCAATCCGCACATCGCCTTCGGCGGCGGTGGCGTGCACTACTGCCTGGGCGCCAATCTCGCCCACAAAGAAATACGGGTGGTGCTGGAGTCCATCGTGACCGGCTACGATATCGAGCTCGCTGGACCGCCGGTGTGGACCGGACCCGGCCCGGTGCACAATGTCGGCATCGGAATCGACTCCCTTCCCGTGCGCGTCACCGCGCGCAACTGATGGCCACGCCCCCTCGTTTTTCAGCCGTATTGGCCACTTCAGCTGTGTGACAACGCCGATCGGGGGGCTCGTCCGTCAACTCGACGACGCACCGAACCGGTAGATGGCGAACAGCGACCCGTCGGCGTCGCGGAGGTAGGCGCTGCGCACGCCACCCGGGTTGTCCGTTGGCGCGACGACCGAGGTGGCGCCCTTGTCCAGCGCCCGCGCGTAGGTGTCGTCGACATCGTCGACCTCGACCCCGAACGTCGCGTAGCTGCCCACGTCGGGCGTGGCGGGAATGATGCCGCCAGCGATTCCGCCCTCAACCGGTGATGCCGCAAGGTAGATGTCGACGTCACCGTTGAACTCCCAGCCGAACAATTCGCCGTAGAACTCGGCCGCGCGGGCAACATCGCTGCTCGCCAATTCGAACCATGTCACCTTGCCGCGAGCCGGACTTGCCATGTGCGTCTCCTCTGTGAACGCTGGAACCGGTGTGCGAAGAATAGGACGAAAATATCTTGATGGTCAAGAGTTCTGCCGATGGCGGCCCAGTCGTCGATCCGTTCATGGCCGCAGTGCGCCACCTCGGCGCCGCTCTCGATCGCTACGACGAGGCGGCGAGTCGCGCGCTCGGCATCGGCCGCTCGGATCTGCGAGCGCTCAACCTCCTCGAACATGGTCCGCTGACCGCAGGTGAGATCGGCGACCGACTCGACCTGACCTCCGGTTCCGTGACCGCGCTGATCAACCGCTTGCAAACAGGCGGAATGGTGCGGCGCGTAAAGGACGGCAATGACCGGCGAGTGGTCCGGGTGCAACTAGAGGACGCGGTGTACGCGTCATTCGCCCGTATCTATGCGCCCTGCGGACGCGCAGTGGCATCGGTGTCGGCGACGTTACCGCCTGCGATGCGCGACGCGGCAGTCCAGGCTGTCGTGGACGCCGCGACCGCCATCGAACGCACCCGCGACGCGCTCACGGACGGCGCGTACGAGTTGCGCTGAGTGAGCGGCATCCGTGGGTCATGGATGCCATCCGGCGGCGAAGCGACGGCGGGACGAACTCTTGGTCGCTTCGGTTGGTCGCGGTGACGGCCTGCGCTTCGGGCTCAGAGGATGCGGGCCTTGACAATACGGATTCTCGTCAACAGTCCTGGCGGTGAATCCGGTGGTGGGAAGTGTTCACTGGATCCGAGCATGACTTCGGCGAGATCGGTCAAGAGTTCCGGAGCGCCGCCGTCGACGATGCGCGCCTCGCCGGTCACGCTCAGATATGGGGTCGGAACGCCGGGGTGTGCTTGCTTGGACAGGATCGTCACCGCCACGCGCGGGTCGCGTCGGATATTGCGCGTCTTCTGGTATTCGGCCAGGTGCGCGCTGACCAGTTCGTCCCCGTCAGGCGTGGACTGCAGCGCTATCCAAACGACCGACACCTGGGGGCTGCCGTCGGGGTTGAGCGTGACCAGTGTGGCATCGGCGCCGTCGCCGATGAGGGCGCGGGCGTCATCGTCGAGTTTCATGGGTTCCCTTCGTGTCGAACGTCACCACAACCCGTTCACGACGAGCGCCGTCTTGACGGGGCGTGTTTCGCACTCCACCCCACTAAGCAGCTTTCTGACCGCTGTTGTTCCGAGACCCGGGTTTTCACTGATCGCACGTATGCCGAGCAGTCTCACCTGATCGCTTCAACAGGTGATCGGCTACCGCCGCAAGCTCGGCCAGCAGGGCGCTCAGTACATCGGACGCCACCTCGAGTTCTGAGCGAAATTCCGAGAACCGGGATCGTGTTGGTAATGCTCGTCGGCAGGAGACTGCGCCGCCAGCCTTCGCACCCTGGGCTTGCTCCCCTGAGCAGCGCGGCTCCTCACCGTCGACGCAGGGTCAGCGCCAGGTGTGTGCCCTCGGGCAGATGCCCGGGCGGGAGCAGCGCGATCCAGCCGCCGCGGCTGAGAACGATCTCGATCAGTTCGTCGACGACGTCGTCGATGACATCGGGATGGTCGACGTCATCGGCCGGTATCAGGTTGTCACCGTCGGGCGCCAGCCGCGCCGGGTAGAAGAAATCCTCCTCGACCGCAAGCATCTCGGGTCTCTCCCAGCGCGCCGCCATCCACGCGGTGTCGACGTCACGCAACACGCGGTCCTCGCCGGCGCGCCGGTCGATCAGCTCAAGGGCCTCGGCGGCCCGTGAGCGCAGATACTCGTCGAGCACTGGCCGCACCAAATCGCTGAGCGCATCGGTCGGCGTCTTGAGATGGTCGCCGGGGACCAGGCCCGCCAGGCGGGACATGTTGCGAGACAGCCGGCGGAACTTCGACCCGGTGGGCTCAGCGGCTACGACGATCAGGGGCATGGGGTTGAGCCGAAGCGCAGCGCCGAGGGCTCGATCGACCCGACGCAGGAAGTCGTGGTAGCGCTCCGCATCCCGGCCGCCGCTTCTGCCGTAGGTGCGACGGTGGGCAGGAAAAGCGTTCCCCGGCGCGGGTGACAGCACCGTCCCGTGGCCGTGCAGAAGCCGCGCCTCGTCCAACGACAGCAGCAACACGGTGTGTCGTGGGGAATGCTGAAGGCTGCGGACCAGGTCACGGGTCGCGAAAGTCGGATCGATCACGCACCGATCGACAACGGGGACCGGGAGGGTGACCCGGCATTGGTGCGATCGGCTGACGAAGAAGGCCACCGCGCGGTCGGTCGGCTCGTGGACGGCGCGGGAGATCATGTCCGAGAGCATGTCCAACAGTGGGCCGCGATCATCGATCGCCTCGTCGCGAAGCCGTGCATCCGCCTCGGCGGCCAGTTTGAGAAGCCTTGTCGCATCGGCTTTGTCCAGTAATCGCCCGGGGGCAGTGCTCGCGAGCAGCGAGATACTGGGGTAGGCCCGCATCGACTGCAGGACGGTCACCGTGTCGGCGTTCAGCGGAGTGGTCACACCGCCTCGGTAGGTACGAAATGCTGCCGTCGGATCAGCCAGGTTGGCGGCATTGACAGTGTCATCGGTCAGACTCACAACACGTCCTATCTGATCGCCGCGACCAGTTCGGGGCGGCGTTTCACGTGATGCGGTCTTCCTCACCCGCAGTGCTGCGGGCTCCTCCACCGGACCGGGATCTGCCCGGATCGTGCTGACGATGGCGGACTTCGAAGAGGTACTCCCCTTGACAGCAGAATGCCGAATTATGTTTCGCGTGTCAAGGTTCCCCTGTCATCCTGGTGCCCTGCCGGCGTCGACCACGATCGATCGTGACGGCAGATCGTCACTGCGACGTCGTCGCGGCCTTTCGGTGGACGATCACGGCCACTTTGTTCCTGCACCCGGCAGGCAGTGGATACGCTGTCGACCGAGCACGCGGTAGCTGTCCGGTCGGTGAGGGGAAGATTCTGACCAGAGGAACTCGGGTGGCCCAGATTTTCCTGGCGGCCATCGTCATGGCGCTGATGGCCGTCGCCCAGGGGGCTCCGAGCGCATCCGCGCAGCCGTGCCCGGACATCGGTGTGGCGTTTGCGCGCGGGACCTCGGAGCCTGCGGGCGTCGGCGCCGTCGGTCAGGCATTCGTCGACTCCGTGCGGGCCCAGGCGTTTCCGCGCACCGTCGGGGTGCACGGCGTGAACTATCCCGCCAGCAGCGACTTCTTCAGCCCGGGGTTCACCCAGAACGTGGCCACCGGCGCCCGCGATGTTCTCGACCACGTCCGCGGCGTGGTCTCCGTGTGCCCGCAGACCCAGATGATCGTCGGCGGATACTCACAGGGCGCCATGGTCAGCGCGTTCGCGACCTCCGACGTGTTTCCTGCCGGTCTCCCGCCTGGGGCCGCGCCGACCCCGTTGCCGCCGGAGATTGCCGACCATGTCGCCGCCGTCGTCCTGTTCGGCAGGCCCAACGGGCCCGCCCTGGTCAAGTATGGCGTCCCGGCACTCGGCGCCAGTCCCACATACGCCGCCAAGCTCCTCGAGCTGTGCGCCCCCGGCGATTCGGTGTGCGCCGGCGACCCAGCCGTCCCTGCTGATTCGGCCGCACATGGCCAGTACGCGGTCAACGGAATGGTCGGCAGCGCCGCCGCATTCGCCGTCAGCCGCATTCCGGCCGCTCTGCCGCCCCCACCACCTCTCCCCTGATCGCCCCGGAGCCCGCCGCACCGGATTCGTCACGGTGACGGGGGGTGGACACAGCGCGGCACCGCAATCACGGAACCTGGCGTAGTCGTTCACCCACGCCCACGTCACCTACGGGGCGATGAACGACTCAGCCGCCGCCGACCCTGCTACCACCTTGACCAAGGTGTGCAACTATTTGATACGACTTGTCGAATATTCGACTTACCCAGGCTAGGCGCCTCGACCGGGGCTAAACTTCCGCTGCAGAGTTGCTCACACACCTGTGTATCCGGGACGGCGCGGCCAGCCGAGCAGTCGCGACATCGGGGTGGTGTCCTCGGGAAAGTGATCATGACATTTGCCGACAAGTACGGCCCCTGGGCTCTGGTCGCCGGCGCCTCCGAGGGGGTCGGTGCCGCCTTCGCCGCTGAGCTGGCTGCCCGCGGACTCAACGTTGTCTTGCTCGCCCGACGACAGCACGCCCTCGACGAGGTCGCCGACGCGGTCGAATCCCGGTCGAACGCCCAGACGCGGACATTGGTCGTCGACCTGTCCGAGGGCAGCGCAGCTGAGAAGATTGCCGCCGCGACAGCTGATCTCGATATCGGCCTGCTCGTGTACTGCGCGGGGTCAGACACCGAAATAGTGCCCTTCCTGGACAACGAGCTCAGTTCTGCTGAAGGGATGCTGCAGCGAAACTGCTTGGCCCCGATGCAACTGACCCACCATTTCGGGCGGTCGATGGTGGAGCGCGGCCGCGGCGGGATCATGCTGCTGAGCTCTGGTGCGGCATTTGTCGGGGCCCCGAGCATGGCCGTCTACGGCGCGACAAAAGCCTTCGACGTGATCTTCATGGAGGGCCTGTGGTCCGAACTCAGAGACCACGGCGTGGACGCACTGGGTGTGGTTCTCGGCACCACCGACACGCCCGCCTTGCGACGAGTACGCCAGTCTCGCGGCCTGGCGGGGCCCGATGAGCCCGTGCGCGGAGCAACCAGCCCGCAGGAGGTGGTGACTGCCGCCCTCGATGACCTGGGCAAGACACCTACGTGTATGGCCGGACGGCAGATCCGATGGGGTTCGCGAATCCTCAGCCCGATACCGCGACGCCTCCAAGTTCGCCTGATGGCGTTCATGAGCCGCCGCGAGATGGGAGACGGTCATGACACGTGAATTCCGGAACCTCTCCGACAACGAAGAGCCGACGGTGAAGAGCATCATGGACGACCATTACGAGATCACCGAACTGCTCGTGCGGTACGCGACCGGTATCGACAGCCGCGACCGGCAACTGTTCCGCACCTGTTTCACCGACGACGCTCACTTCGACTACGGGTATCTGGGCACGTTCGAGAACCCCGACAAGCTCACCGAATACATGCGCAGATCCCACAGCGGTCCATCGATGCACCGGCTATCGAACTTCGCCACGGTAGTCGACAACGACCACGCCACCGCGCGAACCTACGTCGACGCCGTCGTCATGGGACCAAGAGGTTTCGGTGTCACCAACGCCTTCGGCTGGTACGACGACGAACTACGGCGCACACCGGCCGGCTGGAAAATCACATTCCGCCGAACCCAGCTACACGGAATCAAACTCCCCGGTCCCCTTGCGCTGATACCCCCGGCGTTCGCCAACCGGCTGGCCGGTCTGGGCACGCGGCTGAGTCGGAGATGACGAGCTATGCGACGCCGGGCCTCTCGAAGCGCCGGTTACCGCACTTGTCGGTCCACACCACGGGGCCACGGTCGCGCACGGCCAGAAAGGAATAGAACACGATGTCCAACCTGGCGGTGGTGACCGGCGGCACCGGGGGGATGGGGTTGGCGGTTGCCCGCGCCCTTGGTCGCGACGGCCCGGTCCTCATTTGCGACCTCGACCAGAAACGACTCGATACCGCGCGCGCCGAACTCCGCGACGCCGGAGTGAACTGCAGCACCACAGTGTGCGATGTCAGCGATCCACAGTCCGTACGTCGCCTCACCGAGCATGCGTGCAGCATCGGCGATGTCACGTCGGTGGTGCACACCGCTGGAGTCAGCCCGAGTATGGGCTCAGCCGAGCTGATCCTGCGCATCAATGCAATGGGCACGGTACTGCTCAACCAGGCCTTCCTGGAGATTGCCCACGACCGAATGGCCCTGGTCAATGTTGCCTCCACTGCCGGGCACCAGCTTCCGAAGCTCCTCCGGCCGACATCGCGATACCGGCGGGCGTTCGAGGATACCGAGAGCCTCAACGCAGAGCTACTGTCGATCTGCAAACGCTTTCCACGTCAGCGCCGCCCACAGATCGCCTACGTATTGAGCAAGAACTTCGTGATCTGGTTCAGCGCAGCCATGGCCGCCCGATTCGGCGCCAAAGGTGCGCGCGTAATGTCGGTGTCTCCAGGTTCCTTCGACACGACGATGGGACGGCTGGAAGAGTCCCGCGGCGCCGCAGCGATGGCCGAAGTCGGCGCGCTGAAACGCTTCGGCCGCCCAGAGGAGATCGCGGAACTGCTGGCCTTCTGCGCCGGCGCCAAGCCCGGCTTCCTGACCGGCAGCGATATCATCTGCGATGGCGGCTCGACCGCAGCGATGTCCGTGTCGACGATGATCGACATGGCACGTCGGCACTGAACCGTTCGGCGAGGCCGCTAGGAGGGCCATGAGCAGCTGGTCGCCGCCGACGCGGCGGGTGGTGGACGTCGTCGAGTTCCTGGTGCAACGCGGCGAGCAGCGCTGTCGCCTCAGCGATGTCGCCCGCGAACTCGACTTGAACCAAGCCACCGCGTACGCGATCCTGCAAGAGCTGTGCGCGGGGGGCTGGACCACCCGCGACCCGTCGAGCAAGACCTTCACCATCGGGCCGGCATTTGTGGCGATGGCCCGCCAACTCGACCAGACCCGGCCGCTCACGCGATCGTGCAGTGCAGCTGCGCAGGCACTTGCCGGCGAGACCGGCTTCGCCGCGTCCGTCTCGGAGCGGCTCGATGACGTGCTGGTCGTCGTCGACTTCGTCAGCGCCCCCGATGCGCCGTTTCGCATGTCCCCCGGTGAACAGCTGCCGTTCGCCGCACCCTTCGGGCCGTGCTTCGCCGCGTGGGATGTGGCCGAGCAACGCGATCACTGGGTGGCGCGCAGCGGCGTCGAGAATGCCACTCTGGCAGCCCAACTCGAGGACTACCTCAACGCCACCCGTGACCGTGGCTTCAGCGTGGAACGCATGTCGGCGCCGATGGCGCGGACAGTACAGGCAATGCTGCAGCTGCATGCCGAGGACGTCTCCGATTCGATGCGCGCGCACATCAACGGGGTGCTCAGCGAGATCACCACCGCCGCGGCGCTGAGCCCGGATGGGCAGACGGCCGCACTACCAGTCGGGGCTCTCACCGCACCTGTCTTCGACCGCCACGGTCGTGTCGCACTGAACGTCGGCGTCCACCCGTTCCGAGAACTCACGGCCCAACAGATCCTGCACATCGGAGGCCAAGTCGCGCGCCACGCGCAGGCAATCGGTGTCGCGCCACCTGCACCGAGCTGAACGACCATGTGGCGCACTCAGAAAGTGGGATGCCGGCGACGCCACTTGACGTCACCACCATCGCTCCCTAATCTTCGGTTATCCGAAGGATCATTTTGAATAATTGATTACGGCGGAGCCTCCTCTTCGTGGGAGCTCCCGAGGAGCACGCCATGGATGACGCCGGGTGGCGCGACATCGAAGAGATCAAGCAACTGAAAGCGCGCTACTGTCGGCTTCTCGACACCAAGGACTGGGCCTCGTGGCGCAGCGTCTTCGCCGATGATTTCGTCAGCGACACCTCGGAAGCCGGAGGGCAGATCGTCTCGGGCGCCGACGAGTTCGTGGCCTTCACCCGAGGCAACATCGGGAAACCGAGTCAGCCCACAGTCCACCAGGTTCACGCGCCCGAAATCGAGTTGCTGTCAGCCACTTCCGCCCGTGGAGTGTGGGCTCTCGAGGACGTCGTGGCGCTGGCTCCCGGCGTCAATCTCAGGGGATACGGGCACTACCGTGAGACCTACGTGAAAACTGAAGGACGCTGGTACATCAAGAGTTCCAAGCTCACTCGGTTACGCGAAGACATCTTCAATCCGTTGTTCTCTGTCCGTATCACGGACCGGGTACGTCGGGTGGGTGCGAAACTCGTCAAGAACCGAAAATCGTGACAGTCCCCATCCTGGTCACCGGCGCCTTCGGCCAGGTCGGTAGGCGCTGCGTCGCGAATTTGTTGGCGCGTGGCCACACAGTAGTTGCCTCCGATCTGCGGACCGAAGCCGCGCTGTCCGTCGTACGCACCTTGGCCGACCAACACACTCCTGGCACGTTGCTGCCCGCCTATGCCGATCTTCTCGACCCGGCCGCGATCGGCTCACTCGTCGCCCGACATCAGCCGCGGGCAATCGTCCACCTTGCCGCCATGCTCTCACCGGTGTCGTACCGCAACCCGGAACTGGCCCGGCGCATCAATGTCGGCGGTACAAGAACTCTGGTCCGTGCAGCGCAGGGTCTGGCTGCGCCACCGCTGTTCGTCTATGCCTCGAGTGCCGGCGTCTATGGGTCGCGCAATCCCTATCGCCACCCCGAACGCCTCTCCGCGCAGACGGCGGTCGACCCTGTCGACCAGTACGGCGAGGACAAGATGCTCGCCGAACGAATCATCGTCAATAGTGGTCTGTCCCATGCGATCCTGCGTCTCGGCGGCGTGATCTCGCCGGACGGCGCCGGTGCACTCAACCGGGACTACCTGTTGCTGATGAGAGCCACGCCGGGCGACAATCGACTGCACACCGTCGACGCGCGCGACGCTGCGTTGGCCTTCGCCAACGCAGCCGAGCGGCCGGACTCGGTCGACGGCAAGGTATTGCTGATCGGTGGGGACGACAGCCACCTGAACCTGCATCGTGACGTCGAAGATGACATGCTCCAGGCCATCGGCCTCGGCCGACTGGGTCCACAAGCCAGCCTGCCGGGCGACCCCGACGATGATCGCGGATGGAGTTTCACCGGCTGGCTCGACACCACCGAGTCCCAGGCGCTACTCGACTATCAACACCACAGCTGGGCCCACACCGTCGACTGGGTGGCCAGTGCGCAACCCCGCGCCGTCCGCGTCATCGCCGGCGCTCTGGGCCCGCTGGCGCGACCGGTGGTTCGGACGGCCTTGACCCTGCAGCGACGAGCAGAGCACAGAGGGCCATACGCCGATCCATGGACTCTCATCTCCGCAAAACTGGGCCCGGGAGTCTTGGCATCCAACGTCGACCCCGCGCCGACCTGATCGACACCAAGCCATTGGCGCTGACATCTCCTCTACACTCGCGCTGTGGACGTCAACGGAACCAGCGCAATTGTCACCGGCGGAGCATCCGGCATCGGAGCCGCCACCGCCCGGCTCCTGGCATCTCAGGGTGCCCGCGTCGTGATCGCCGACATGCAGGCCGAGCGCGGCCAGGAACTCGCTCACGAGATCGGTGGCGCTTTCGTCAGCGTCGACGTCACCGACACCGCGCAGATCGAGGATGCCGTCAACACCGCTGTCGATCTCGGACCTCTTCGCTCGCTGGTCAATTCGGCGGGGATCGGGTGGGCCCAACGAACCATCGGCAAGGACGGCGAGTTCGCCTCGGCACACAACCTCGACGCCTACAAGAAGGTGCTCGCCATCAACCTGGTCGGCACCTTCGACTGCATCCGACTCGCCGCAACGGCGATGAGTCGGCTCGATCCTGCAGACTCCGGTGAGCGGGGCGCGATCGTCAACATGACCAGTGTTGCCGCGTTCGACGGTCAGATCGGTCAGGCCGCGTACTCGTCCTCCAAGGGCGGCGTGGTCGGGTTGACGCTGCCGGTGGCCCGCGACCTGTCGGCCGTCGGTATCCGGGTGAACACCGTCGCCCCCGGGCTGATCGACACCCCGATCTACGGCGAGGGTCCGGACTCGGAGGCGTTCAAGGCCAAGCTCGGCGAATCCGTCCTGTACCCCAAGCGGCTCGGCAAGCCCGAAGAGCTGGCGTCGATGGTGGTGGAACTGATCACCAACTCCTACATGAACGCCGAAGTGGTCCGCGTCGACGGCGGCATCAGGATGCCACCGAAGTAAGCGCCTCTCTCGCCGCGGCCGCGTGCCGCGATGACTATCGAGACGACCTGAGGTCAACTCGATCATGCGGAGATTGATCTACTCGTTCGGTGTGTCCCTGGACGGCTTCGTCAACGACCCTGGCGGGGGCATCGACTGGAGCGAGCCCGACGACGAGTTGCACCAGTTCCACAACGACAGGTACCGCGAGTTCGAGATCTCGCTGCACGGCCGCCGGCTCTACGAGCTGATGGCCGAGCACTGGCCCTACGTCCCCGATTCAGCGGGGTCCATCGAGTGCGAGTTCGCCGCCCTGTGGACCGAGAAGCCCAAGGTCGTGTTCTCACGCACCCTGAACGAGGTGCACTGGAACAGCACGCTCGTGCAGAAGAACGCCGTCGAGGAAGTCCGCGCACTCAAGAACGGCGGTGACGGCATGATGGAGATCGGCGGGGCGAACCTCGCCGCATCGGTCATGCCGTACGGCCTCATCGACGAGTACCAGCTGTTCGTCTCACCGGTCGTTCTCGGCGGCGGCACGCCGATGTTCCCGCCGCTGAACAACCGCCTGCACCTGCGGCTGGCCGAGACGAAGAATTTCGAGTCCGTGCTGATGTTGCGGTACGTCACCGGTTGAGCGGCACGGCGACGACACCGCCGCGCTGGAAGCTCTTCTGCGGTGCTCGAAGAACAGCGCCCACGAACTGACCTCCGGGTGGGTGGCCAGCAACGCGCGCCGCTGACGCTCCGTCATCCCGCCCCACACCCCGTATTCCACCCGGGTGTCGAGCGCCTCGGCGGCGCACTGCAGGACCACCGGACAGTGACGGCAGATCTTCGCGGCCTTTTTCTGCGCGGCTCCCTGCACGAACAGCTCATCCGGATCGGCGTTGCGGCAGCGCGCCTGCGACATCCACTCGGCACGCGCCTCGAGTCGTCCGTAGTCGCGGTCCATGTCCTCTGCCCCTTCACGACGGGCCGGCGGCAAGCTGGTCTGCGATCCCCGACTCCTCGTTCAGCAAACGGTAGTGACAGACCACGGCCCGCGATCAGGAGCAAAGTGCCCAGGCTCGGTGGGACTTTGGTCGTTCGGCCCGGCCGCGTGCTCACAGGGCTGTTGAGCCGGTCGTGTCGCCCGCGGCGAGGGTGCCGCATCGCCAGCACGGCGACGCGGGGTCGTCGTTGAATCCGCCGCACTCCGGACAGACATGGTCGAGCCAGCACACCGGATCACCAACGTCCGAGTCACGGCCGGGTCCGTCGTCAGCCATCCACCGATGCTAGCCAGCCGCTACCGGCCAGCGTTCGGTGATCAGCTCCGTCATCGCCTCCACCCACGCGTCGTCGAGCACCGCATCGGGCCGGACGAGGATGCGGAAGATCGCCGTACCCGCCACCACCTCGGCGAGCAACGGCAACTCGTCGTCGCGGCGCCGCTGCCCGAAGCGCGATTCGAAGGCGGTCAGGTTGCCCGCCAACCGGGCGATCATCAGTTTGTGAAGTTCGGGGTCGGCGACCGTGTCGGCGATCAAGCCAGGCAAAGCCAC
Organism: Mycolicibacterium poriferae; assembly: GCF_010728325.1. Next base: position 3,724,852 of record NZ_AP022570.1, read on the forward strand.
CCGCACCTCGGGCCTGTCGAACATCGAGCGCATCGCCTCCACCAGCGCCCGGATGTCCTCGCGGATATCGCCTGCACCGTTCGCCGCGAAGGCCGCATCTTCCGACAGCACGGCCTCGTGGACGAGATGGACCTTCCCCGACCACCGCCGGTAGATCGCGGCCGTGGTCGTCCCGGCGTGTGCGGCGATCGCCGACAGCGACAGCGCCGAGTAGCCGGTCTGCACGATCAGTTCACGGGTGGCCGCGATGATCGCGGCATCGATCCTGCTGTCCCGCGGCCGTCCCGGCGCGGCCCGCGAGGCGGTCTTGCCATCGGTGTCTTGATCTGCTGTCATGGTCCCCACAATTCCGATACAGGGCGTATCGTATCTTAATGGAGGGTGTTGTGAGTCTGAGCCCGCTCGACGAGTATCCGATCCACCAGACGCCGTCACCGATCGCCACACCGGCAACCTCGGATCGGAACTTCTACGATCGGTCCTACTTCAACGTGCTCGATCGCCAGGGCCGCTTCATGGCGCTGACCGGTATCGGGTACTACCCCCGCCTGGGCGTCAAGGATGCCTACTTCCTCGTCCGCCGCGGCGATACCCAGACCGCCCTGCACTTCAGTGACGCCGTCGACGACGACCGCCTCAACCAGCACGTCAACGGCTATCGCCTCGAGGTCGTCGAACCGCTTCAGGAGCTGCACCTGACAGTCGCCGAGACCGAGGGCATCTCGGCCGACCTGACGTGGCGCGGGTCGTTCCCCGCCGCCTTGGAGCGGCCCCACGAGATGCTCACCGAGCGCCGAGTCACGTTGCAGGCGTGCCGCTTTGCACAGGTCGGAACCTGGGAAGGCTGGATCGACGTCGACGGCGAGCGGCTGACGGTCGGTCACGACACCAGTGTGGCGAGCCGGGACCGGTCCTGGGGTATCCGACCGGTCGGTGAGCCGGAGCCCGCCGGTCGCCCCGACGCGGCATTCCGCGGGATGTGGTGGCTGTATCTGCCGCTGGCGTTCGACGACTACCAACTGTTCCTGATCCTGCGGGAGGACCCGGACGGCCACCGCAGCCTCTACGACTGCACCCGCCGCTGGCGCGACGGAACCGTCGAACAACTCGACGGCGTGCGCGCCACCATCCACTACACCCCGGGCACACGGATTCCCCACGGGGCGCACGTCGAATTCATGAATCGGGCCGGAGACCGCATACACCTGGATGTCGAGTCGAAGTTGTTCGCACCCATCGCTTTCGGTTCCGGATACGGCGGCGACACCTCCTGGGGGCACGGAACCTGGAAAGACGGACCGTTCACCGAGCGGGTCAGCTTCGACCTGACCGATCCGGCGGTGATGGCCCGGGCGCCGTTCAGCCTGATCGACCACGTGGCCTCGGCGGTGTGCACCGAAGCCGATGGGCGTACCGCCCGGGGAGCCGGGCTGTTCGAACACGGGGTGATCGGCCCGCACCACCCGTCGGGCTTCTCCGACTGGACCGACGTCGCGGGATAGGTACCAACGTGAAGATCATGACAGCGCTGTTCGGTCCCACCGATGCCGTACAAAGAGCAACCCTGCTGCAGGAGGCGGGCGCATCGGGCGTGTTCACCTTCGAGGGTCCTCACGACGTGTTCACCCCATTGGCGCTCGCGTCGACGGTGCCTGGCCTGGATGTGATGTCCAATGTAGCGATTGCGCTCCCCCGCAACCCCATTCAGCTCGCTCACCAGGCCAACGATCTGCAACTGCTCAGCGAGGGCAGATTCATCCTCGGGCTGGGCACCCAGATCCGCACGCAGATCGAGAAGCGCTATGGGGCCGAGTTCGACCGGCCCGTCGCACGGATGAAGGAGCTGGTCGGGGCGTTGCGGGCGATCTTCGCCACCTGGAACACCGGCGAGCGGCTCGATTTCCGCGGTGAGTTCTACCGCCATACGTTGATGACGCCGACCTTCGTTCCCGGGCCCAATCCGTTCGGTCCGCCGCCGATCTTCCTCGGTGCGCTCGGTCCGCGGCTGACCCGCGCCACCGCGGAGGTGGCCGACGGCCTGTTGGTGATGCCGTTCGGCTCGAAGCGGTTCCTGCACGAGACGACGATGCCCGCCGTACGCGAGGGCCTGGCCGCAGCAGGCCGCAGCGACGACGACTTCGCCGTGGTGCCCGAGATCATCGTGTCGGTGGGTTCCGACGAACGCGACCACACCTCGACGCGAATGTTGTTGGCGTTCTACGGATCCACCCCCGCCTACCGACCGGTGCTCGACGCCCATGGGTGGGGCGATCTGCAACCGGAGTTGAACGCGATGTCCAAGCAGGGCCGGTGGCAGGAGATGGCCACGCTGATCGACGACGAGATGCTTCACACGATCGCCGCGTGCGGCACCCCGGCCGAGGTGGCCGCACACATCCGCGACCGCGTCGAGGGGGTGTCCGACCGGATCTGTCTGTACCAGCCGGGGCCCATCGCGGTCGACGCGCTGGCCGAGATCGTGGATGCACTGGCCTGACGACATGACAGCCGAGACCGTCGAATTCGACGACATCACCGATGCCCGCTTCGGCGGGAAGGCCGCCGGCCTCGCCGAGCTGCGTCGCCTCGGCCTCGCAGTACCACCGGGGTTCGTCCTCGCCGAGGCCTCCGCACCGAACGCCGCCGAGGTCGCCAGGAGACGTTTCGACAGGATGGCCGCAGCCGGGACGATCCCGGTCGCCGTCCGGTCCTCCGCAGTCGGCGAGGACGGCGTGGATCAGTCCTTCGCCGGCCAGTACGACACCGTGCTGGGCGTCGACTCTGTCGACGCGTTCGCCGCGGCCGTCCGCAGGTGCGCCGAATCGGTGGATTCGCAACGTGCCTCGGCCTACAGCGGGCATTGCACCACCACCATGAACGTCGTCGTGCAGCAGATGGTCGACGCGCGCGCGGCCGGCGTGGTGTTCACCGCCGACCCAGCCTCCGGCCGACGCGACCTGATGGTCATCGACGCCGTCGCCGGCCTCGGCGAGGCCCTCGTCGACGGGTCAGCCTCCCCCGAGCATGTCGTGTTGCACTCCGATGGCAGCACCGCCGTCCACGAAGTGACCGGGTCGGCCGTCCTGACCGCCCGGGACGTCGACGACATCCGGGCGGGAGCGCTGCGGGCCGCGCAGCACTGGGGCCGACCACTGGATCTGGAATGGGCGATCGACCGGTCCGGGCGTCTGTGGTGGTTGCAGGCACGCCCGATCACGACGCTGCCCGGGGACCTCAACGAGATGGACTCCCCGGTGGCTGGGGCCACCCACGTCTACACCCGCTGCAACATCGGCGAGATGATGCCGGGCGCCTTCTGTCCGTTGACGGCGTCGGTGTCGGGCTTCGCCATCGATTACGCCATGCAGATGACGCAGGTGGTGGCCAGGGCACAGCCGCGCTACGAGTCGCCGTGGCTGCAGGTGGGCTACTTCTACGGACACATGTTCTTGAACATGACCGAGGGCACGGCGCTGAGTTCCGGAATTCTGGGTAACTCCCTGGAGCAGTTCTCCATGTCCATCTGCGGCCGGGTGATCGATGAACTGGAACCCAAACCGCCGCAGCCGTTCCGACGCAAACTCGGTAACACGGTCAGGCTCACCTCCCATGCGCTGTCGGCAGGGCCGGCGATCCGTCGGCTCGACCGCCAGATCTCCGGATTCCGGATACCGACCAGCCGTGACCCCCGCGTCGTGCTACGCCAGCTGGAGACCGGGGTCGACCTGTACTGCGACGTCACACTGACCCACGTGCGGTCGTCGTCACGCGCCGCGGTCGCGGCCAACGTCCTCGAAAGCCGCCTGATCGCAAAGGCGGTCAAGGACGGGCGCAGCGAGGAGGACGGCCGGGCCGACGCGATGCGCGTCATGGCCGGCGCCGCCGACGTCGAAAGTGCGGTCATGCTCGAGGAACTCGACGCAGTGGTACGCACGGTGGCCGCAGACAACGCGCTCGCCGGGGTCTTTCTCGCCGCGGCACCGGAGGTCGCCGTCACAACGCTTCGCGCCGCAGACAGTCCCAGCGGCGCCGCGCTCCGCCGGTTCCTGAACCGCCACGGTCACCGCGGCTACCGCGAACTGTGTATGCGCGATCCCTCCTGGGCCGACGACCCGAACGGCCTGGGGACGATGATGCAGGCCATGCTCCAGGCCGCGCTCGACCCCGCCGACCGTGGTCCGGTATCCCGCGAGTCGCTTGCCCCCGCATCGTCGTCCGTCCGGCTGCTTGCCCGGCTGGCACAGGGCGGCGCGCGTGGTCGCGAGCACACGAAATCCAAGATGGCGTTGATGGCGCACGCACTCAAGCGCGGCTACCGCCACCTCGGCGAGTTGCTCGCCGGTGCGGGGCGGCTTCCCGACGCGGACCTGGTCTTCTTCTTCGACCGCACCGAGCTGACTCGCGTCGTCGACTCCGACGACCTCACCGACCTCGTCGAGCGCGCACTGCAGCGGCGGGAGGCACTGGCGTATCAGGATGCGCTGGAGTTCGAGGACGTATCGGTGGGCCGGCCCACGCCGCGGGTCCTGCGGCGGCCGTGCGCTGCCGCAGACGGCGAGATCGTCGGCCGGCCGGCCAGCCGGGGCGTCGTCGAAGGCCCTGTGCGCGTGGCGAAGTCGATCCACGAGGCCCGCGCCGTCCAGCGCGGTGAGATCCTGGTGGCACCGGTCACCGACGTGGGCTGGACGCCGTACTTCACGGTCATCGCCGCTCTGGTCACCGACATCGGAAGCTCGGTGTCGCACGGCGCGGTGGTGGCCCGCGAATACGGCCTGCCTTGTGTGGTCAACACCCTGGTCGGTACGCAGGTGCTCCAGACCGGCGATCGGGTGCGCGTGGACGGCGACCACGGCGTGGTGACACGCCTCGACCCCACGGCGTCGTGACACGCCTCGATCGACCCGGCGTCATGGCACGCCGCGATCGGCCCGGCGTCATGGCACGCCGCGATCGTCACCGAAGGCCCGTCACTCCGAAAGGCCCAGCATCCGGCGCGTCAGACTCTTCAGGTGGACACGCAACGTGTCCCCGTCGACGTCGGCCACCAGCGGGTGCATCACGCACACGCTGATCGCGCTGGACAGGATCGCGGCGTGCAGTCGCGCCTCGACCCCCGCCTCGGTGCCCAGCAGCGTTGCATACAGACGCTCGACGAACCGCTGGAACGGCTCGTACTCCCCTTGCAGCCTGATGATCACCGGATCGAAGTTCAGTGCGCTGACCACCCCGCGCCGGTCGATGGCCTGATCGACCATCCGGTCGAGCAGGACTTCGCGCGCACGGGGACCGCCGGCTTCAGCGTCGTCGAGGGCATCCTCGAGCGCGGCCATCTCGCGTTCCGTGATCGCGATGACGATTTCCTCTTTGGTCCGGAACTGCCGGTAGACCGCGGCCTTCGTGACTCCCATCGCGTCCGCGATCATCTGCAGCGAGGTCCCGCTGACGCCGTGCTCGGCGATGAGAACCAAAGCCGCGTCCAGTACCCGTGTCTGCGCCGCGGTGCGCCGGATCGCGCGAAAGCTGCGGACTTCGTGCGGGGACGTCACAGCGTCAGGATAACGAACGATTGACCGGGTGGTTGCCGATCGGCTACCGTGCCGAGTAGCCGATCGGCAACCACGAGTGAGGTTCATGATGCGACGCACGGACGGTGAGCTCATCCTCTTCTGGACACTGCCGGCGGTGGCGCTCATCTGGATCAGTGCGTTCTTTCTGTTTCCCGGCTTCCTGCATCCGATGTCTCCGACCATGTCCGCCGAGGAGGTCGCGGGCTTCTACCGTGACGAAGCTGCGCGGATCCGCTACAGCATGATCCTGTTCAACTGGTTCGGTGTCGGTCTGGTGCCTGTGGTGGTGCTGCTGGCCCTGCAGGTGCGCCGGATGGCCCATCGCACGCCGATCCTGTCCTACAGCCTGATCGCCTGCGCGGGCGGGCCTCCCGCACTGTTCCTGATCGCCAACATGTTCTGGCTTCTCGGCGCATTCCGTCCTGACCGCGCTCCGGATCTCACCATGCTGTTCAACGATCTGGCCTGGATCACGTTCTCGGTCATGGTGTCCTATCTCATCGCACAGTGTCTGCTGCTGGCGCTGGCGATCTACTGGGATCGCAACGATACCCCGGTCTTTCGGCCCTGGGTGGCCCACTTCAACGTGGCGACCGCGGTCGCCCTGATGCCTGCGGCGTTCACGGCGCTGGCGCTCGACGGGCCCTTCGCCTGGGACGGGCTGCTGAGCTTCTGGCTCAAGAACATCGCCATCGCGACGTGGATCATCGTGATGGGAGTCGTTCTCGGACAGACGATCATGCGTCAGCGACGCAGTGCCGAGCAGGTGTCGGTGTGAGCACCCGGCTGGCGCGCGTCCGCTGGAACCTGACTCGCAGTCCCAAACGGGAGTTGTGGTTCTCCTGGTACGTGATGGTCGTCTTCTACAACCTGTACGGCTTGTTGTTCGTCATCGTCACCCGCGTGCAGCCACCGCCGAGCCCCGGCTGGGGCACCCCGACGGTGGTCGCCTGGTTCACCGATCACCAGCTGGGGCTGCTCGCCGGGTTCGGTGCCGTGTTCCTCGTGGCGGGCATGTGCGGACCGATGAACGCGCTGCTGGCCTACTCGATGCGGCGCATGTCGGTCAGCCCGGTTTTCGCCTACTCGTACATGATCATGTACGCGCTCGCCGCGGTTCCCGGGATGTTGGTGATGGCCATCGCGATGACGGTCGGGGCACTGCGCCCCGACCGCGATCCTGAAGTCGTCATGTGGCTGTACGATTTCGCCTTTTTGTCCTTCAGCGGAACCATGGGCGTGTTCCTGATCGGCTCCCTGGTGTGGATGGTCGCAATCCTGCTGGACCGCAACGGCGTCTTCCCCAAGTGGTTCGGATACCTGAACCTGTGCAACGCCCTCACCGAGGTCGTGGTCGCGCCCGCGTGGATGTTCCAGCGGGGCGCGCTGGCCTGGCACGGCGCGATCGCCTGGTGGATCAACGTTTTCGTGTTCGCGTTCTACACCTGCGTGTTCATCGTGTTGCTGCGCGGGATGATCGAGCGGGAGGATTTCGGCACGGGACCGCTGCCGGACCCCGGCCCCGAAGGCGCCGTCGGTCATCGCGATCCGGTCGAGGCAGCTCGATGAGCACAAGTATCGAGCCGCTGGAGCGCAGCAGACGCGAATTCGTGCCCGGTCAGCCCGACATGTGGATGTTCGTGCTGTTCGAGACGCTGCTGTTCACCGGCTACTTCTCGGTCTATCTGGTGACGCGCACCCAGAACGAGGAGCTTTTCCTGCAGGCGCAGGGCGATCTCGACCTGCGCTTCGGCGTGTTCAACACGATCGCGCTGCTGCTGGGTTCCTGGGCGATCGCCCGGTGTGTGCAGGCCTCCCGGGCGGGGGCCTGTCGGTCAGCCCTGAGAAACGTCTTCCTGGCCATCGGCTGCGGCGTGGTGTTCGCGGCAACCAAGGTGACCGAGTGGGTCGCCGAGATCCGCATGGGCAACACGTTCACCACCAACGAGTTCTTCCAGCACTACTACTTTCTCACCGCGATCCACTTCATCCATCTGCTGATCGGCTTCGTCGTGCTCGGCGTCGTCGTCTACCAGCTGTGGAGCCCGGCGCGGCGCTCCCAGCAGTTGGTCGAGACAGGGGCGACCTATTGGCACACCGTCGATTTCCTCTGGGTCCTGATCTTCGCGCTGCTCTACGTCGTGAGATGAACCGAGCCGTGAGATGAACCGAGCCGTGAGTCGACCGGGGGTCGTGAGATGAACCGAGCCGTCAGATCGATCGGGCCTTGAAGGGAAGCCATGACGAGCACGAACTCCAGAAGGCTACTGATCGTCTGGGCCGTCCTGGCCGCGATGACGCTGGTGTATGTCTGGATGGATCACGCGGTAGACGAGTCGGGCACGCTGCGCGCCAGCACAGTCGTCACCGTCACCGCCATCCTGATCGCTCTGGTGAAGGTGCGGATCATCTTCCGAGAGTTCATGGAAGTCCGTCACGCGCCGGCGTGGCTTCGGCGACTCACCGATGCCTGGGTCCTGCTGCTCGGCGCCGCCTTACTCGGGTCGTACTTCATCGGGACGGCCGTCGCCTGATTGACGTTCGCGCTCACCGCCGGCCACCTGGTCGGCCAGCTCCAGCCCGGCACCGGCGTAGACGTTGAACGCGATGTCGACACCGTGCTCCTTGGCCCACGCCACTTCGTCGTCGTAACGGGCGACCGCGGCCACCGTTCCACCGAAACCCGATTCCCGCAGACACTCCAGGGCGGTGACGTTGGCACCGTGGCGCGGCATCGCGAGCACGGCCATCCGCACCGAGTCGGACCGCTGGAGTTGCATCCAGAAATGCAGATCGGTGGCGTCACCCTCGATGACCCGCAGGCCCTGCTCGTCGAGGCGACCGATCCGCGGCCCGTCATAGTCCACCCCGACGACCCGCAGCCCGTAATGCTCCGTCAGGCGCTGATAGGCGGCATACCCCACCCGGCCCATGCCGATGACGACGACCTCGGCGTCACCGGCGTCACCGGAGCGTTCCTCGGGGTGCAGGGTGTCTTCGTCCTGGGCCGGCAACCGTGCGGCGATCTTCTCGACCATCAGGTGCCCGCGGCCGTTGACCAACGCCGAAACCACGAAACTCAGCGCCACCGCGATGGACATCTCCACCAGCCAGGCTTCGGCCAGCAACCCGACCGATACGCCCACCGACACGACGATCAGCCCGAATTCCGAGTAGTTCATCAGGCTCAATCCGGCCAGGATCGCGGTCCGGTGGCGCAGCTTCATCATGGTCAGCAGCGTGATGTACCAGCCCGCCTTGAACGGCAGCAACAGCACCATCAGCACCGCGACGGCGATGGTGGGCAGGTCCGGCAGTCCGGTCAGCCCGATCGAGACGAAGAAACCGACCAGCAGCAGTTCCTTGATGTGGAACAGTGAGCGGGCCAGCTCCGAGGACGCAGGATGGGACGCGAGCAGCACCCCCATGATGAGCGCGCCCAGGTCACCCTTGAGCCCGACCGCGGTGAACAACGCGTAACCGGGCACCAGCGCCATGACGATGCCGAACAGTGACTGCATCTCACCGTGACCCAGGCGGCTCCAGACCTTGCGCAAAATGCGGGTCAGCGGCCACAGGCCCACCAGCGCCAACGCCCACGGGCTGGGCAGATGCCCGCTGGTCGCGGTCAGGAACACCACGGCGATGATGTCCTGCATGACGAGTATGCCGATGGCGACACGGCCATAGAGGGCGTGCGACTCACCGCGCTCCTCGAGAACCTTGACCACGAACACGGTGCTGGAGAAGGACAACGCGAACGCCAGCAACGCGATGGTCTGCATGCTCTGTCCGACCAGCATCGCCACGCCCGCCACGGCCGCCAGCCACAGCGCGGCGCCACCGAGCACGACGCTGATCAGCATGTGCACCGAGGTGGTCAACCACACCTCGCGGCGCAACAATATCCGGACGTCGAGCTTGAGCCCGATGGCGAACAGCAACAGCGTGACGCCCAGGTCGGCCAGCACGTCCAGTTGCGGCACCTCGGCGACGTCGAGGGCGTTGATGACGAAGCCCGCCGCCAGGAATCCCACCAACGGAGGCAGCCGAACCGCCAGGGCGAGCCCGCCGAGCCCGAAGGTGATGACGAGATAGATGGCGACAACAGTCACGCGCAATCCCCCTGCCCGGTGGGGCGTCATGGTCGCCGAACCCGCCGGCGACACCGGTGTGCTGATGGAGTCCTGCCAGTATCGTGACAAACTCGCTCGGCCTCTGCCGACCTCCACTCGCCCAGCGCGTCGGCCGCGGGTGCTCGCCCGCCGACCCTTCAGCGTGTCTGCGGGCTGATCACGCGCGACTCACGACTGGTTCTGGTTCCACTCGATCCAGCCCACACCGGTGCGGCCGTCGGGAGTCTCGACGGTGCCCCACGCCCGCGAAAAGCGGCTCAGGCGGCCGTCGGGTGAGCTCAGCAGCACCGGGGCGTGGCCTCGCAGCGTGATGTCCACGGCGAGGTCGCCGAAGCCGAGTTGCGCGGTCAGCGGCAGCCCATCGGGTGCGAACGTCGCGTTGGTGGCGATCTGCTCGAGTTCGACCAGTGGCTGTCCGGGTTGCTGCAGGTAGCCCACCGCCAGCGGCGGCATTCCGGGGATGTGGATGTCGACGCCGTGCAGATGAGTGCCGTCGTCGAGGTGCAGCGCGCTCCACACCCAGTCCATCGCCCACCAGTCCCGCGGGGCCCACGAATGGTCGCGTTGGCCCTGTACCTGTGCCAGCTCGATTGTGCGTCCGTCGGCGGTGACCGAACCCGTGACTCGACAGGGAATCTCGTACCGGGGCGACACCCGGTACTGGTAGGGGACGCCGTCGGTGCTCCAGGTGAGGTCGAAATCGACGGCGACCGGCCGGCCTGCCTCCCCCCGCAGCAACGCCGCCGGGTCGTCATAGGCCTGCCCCTGCGCGCGGACGGTGACCAGGAAGGTGCGCAGCGGCTCGACAACCTCCATGCGGACCTCGGCGTCGTGGGTGCGCACCCGGGTGTGGTCGTCGGGCAGGGCGACCTCGAAGTCGAGCACCGCGACGGTCGGCATGCCGGGACCGCACAGCAGCGCGTTGATCCACGCATGTCCCTGGTTCGGGATCAGCCCGAGGCGGATCCATCCGCCCACGTCCTTGCGGAGATCGGCAAAGTCGAAGTACCAGCTTTCGCTCCACAGCGGTTCGTCGCCCGGCGGGTGGCTGTCCTCGTCCTCGGCGCCAGGCCGCAACGGCTCCGGTCGCGTCGGTGGAGGCAGGATCGCCAGCGCGTCGGTGTCGAGAACGTGCTGGCAGTGACGCGCGATCATCGCCATGAACATCTGGTCGCCGCGCTCGGTGCGCTCGACGAGCATCGGCGACACGATCGACATCAGGACGCCGAAGAAGCTCTGGCGGCGCACGCCTTCGCGGACGTCGTCGACAGTCACGCCGGCCGCGGGTCCGAGCGCCTCGGTGTAGGCGGCCAGCAACGTGTCGTAGTGCTCACGGCGTCGCTCGATCGGCAGTGCGCAGCCGAGGAAGTAGGCGACGTCGGTGAACGCCGGACCCCAGGTGACGGTCTGCCAGTCCACGACGGTCAGCGGCCGGTCGGCACCGGGCTGGCCGAACAGCATGTTGTCGAGCCGGTAGTCGCCGTGGATCAGGCCGCGTGGGCCGTTCCGCTCGGCTTCGGCGGCCAGGTAGGCGTCGAAGGTCTGGACCAGCCGTTCGCAGACTTCCCGGTGCTGCTCGGCGATCTGGTCGCGATAACGCTCGATGAATCCGGCGTACAGCGCGGCGATCAGCGCCTGGTTGACCGGCGACTCCCGATTCACGCGGTCGTTGGCGGCCAGCGTCTGGTCGTCGAGTAGCGGACCGTGGACGAGCGCGAGCTGGCTCAGCGCCAGTCGCGCCTGTTCTGCGGTGGCGCCGCTGATCTCGTCGCCGACGACCGCCGGCGCGGCGTCACCGAGCACCAGGTCGAAGGCGCCGGTCGCGGGGTCGTAGGCCGCGTGGTAGCACGGCGCGATCGGTCCATCCAGGCCCGGGGCGGTGGAGGTGTAGAACTCGACTTCCCGTTCGTAGAGGCCCATCGCCAGACCCGTCTGACGGCTGCTGGGGTCGGCTGCGGCGACCTTGAGCACGACCGAGGCCGGCCCGGCCTTCTCCTCGGCGTAGGTCAGGGCGACGCGGTAACACTCGCTCATCTGCCCGGTGCCGATCCGCTCGACGGTGAAGTCGCGCACCGCGGCCCCGCCGAGGATGTCGGTCAGCCGGTCGGCGGTGAGGTCGGTGGGACGTTCGATCAGAGGGGGGCGCAGCGACGACGACACCGCGCCAACGTATAGCAGCCGCGACGCCGCGACCGGCGGATCGCACGAAAAAGTTGACGGCCGTCAAGCGTGACCGGTCAGTGGTCGGGAGGCAGCCTCTTCGGTCGCGGACGGTCCAGCCATCGCGCGATGCGAGGCTCCAGCGTGGCCAGCACGCCGGCACACACGAACCACAGCACCGACAGCACCAGCGTGGTGTGCCAGGCGTCCTCGGAGAATCCCTCGTCGCTCTCGGCGTGGAAGAACGGTGTGACGATCAGGTACTGGATGGCCGGCGCCACGGCGATACAGAATGCCAGCCCGGTGGTGGCGCCGAAGGCCGCGCGCAGCAGGTACGCGCGCGGCGTCCGCTCGGTCGGCGCGGCGAGATGGTGCGCCAACAGAATGAACAGCAGCATCAACCCGACCACGACAGCGAGCAGATCCCACTCACCGGGCCCGAGGATGAACGCGACGGCGCCCGCGACCGTCGCCAGAGCCAGTGCTCCCGGATCAACCCGCGGTCGGTCGTATCCGGTCGGCACACCGGCTCGCTCCCCCATGGCGACACTGTAGGCCGTCGAGCACTGACGGTGCGGGATTCGGATCGCCGGCGATCGGGTAGTTTCCGACCGGCGAGACGTGGAGGGCAGATGAAGGTACTGATCACCGGCGGCACCGGCTTCGTCGGCGCGTGGACCGCGAAAGCCGCACAGGACGCGGGCCATGAGGTGCGGTTCCTGGTGCGCAACGTGGGTCGGCTGAGCACCAGCGCCGAGCAGATCGGGGTCGACATCACCGACCACGTGATCGGTGACATCGCCGACGGCTCGACCACCGCGCAGGCACTGGATGGATGCGACGCCGTGATCCACTGCGCGGCAATGGTTTCCACCGATCCCAACCGCGCCGACGAAATGTTGCACACCAACCTCGAGGGCGCCCGCAACATCCTCGGCGGCGCCGCAGCGGCAGGCATCGACCCGATCGTCCACGTGTCCAGCTTCACGGCACTGTTCCGACCCGGGTTGGACGTGCTGCATGCCGATCTGCCCGTGGTCGGCGGCAGCGACGGCTACGGCCGGTCGAAGGCAGCAGTGGAGGCGTATGCGCGCGGCCTGCAGGACGGCGGAGCACCGGTGGCCATCACCTACCCCGGCATGGTGCTCGGCCCGCCGGCGGGTGACCAGTTCGGCGAGGCGGCCGAGGGGGTCGAGGCGGCGGTGAAGATGCACGGGGTCCCCGGCCGGGGCGCCGCGTGGATCGTCATCGACGTGCGCGACCTGGCGGCGCTGCACGTCGCGCTGCTCGAACCCGGCCACGGCCCCCGCCGCTACATGGCCGGCGGCCGGCGGGTCAGCGTGGACCGGCTCGCATCGATGATCGGCGCCGCGGCGGGCAAGTCACTGGCGGTCTTCCCGGTGCCCGACGTCGCGTTACGCAGCGCCGGCCGGCTCCTCGACGTCGTCGGCCCGTATCTGCCGGTCGAAACCCCCATCAACTCCGCGGCGATGCAGTACTACACCCAGATGCCCACCTCCGACGACCGGCCCAGCGAGGAAGAACTCGGCATCGTCCAGCGCGATCCCGCCGAAACCATCGCCGACACGGTGGCCGGACTCGAGCGCGTCGGCCGGCTCTGACTCTCAGCGGGACAGCACTCCGGCTGAGACCAGGTCCGCCAACGACGTAGCGGCGGAGTCGAGGTCGGTCACGTTGCGCACACACACCGCGTACCAGGCGGCGCCCGCGATCGCGTCCATCACCGTGTCGGCGTCGACGCTCGGGCGGACGGCGCCCTCACCGACGCCGTCGGCCAACTGCGCCGCCAGTTGCCGTCTCGCTGCCGCTTCCAGCCGGTCGTGGATCAGGCGCCGCATCGCCGGTTCGGCGCTCAGATCGTGGAGCAGACCCGGAACCGCTTCGCGCACCACGGGATCGGCGTACATCGCCAACGCCCCGCGGCACAGCCGGGCGATCTCACCGGCGACGTCGTCATCCGCCGGGTCGGGACCCAGATCGGGAAAAGCCGCCTCGTGCACGAGATGTGCCTTGGTGCGCCAGCGCCGGTAGATCGCCGGCCTGCTCACCTTCGCGGTGATGGCGATCAGGTCGATCGACGTGGCGGCGTACCCGCGCGTCACCAGGAGGCGCCGGGTCGCGTCGAGGACGGCGGCGTCGATGTCGGGGTCGCGGCGTGAGCCTCGATGGGGTCGCCGCGCAGCGGGGACGTTTCGCACGGAATTCACCCCCTCGGCGGCCGCGGAATCGTTACAGTGTGTCACAACCTTTTGTCGTTACAGCTTGTCACAGCAGTCTGAATCGAGGCACCCGGCGATGGGCCATGATGTTCACGAGCTCGCGGGAGTCGGCGAGGACGGCCTCCACCTCTACACCTGCCCACTGTGTGAGGCGATGTGTGGGCTTGAGGTCCATGTCGAAGACGGTCAGGTGGCCGCCATCCGACCCAACCGCGACGACGTCTGGAGCCGGGGTCACATCTGCCCCAAGGGCGCCTCGCTGGGGGCAGTGCATGAGGATCCGGACCGGATCCGGCGCCCGATGATCAAGGTCGACGGGCAGTGGCACGAGGTCGACTGGGACACCGCGTTCCGGCGCTGCACCGAACTGCTCGCCCCCGTGATCGACCGGTACGGCATCGGTGCCGTCACCGCGTACACCGGCAATCCGCTGGCGCATTCGTTCTCGCTGGCGCGTTACAGCGCAGTCCTTCTCGGCATGTCCGGCATGCCCCTCACCTACTCTCCCGGCACCGTCGACCAGTGGCCGAAGAACCTGACCTCCCATCTGATGTACGGCGGCTGGTGGAGCTTCCCGGTACCCGACCTGGAACGCACCGATCTGCTCGTCGTGATGGGGGCCAATCCGGCTGCATCACAGGGCTCGCTGCTCGCCGCCCCCGACGTGATGGGCCTGATCCGTTCGATCAGCGAGCGCGGCACCGTGATCGTCGTGGACCCGGTGAGAACCCGCACCGCCGAGCGCGCCGACGAATGGCTGCCGATCAACCCGGGCACCGACGCCGCGCTGCTGCTGGCCGTGTGCCACACCCTGTTCGCCGAAGACCTGGTCGACCTCGGCACGCTGGAACCCCACCTCGATGGACTCGAGACGCTCCGTACTGCCGTGGCCGACTGGCCGCCGGAGCGCGTCAGCGCCGTCACGGGCGTCGCCGCCGACCGGATTCGTCAGCTGGCGCGCCAACTCGCCGGTACGCCCCGCGCGGTCGTCTACGGGCGCATCGGAACGTGTAACCAGGAGTTCGGCAGCCTCGCCAGCTGGCTCGTCGACGTCGTCAACATCCTGACCGGGCACTTCGACGTCGCCGGCGGCGCCATGTTCCCGACCCCGGCAGCCTGGTCGGTGACAGTCCAGCCGATCCCCGGATTGGAGGACGGCGCAGCCGATTTCGGGCGGTTCCGCACCCGGGTGCGCGGAGCGAAGGAGGTGTTGGGCCAGGTTCCGGTGTCCTGCCTGGCCGAGGAGATCGCCACCCCCGGCGACGGTCAGATCCGAGCGTTGATCACGGTAGCGGGCAACCCCGTGCTGTCCACGCCCGCCGGACACAAACTCGACGAGGCACTTCCCGGGCTGGACGCGATGATCGCGATCGACCTGTGGCTCAACGAGACGACGCGGCATGCCGACGTCATCCTGCCCGGCGCGTCTCCGCTGGAGCAGCCCCACCACGACGACCTGATCCTCAACTTCGCCATCAACAGCGTGGCGAACTACTCGGCGCCGGTCTTCGCCAGACCGGACCAGGATACCCCCGACGAGTGGGAGATCCTGATCCGGTTGACCGGGCTGTGCACCGGCACCCCCGCCGAAGATGTCGACGTGGCCGCCGTCGACGACGGGTTCTTCGACTACCTGTGTTTCACCCAGGGTCTCGACGGAGCCGAGGTGCGGGCCCATTACGACCATGGCGGACCCGAGCGCATCCTCGACCTGACGCTGCGCACCGGACCCTTCGGCGACCGGTACGGCCGCGACCCCGACGGCCTGACGCTGGACAGCCTCAAGGCGGCACCCGACGGCGTCAACTTCGGCCCGATGGTTCCCCGGATACCGGAGGTGCTCGGCACGTCGGACGCCAAGATCCGGCTGGCCCCAGCCTATCTGCTCGACGACCTGCCCAGGCTGGCCCGCCGGCTCCGTCGCCAGCCCGATGACCTCGTACTGGTCAGCCGGCGACATCTACGGTCGAACAACTCATGGCTGCACAACGTCGGCGCGCTGATGAAAGGCAGGGACCGCTGCACACTGCTGATGCACCGCGACGACGCCGCCCGACTCGGATTGCACGACGGTGACCTGGTGGCGGTGACCTCGGCGGGCGGACGCATCGACGTTCCCCTCGAGGTGACCGAGGCGATCAAGCCGGGGGTGGTGTCGATGCCCCACGGATGGGGACACGGCAAGCAGGGCACCCGACTGACCGTTGCCAACGGCTCCCCCGGGGTGAACACCAACATCCTGTCGCCGCCGGATTTCCTCGACGAACCGTCGGGCAACGGCGCGCTCAACGGCATCCCCGTCACGGTGACCCGAGCTGGGGACTGATCACAGGTCGACGTCGATCAGACGTAGTTCGAGCGCGGCCGCCGTGGCCGGCCCGACTATGCCATCGACGTGTAAACCCGGTGTCCGCCGCTGGAATTCACGTACCGCTTCCTCGGTTGCGACGTCGAACTCACCGCTGATCTCCAACCCCCCGGCATAGGACGCATAGGCGAACTTCAGGCGGCGCTGCAGTTCGGCCACCTGCCGACCGCGGGTGCCGCGGTAGAGCAGCACGTCGGCGTACCTGCCGACCGGTACCGCCGGCCGCGGGGACGTCGCGCGGGCCGGGGCACCGATCTGGCGCGCAACGTCGAGTCGAAGCCGGTCCATGTCGATGGCTCCGGGATCCCACTTGCCCTGGGCTCGACCGGCATACTCCTTGTGGCCGATTGTCCGGGCGGCTGGCAACCCGAGGCGCCGGCTGATCGCCGCACAGCTGTTCACCAGCGCAAAGTACTGAGCGTCAGGCCAGTTCTGGCGGTGCGGCGCCCACGGCGCCGTCCCCGAGTTCGCACATTCGATCCCGATGGTGTGCCAGTTGCCCATGTTGACCGGCAACCACGGATACACGCCGACCCCGGCATGCCAGGCCACGCCCGCCGCCACGACAGTCACCGTGCCGGCACGGCCGATGTGCACCTGTGACAGCGGGCCCGGCAGCTCCGGGCGCCCGTAGGCGATCGAGGCGGCGGTCGCGAAATCCGATCCGGTGTGGTGCACCATGACCCCGCGGATGTCGTGGAAGTCGCCGTGGCCCCGCCCGCGCCAGCCCGCGAACTCTGCCACGTCGAGACCTTCGGCCCGCAGCACATCGGCCAGCCACAGGGGATCACCGCGCCACCCGGCGGCCTGGGGCATGCAGAACTCTCCTCGAAACGCGGGCTGTCGGTGCTTCCCACCATGCAACCACCATGTTCGTGCCGCCCTGACCGCGGGGTGGTCGCGCGGCCGCGGGGTTTGGCCCCCTGTGGCGGGGGTATTGCACTGCGGTGAGCGAGGATCCGGACGAGAGCCGACATCCCCTGATCGTGCGGCGCGACACCTCGGCGTCCCGTCGACAGGTCTGGGACATCATCGCTGACGGGTGGACGTACTCGCAGTGGGTGGTGGGCAACTCCCGGATGCGCGCGGTGGACCCGAACTGGCCGCAACCGGGCAGCGTCATCCACCATTCCGTGGGCGTGTGGCCACTCGTCATCAACGACAGCACCAGGGTCGACGTATGCGTCCCGATGAACAAGCTGGTGCTGATCGCCAAGGGCAGGCCGTTGGGTGCCGCGAGGATCACGTTGCGGTTGAGCGACCTCGACGACGGTGGCTGCCGTATCGAGATGTCCGAGGTTCCGCTGTCGCCGCCGTTGAGTTGGCTGCCGCGAGCGGCCGCGTTGGCCGCCGTGATCCCCCGCAACCGCGAAACCACCTGGCGGCTGGGGGTTATCGCCGAGCGGCGCGGTTCGGACCAGGACTGACGACGACCGACGATCGATTACGGCCGGCTCAGGTCGTCGCCTCGTGCGGCGTGGGATCGCTCACCCCGCGCCGACGCAGATCATCGGCCGCCCAGGCCCCACCGCCGGTGAACACCAGCATCAGGAATGCGAAGCAGTACAGTGCGGCGGACTCGCCGCCGTTCTGAATCGGCAGCAGCGCATCGGGCTGGTGCCGCCAGAAATAGGCCACCGCCATCGTCCCCGACGCGAGGAAAGCGGCTGCGCGGGTGAACAATCCGGCCATGACCAGCAGGCCGGCGACCAATTCGATGAGCCCGGCCCACCACGACGGCCACATACCGACGACCGCCACCGTGCCCCCATCCGGAGGCCAACCGAACAGTTTCACCGTTCCGTGCGAAGCGAACAGGAATCCGAGAACGACGCGGAACACGAACACTCCCAGCGGCCCGTTGACCTTGCTCAACGCCATCATCTTCGCCATGGCCGGCACGTTAGGCGAGCGGTGGCGCACATGGTTGGGCACGACGGCGACGCCGCCGGCCTTCGCCGGGCTCCTGGCAATTCGGCGTCGCATTCCGGCATGGCGGTGACAAGGGTGCATGCCGTCAGCCAGCTGTCGACGCAAACGGTGCCTACGATTTGAGAAAACCGTGGCGTAATCTGCGTCACGTCAGTCCGGATCAGTGCAGATCAAACCCGGACCACGCCCTGCTGGCGAGGCCGGACCGAACGAGAGGTGCGTGGTGCAGTCGTTTCGTGAAGCCGTGGAAGCTCGGGACACCGACGCAATGGCGGCCTTGCTGGCCGATGACGTGGTGTTCACCAGTCCCGTCGCCTTCAAGCCCTATCCGGGGAAACCGATCACGGCGGCTATCCTGCGGGGTGTGATGCGGGTGTTCGAGGACTTCCGTTATGTCCGGGAGATCACCGACAGCGGCGGACGCGACCATGCTCTCGTCTTCGAGGCGACCGTGGCAGGCAAGAAAGTCACCGGCTGCGACTTCATCCATGTCAACGATGCCGGGTTGATCGACGACTTCATGGTCATGGTGCGACCGTTGTCCGGCGCCACCGCATTGTCCGAGGCGATGGCCGCCCAGTTCGACCGCATCCAGGCAGAAGCCGCCGGGCACAGCAGCTGAGGCTGGCCGGGCAGCGCGGCCACGCGCGTGCGACGATCGACGCGATGCTTCCTGCCGACAACCACGTGCATTCTCGATGGTCGTGGGACACCGCTGAGACGGCGACGATGGAGCGCGAATGCGAGTCCGCGATCCGGCGCGGTATTCCGGCGGTGGCGTTCACCGAACACGTCGACTTCACCGAGTGGGGCGATGGCGACCGTGGCTACAGCAGGTCGGCCGACGTCGAGGTCGGTGACCGGCCGGGGGTGGCACCGTTCGATCCCGTCGGTTATGCCGAGAACATCGAGCGCTGTCGCGAGATGTTTCCGACTTTGCGCATCTGGTCAGGTATCGAAGCCGGTGAGCCGCACTACTTCTCGGCCAGTGTGGCTCGCGTGCTGGGCGCCGGTGTCTTCGACCGGGTGCTGGGTAGCTTGCACGGCATCGCCGTCGACGGCCGGCTCGAAGCGATCAACTCTGCGCTGTTCGACCGCCACGATCCTCGCGAGCTGATGGACCGTTATCTGAGCGACATGGTCGACCTGGTCGGACAGTCACAGGTGTTCGGCGTGCTGGCCCACTGCGACTACCCGCGCCGCTACTGGCCTGTCGAACGGGTCGGACAGTACCGCGAGGCCGACTTCGAAGAGCAGTACCGGACCGTGTTCGCTGCGTTGGCACCCACCGAGCGGGCCTTGGAGATCAACACCAAGTCGCCGCTGTCGTCGGTCGAACTGATTCGCTGGTGGTGGCAGGAAGGCGGGAAAGCCGTGTCGTTCGGCAGTGACGCACACCGACCCGACCGCGTCGGAGACCAGTTCGAGGTGGCCGTGCACATCGTCGAGGCGGCCGGTTTCCGGCCCGGCCGAGACCGTTTCGACTTCTGGCGTCGCTGAGCGCCGTCGTTACTCGTAGTTGATGCCCTCCAGCCGGAAGTCGCGCGCGGAGAAGTCGATCTGCGCGGCCGGGTTGGCGACCGCGGTCGTCAGCCCCGAGCCGAACGCGCCCAGGCGATCGAACAACGTCGCCGTCCCGACGGCGATGCCCGCAGCGGAGTGGTGCGAGACGGCCTGTACCCCGAGCCAGTCGTCGACCGGCAGGCGCGAGAGGGCCACGGTGAGGTCACCGTTGATGTATCCGATTCCGGCGGTGCCCAGATTGGTCACGAGGCTCGTCGACTCGGCCACCGTGGCCGCACGCACGAACGGCGAGTTCTGTCGTCCGGCAACGATGCTGATCGAGTCATTGAAGAAGCGCTTGCGCGAGTCGTTCTGGTGCCCGGCCGGCGATCGAGTCCAGCCGGCCTGGTCGCTGCCGACGTAGGGCGGCGGCGTTCCGTCCGGAGTGGGATGCTCGGGGAAGCCGTCGTCGGACGTCCACAACTCCCCCGGCGGCGGCGCAGAGGTCCGGAACTGTACGAGCGTGGCGCGCGCCACCACACGGTCGTCCTGCCTGACCTCACACTGCGCACTGTGCACCCGCCGGCCGTCGCGGACCACCTCGACGTCGACGGTGGTGTGCGCGTTGCGGGCGGCGCGTTGCAGGTCGACGGTCAACCGGGCGGGCTGGAAGCCGTCGGTGGCGCACTCGCTCTCCAACGCCAGCGCGGCCAGCCCGACCATGGCCGGCCCGTTGAGATGATCGTCGCCCCAATGGCTTTGCGCGTACGGTGTCGGGTCGTAGCCCCCGCCGGAGGCGGTGAAGTAGGCGGTGACCATTCAGGTGTTCCCGTCGCCGTTGACGCCGAAGGACTGCCCGGTGATGTCGCCGGCCTCCTCGGAGACCGGGAACGCGCCTGCCACGGCGATGTCGTCCGGGGAGCCCGTTCGTCGAACCGGCGTCGCGTCGGTGGTTGCCTGCACGTCGCCCAGCATGCCGCGTGCCTCCGAACTGGGCAGCGTCGGGGTACCGCCGTCACCGACTGTGAGCCCCGTGCGAAAAACCGGCCGGGAAATCGCACAGGGTTCACTCTCGGCGACGGAAGCCCGGCGAGAGCCCCGCGGCCACAGAAGCCGGGGGACAGCCCCGCAGCGACGGGAGCCCGGCGAGAGCCCCGCAGCGACAGAAGCCGGGCGTCAGCGGTTGAGCTGCCAGATCCGCGTCGACAACGCAGTGGCGAACGCGCACCACAGCGGGTACGGCGCGAGAGCCGCGCCGGCCGGCGCGTTCACCTGGCCTGCCCTTCGGGCCAGGTCAGCGCTGCTGAGCGTCAGCACACCGGCCAGCGCCGCCGCCGGTCCCAGCATGCGGCGGTTGAAGAACACCCAGCTCCAACCCGCGTTGAGCACCAGGTTCACCGCCAGCGCACGACTGTAGGCGCGGGCCTGCTCGGTGTCACCACGCTCATCGAGCGTGTCGATCGTCGACGCCGAGACCACCGCGATGTCGGAGTACAGGATGTTCCAGGCAACCGGGAACGCCCACCTCGGCGGCTGGAAGCCGGGTTTCTTCAGGCGGCGGTACCAGCGCGACTCGACGACAGGGGTGGTGGCCAGACCGCCCGCTGCGGCGGCGGTGAACGCAGCCCCGGCAGTCTTCGCGAGGGTCGACGGACGCATCGGTGATCCTTTCGTCAAGGCGGCACGGGACCGTGCCCTTGGGCAATACCCCGATCACGGTGCCATGACTCACCGGCTCTGCGACAGCCCCCGAGGGCCACCGCCCGGCGGACGGCCGCCGGTCGTGGGCTGGGGCACCCCGCGCATAATCGCCTGGGAAGCACAGACGGGCTAACGATCGGAGTGGGCGTGCACGAGATTGGCGTGGACCGATCCGCTGCCGCGCTCGACGATCCGGTTCGACGGCCGCGCCTGCTGGTCATCGGCCTCGGCATCGTCGTGCTCACCGTCGCGGTGCTGCAGACAGCGGTCGTCCCGGTGCTGGGCGTGATCGCCGAGCAACTCGACGCCTCGACCGTGGCCGTCAGCTGGGCAGTGACAGCCAATCTGCTTGCGGCTGCCGCGATGACACCGCTGATCGGACGCCTGGCCGATCTGCACCGTAAGAAGCGGGTGCTGCTCGGCGTGCTCATCGTGGTCCTGGCCGGTTCGGTGCTGGCGGCGGCGACCACCTCGTTGGCGCTGTTGATCACAGCGCGGGTCCTGCAGGCCGCATCCTTTGCGCTGTACCCGATCAGCATCGCGATCCTGCGCGAGGAACTTCCACCCCAACGGATGGGGTCGGCACTGGCGATCCTGTCGGGCACGTTGGGCTTCGGCGGTGGCGCCGGCCTGGTCGTGGTGGGCCTGCTGATGAGCGGGAACGCCGACTACCACCGGGTGTTCTGGCTGACGACGGGGTTCACCGTGCTGGTGATCGGGCTCGTCGTCGCGCTGGTGCCGAACCGGCCGCGCAGCGCTACCGGCTCGATCGACTGGCTGGGCGCGCTCGGACTGGCCGCCGGGCTCACCGCAGTACTGCTGACGATCACCCAGGGCAACGAATGGGGCTGGGCGTCCCCTCGCACCCTCGCCACCGCCGCCGGTGGGGTCGTGATCCTCGCCTGTTGGTGGATCTGGGAGCGACGGGTGGCCCGGCCGCTGGTGTCGACCCGCATGCTGACCCGGCGGTCCATGCTGTTCACCAACCTGGCCACGGTCAGCGTCGGTATGGGTCTGTACTTCGCCTTCCTCGGCCTGACCCAGTTCGTGCAGATGGATCCGGAGATCGCCGGTTACGGCTTCGGGGCCACCGTGCTGCAGGCCAGCGTGGTCTATCTGCTTCCCGGGGCGCTGGCGGGGTTCGTCGTCGCGTTGGTGTCCGGCCGGTTCATCGACCGGTTCGGCGCCCGGCCGGTGCTGATGATCGCCGCCGTCGTCGGGATCGCGGGTTTCGCCCTCATTGCCTTCGCGCACACCTCGGCCTGGCAGGTGATCGTGGCGAGCGTGCTGGCCAACGTCTACATCAGCCTCGGGTATGGCGCGTTACCGGCGTTGGTGGTCAGCGAGGTCGAGACCGGAGAGACCGGTGTCGCCACGGGCATGAACGCGATCGCGCGGACGGTGGGCAGCTCCATCGCGGCGGCACTCGTCGCGCTGCTGCTGAACCGCACCACGGCCGCCGGCACCCCGCTGGAGAGCAGCTTCGTGGCTACGTTCCTGGGCGGTTCGGCGACCGCCGTGCTGGCGATCGCGCTCATCGCCGCTTCGCGGCCCCGACCCCCACACCGCGAATCCGTGGAGGCGCGCTACGAATCCCGCGCGATGAACCACGAGTGGGGCTGACAACCCCAACTAGCGCAGTCGGGCCAGATTCTGCACGGACTTACGCACGTCACCCTTGATGACCCTGGCGACCAGCCCGCCGACCGGCGTGCTGAGCAGACCGCCGGACAGGTCCGCGAGCACCCGGAAATCGGAGCCTTCCACCCCGTCCTGCGTCCTCGGCTGTACCTCCATGCTCAGACCGATCCGCACGCCACCGAAACCGGTGCCGACCAGCTCGATCTCCTTGGGCTCGTCATAGCGGGTGACCCGCCAGTGGATCGTGTTGCGGAAGCCCTTGACCTTGATGCAAGAGGACACCTCTGTACCGACGTCGATCTCGTCGGGCACCTCGCTGCGCCACCCGCCGAAGATGGTCAGCCACTCCTCGAACCGACGCAGGTTCGAGGCCAGATCCCACGCCCGCTCGGGACTGAGGTCGGAGGACACCGAGACATCGACAGAAGCCATGCTGTTCTCCCTACCCCACCTGATCATCGCCGTAAACGGGCTTCACCCGACGAAGTCAGCTGCGAAGATCATGATCGGCGACGACCGCGACGACCGCATGCCGGCCCACCCCAGGTCCGGCGGTAGTACTGCACGCGCCTCGATGCGCGGATTCCCGCGACGTGAGCCAGAATCAGCAAGGGATTCGATTGTGGAAATGTAAATTCGTTGCGGAATCGCTTGCGAAGGTCGGCGCGATCCGCGAAGGTTTACCCACAGCTTCACGGCTGGCACCTGAGGAGGATTGGCCCTGACCGGCACACACGCAACCGCTGTAGACCAGATGGCGGAAACCGAGGCCACCCAACACAAGGGCGGCCCGGTCATCGAGATCGACCATGTCACCAAGCGCTTCGGCGATTACGTCGCCGTCGCCGACGCGGACTTCACCATTGCCCAGGGCGAGTTCTTCTCGATGCTGGGGCCGTCCGGGTGCGGCAAGACCACCACGCTGCGGATGATCGCCGGGTTCGAGACGCCCACCGAGGGGGCCATCCGGCTCGAAGGCACCGACGTGTCCAAGACGCCGCCCAACAAGCGCAACGTCAACACCGTTTTCCAGCACTACGCGCTGTTCCCCCACATGACGGTTCGCGACAACGTGGCCTACGGTCCGCGATCGGCCAAGAAGGACAAGAACACGGTCCGCAAGCGAGTCGACGAACTCCTCGAGACCGTGCGCCTGGCCGACTTCGCCGAGCGCAAGCCCGCGCAGCTGTCCGGCGGCCAGCAGCAGCGTGTCGCCCTGGCCCGGGCTCTGGTCAACTACCCCAGTGCCCTCCTGCTCGACGAGCCCCTCGGAGCGCTGGACCTCAAACTGCGCCACGTCATGCAGTTCGAGCTCAAACGGATCCAGCGCGAGGTCGGCATCACGTTCATCTACGTGACCCACGACCAAGAGGAAGCGCTGACGATGAGTGACCGCATCGCGGTCATGAACGCTGGCAACGTCGAACAGATCGGCACGCCCACAGAGATCTACGACCGCCCCGCCACGGTGTTCGTGGCCAGCTTCATCGGACAGGCCAACCTGTGGTCAGGTCGCCAGACCGGACGCCACAACCGTGACTTCGTCGAAGTCGACGTGCTCGGCTCCAGGTTGAAGGCCCGGCCCGGCGAGACCACGATCGAGCCGGGCGGCAACGCCACGCTGATGGTGCGTCCCGAGCGCATCCGTGTCACCCCGGCGGAGCAGGAGCCGCCCACCGGCGATGTCGTCGGGGTGCGCGCCACCGTGACCGATCTGACGTTCCAGGGTCCGGTGGTGCGGCTGTCGATGGCCGCACCCGACTCGTCGCCGATCGTCGCTCATGTCGGTCCGGAGCAGGACCTGCCGCTGCTGCGCCCCGGCGACGAAGTCCACGTCTCGTGGGCTCCCGGCGCCTCGCTGGTGTTGCCCGGCGCCGACATCCCGACCACCGAGGATCTCGAGGACATGCTCGACGACTCCTGATCCCGTCATCAGGCCGCCCCATCCCTTCCCTGAGCCGACGAAAGGCACCCTTCGCATGTCCCGTGAAATTGATCCCCGCCTGCTGGCCCGCTTGACCGCCGGCCGCACGACACGCCGCCGGTTCCTGGGCGGCAGCGCCGCGGCCGCTGCGGGACTGACGTTGGGCTCGTCGCTGCTGGCGGCGTGCGGTTCCGACAGCGACACGTCCACCACAGCCACCGACGCCGGCGGACCCGCCAGCGGCACCCTGCGGATCTCGAACTGGCCGCTGTACATGGCCGACGGTTTCGTGGCCGGCTTCCAGACGGCCTCCGGCATCACCGTCGACTACAAAGAGGACTTCAACGACAACGAGCAGTGGTTCGCCAAGGTCAAGGAGCCGTTGTCGCGCAAGCAGGACATCGGCGCCGACCTGGCGGTCCCCACGACGTTCATGGCGGTGCGGCTGCATCAGCTCGGCTGGCTGAACAACATCAATCACGACGCCGTTCCGAACATCAAGAATCTGCGCACCGACCTGCTGGAGGCCAGCGTGGACCCGGGCCGCGAGTTCAGCGCGCCCTACATGTCCGGTCTGGTCGGCATCGCTTACAACCGGGCGGCCACCGGACGCGACCTGACCACCATCGACGACATGTGGGACCCTGCCTTCAAGGGCCGGGTGAGCATGTTCTCCGACGCGCAGGACGGCCTGGGCATGATCATGCTGTCCCAGGGCAACTCCCCCGAGAATCCGACCACCGAGAGCGTGCAGCAGGCCATCGACCTGGTGCGCGAGCAGAAGGATCGTGGCCAGATCCGCCGGTTCACGGGCAACGACTACGCCGACGATCTGGCGGCCGGCAATGTCGCTGTCGCGCAGGCCTATTCCGGCGACATCGTGCAGTTGCAGGCGGACAACCCCGACCTGCAGTTCGTGGTTCCGGAAACCGGCGCCACCACGTTCGTCGACACCATGGTGATCCCGTACACCACGCAGAACCAGAAGGCGGCCGAAGCGTGGATCGACTATGTCTACGACAGGGCGAACTACGCCAAGCTGGTGTCGTTCGTCCAGTACATCCCGGTGCTGTCGGACATGACCGAGGAGTTGGAGAAGATCGACCCGGAGTCGGCCAACAACCCGCTGATCAACCCGCCACAGTCGGTGCTCGACAAGGCGAAGGGCTGGGCCGCGCTCACCGACGAGCAGACCCAGGAGTACAACACCGCTTATGCGGCCGTGACCGGCGGCTGAGTTCATGGCAGGCGTAGCAGCCAGCAGCCGGCAACGGAGCAAGATCGCTCCCTACCTGATGGTCCTGCCGGCCCTGGTGTACCTCGGCGTGTTCTTCGTGGTGCCGTTCTTCACGCTGGCACGCACGTCGTTGTCGGAGACCAGCGGCTCGGTGTTCCTGCCCACGCTCACCTTCGCGTGGGACTTCGGCAACTACACCCAGGCGTTCAGCGAGTACCGGGAACCGATTCTGCGCTCGTTCGGGTACGCGTTCGTGGCCACGGTGTTGTGTCTGCTGATGGCCTTCCCACTGGCCTACGTGATCGCTTTCAAGGCAGGCAGATTCAAGAACCTCATCCTCGGCCTGGTCATCCTGCCGTTCTTCGTCACGTTCCTGATCCGCACGCTGGCATGGAAGACCATCCTCGCCGACGAGGGATGGGTGGTCAGTGCGCTCGGCACCGTCGGGCTGCTGCCTGAGGAGGGCCGGTTGCTCTCGACGAGTTGGGCGGTGATCGGCGGGCTGACCTACAACTGGATCATCTTCATGATCCTGCCGCTCTACGTCAGCCTGGAGAAGATCGACCCGCGCCTGCTCGAGGCGTCGAAAGACCTGTACTCCTCGGCCACGCGCAGCTTCCGCAAGGTGATCCTGCCGTTGGCCATGCCGGGCGTGCTGGCAGGCAGCATGCTGGTCTTCATCCCGTCGGTCGGCGATTTCATCAACGCCGACTACCTGGGCAGTACCCAGACGACGATGATCGGCAACGTCATCCAGAAACAGTTCCTGGTGGTCAAGGACTACCCTGCCGCGGCCGCACTGTCACTGGTGCTGATGCTGATCATCCTCGGCGGGGTGCTGCTCTACACCCGGGCCCTCGGCACGGAGGACCTGGTATGACGACTCAGGCCGGCGCGGCTGTCGCCACCGCCGCCACCCAGCCGCCGCATCCCAAAAAGGTGCGGGCACGCCGCAACTGGGGCGACGGCGTGTTGCGGCTCGTGGCGGGGCTGGTGCTGCTCTTCCTGTTCCTGCCGATCTTCGTCATCATCCTGTTTTCGTTCAACAAGCCCCTGGGCAAGTTCAACTACGCCTGGCAGGGGTTCACGTTCGAGAACTGGGCCGACCCATTCAAGTACCCCGCACTGACCGATGCACTGCTGCTCAGCCTCAACGTGGCCGCGGTGTCGACGGCCATCGCGCTGGTGCTGGGCACCCTGGTCGCCATCGCGCTGGTGCGCCAGCGCTGGCGGGGGCATCGCGCCGTGGACACCTTCCTGATATTGCCGCTCACCGCGCCCGAGGTGGTCATCGGTGCGGCGCTGCTGACGCTGTTCCTCGATTTCGGCTGGGCGGCCGGTTACACCACGATTCTGATCGCGCACATCGCGTTCGAGGTGAGCTTCATCGCGATGACGGTGCGCGCCCGGGTGCGCGGGTTCGACTGGACGCTCGAGGACGCCTCACTCGACCTCGGCGCCGGTCCGGCCCGCACCTTCTTCCGGGTGACGCTGCCGCTGATCGTGCCGGGCATCGTGGCGGCGGCGATGCTGTCGTTCGCGCTGTCGCTCGACGACTTCATCATCACCTACTTCGTCAGCGGGTCGACCGTGACCTATCCGCTGTACGTCAACGCCGCGGTCAAGGCGGCTGTGCCGCCGCAGATCAACGTGCTGGCCACTGCGATCCTGGGCGTCAGCTTGCTCTTCCTGGCAGTCGGGACACTGTGGCGCCGTAAACGATTCGAGGGTTGACGAGCGTCGGCCCCAACCGGCTCCGACCTCAACCAGCGTCGGCCACAGCCGACTCCGACCTCGACCAGCGTCGGCCTCAGCCGGCGCCGAGGCGCACCCGCACCGTGACGCGGCCCCGGTCGTCGCGGTGCGCCACCGCGTGACCCGTGCGGTCGGCACCGTCGAGGCCGACGAGCGTGATCGGTCCGCCTTCCTCGGTGAAGTTGCGCCACCACGTCTTGGAGTCGGGCGTCATGACCCGGATGACGAGGTCGTCGCCGTCGCGGCGATAGTTGACCGGGGTCTGGAACGTCCGGCCGGAACGACGCCCGGAGTACCGGACGGCGACCATGTTGCGGCGCAGCAGTGCACCGAGGCCCGGCACATCGAGCAGCCGCATCGCGCCGGAGTTCACTGCCCCCACCAGGGGTGAACGGAATATGCCACTGGCCATGTGCACCACCGTATCTCGGCGGGCGCTGTCAGGCGATCTCCAGCCCGACCGGTGCCGAGCGCGCCCCGGCGCGGGCAGCGCCGACGCCCGCTGCCACGACGACGCAGATCCCGACCAGACCGAAGGGACCGGGCACCTGATGCAGCACCAGGAAGCCGACGATCATCGCGAATCCGGGTTCGAGGCTCATCAGCGTGCCGAAGGCGGCGGCGGTGAGACGGCGCAGCGCCAGTAGTTCCAGCGTGAACGGCACCACCGGCAACAGCACTGCGATCCCGACGCCGAGCAGCAGGATCTGGGGTGTCATCCGGTCCAGCACCGCGGGTCCGACTGCCAGGGTCGCGACCAGACCGGCGACGGGCATGGAGACCGCCAGCGCATGGATCCCGGTGACCTGGTCACCCACGCGCTGGGTGAGCAAGATGTATCCCGCCCAGCAGGCCGCTGCGGCCAACGCGTATCCGACTCCCACCGGGTCGACGGTGCCCGACCACGGCTGAGTGAGCAGGAGGACTCCGAGCGCGGCCAGCCCCGGCCACAGCAGGCGCGTGCGGCCGCGGCCTCTGGCCACCGCGACCCCGAGCGGTCCGAGGAACTCGAGCGCGCTGGCAGTTCCGAGCGGGATGCGGTCCACGGCGGCCATGAACAGCAAAGTGACCCCGGCTGTCACCACGCCGAGCAGCACACAGGTCAGGAAGCTGCTGCGCGTGTAGGCGGCCCGGCGCGGACGGACGATGACCAGGAGCAGAACGCCGGCCCACGCCAGTCGCAGCCACGCCACCCCCTCGACGCCGATCCGGTCGATCAGGGTGACCGAGATCGCCAGGCCCATCTGCAGGGAGACCATGGCGGCCACGGCCATCGCGGCGCCCGTACGCGCCTGATTTGCTGCCACCCCTGCATTGAACGGGACGGTGGCGGTCGCGGTCCACGCGATTTACGGGCCCCACCTCTCAGCCGGACCGGTCCGGCCCCACCACTCAGCCGGACAGGTCCGGCCCCAACACTCAGCCGGACAGGTCCGGCAGGGGCTCCCACTCCCGCGACACCGAAGCGGTCCACCGCGGCGGGCGACGCTGCAGGAAGGCCGCAACGCCTTCGCGGGCATCGGCGCCGCCCATCACCCGGTGGTGCAGGGCCGTCTCCATCGCCGCGACCTGGCCGGGTCCGTAACCCTTCGCCATCGTGTCCCAGAGCAGTCGCTTGCTCAGCGCCACCGACATCGGGGCGGTGTTGACCGCGATGTCGGCGGCCATCGTCATAGCGAGACCGAGCACATCGCCGGCGGCCGCGACACGGGACGCGATTCCCAGCGCGGCGGCCTCGGCACCGTCGAACGTCCGGCCGGTCAGCAGCAGATCGGCGGCGACGGCGCCGCCGACCAGCGCCGGCAGCGTCCAGTGCGACGCGCAGTCGGGGATCACCCCTCGGCGTACCTGTGCCACCGCGTATTTCGCGTCGCGTGCCATGATGCGCACATCCGCCTGCAGCGCCATCGTGAGACCGATCCCGATGGCGTGGCCGTTGACGGCGGCGATCACCGGTGTGCGCAACTCGAACGCTGCCGGCGCGATCGGCGACGCACTGAACTGGTCGTCGGGCGCATCGAAACGACCGGTCGGCTGCGTGAAGTCCGCACCGGCGCAGAACGCCTCTCCCGCCCCGGTGAGCACGATTGCGCGGACCTCGTCGTCGTCGTCGCAGCGCCGGTACGCCTCGCCGAGGAGCGCCCCCATCTGAGGGGTGTAGGCGTTGCGGCGTTCGGGCCGATTCAGCGTCAGCACCGCCACTCCGGCCTGGATCGCGACGGTGAGATCGGTCATGCGGTGAACTTACCGGGCGGCGCCTGTGCGCATCGGACGATCACCGCCGCGCCAACCAGTCTGCTTGGCGCCGCACGAATTCGGCGTCGACGACCGCCCCGTGGCCGGGCACGTACGCCGCCGACGGGCCACCCGCGGCGAGCACACGGTCCAGCGTCGTCGGCCACTCCTGGAGGTCGGAATCGTGGTCGACGCAGGGCTCCCCGGACTCCTCGACCAGGTCGCCGCAGAACACCACCGGCCGGTCGATGTCGGAGACCAGCACGATCAGGTCGTGGTCGGTGTGGCCACGCCCCGGATGGCTGATCCTCACGGTCACGTCGCCGAGGTCGAGCACCGCATGGGTGACGGCCGGACCGATCGGCACGGACGCTGCCAGAGCGCGATCTACCTCCGCAGCGTCGGCACCGTGGCTCAGCGCCTCCGCGCGCACCTGCGCGCTCCCGGTGTCCAGCGCCGCAATGACCGCCGGTGCGCAATACGTCTGGGCAGCGGTGAACACCGAATGACCGAGAATGTGGTCGAAGTGATGGTGGGTCAGTATCAGGTGGCCGACGTCTCGCCCGGTGAGCAGGCGGACGTCGTCCGCGACCGCCCGCGCCTCGCGCAGCGTGGTGCCGGTGTCGATCAGCACCACTGCCGTGGGAGTGGCGACCAGCCCCACCGTGACATCGCAGAACGGCAGCCGGCAACGGCGCGCGTGGGTGCTGACCTGCTCCCATGTCCAGTTCAGCGCAGCCTCGCCCATACTGCAGAAGTTACCCGGAACACCGGGTTTGTCCGCCGGTGCGCCGGGGAACACAGCCGCCATGTTGATCCGACGTGTCGCGCGCCCCATGCTCTCCGCCGTGTTCATCTCCCGCGGGGTGGAATCTCTGCGAAGCCCCAAACCCGCAGCGGACGCCACCCGACAGACCCTCGACGGGTTGTCCAAGCTGCCCGACCCGGTGGGCACCAACGTGCCCTCCGATGCCGAGACGGTGGCCAAGGTCAATGCCGCAGTGCAGATCGGCGGCGGGCTGCTGTTGGCGACCGGAAAGTTCCCGCGCATCGCCTCGATCGCACTGGCAGCCAGTGTGGTGCCGGGTTCCCTTGGTGGAAACGCCTTTTGGAACCAGTCCGACCCGCAGCGCAAGAGCGAGGAGCGCAAAGCGTTCATCACCGACATCAGCCTGCTGGGCGGGCTGATCATCGCCGCGGTCGACACCGAAGGCAAACCGTCGCTGGGGTGGCGCGGCCGCCGTGCGGCGCACAAGGTTTCGGAAGCGGTCTCGGCGGCGTTGCCGGTCGGGGCGGCCGCCGGTTCGTCGCTGTCGGACAGTGAGTTCGCCGACAAGCTCGGCCACGGACTGCAGGTCGGCGCCGAGCGGGGACGTGAACTGGCCCATCTCGCCCGCGAACGCGGTGAGGAGTGGGCCGAGGTCGCGCAGAAGCGCGGTGAGGAGTGGGCAGAGGTCGCCCAGAAGCGCGGCGGCGAGTGGGCTGAGATCGCGCAGAAACGCGGCGGTGAATTCGCCGACGTCGCCCGCGAACGCGGCGAAGGGTGGGCCGAGCTGGCCCGTCACCGCGGGACCGAGCTGGCCGGCACGGCGCTCGACCGGGCTCCGGACCTCGCCGACACCGCCCGGGGACGCGGACACGAGCTGGCCGGGCAGGCCCGCAGGCGCGCCGCCAAACTCACCAAGGCCGCCGAGAAGCAGGCCAAGGCCGCCGAGAAGCACGCGAAGGTCGCTCGCAAGGAAGCCAGGAAACAGCGCCGCAAGCTCTGAAAACGTTTCCCTACGTCACATTCGCTCGGTACCGTGAGGTCGCATCGCTGACCTCTGGAGAAAGAGCGAATCCATGACGAGCGACTATCCGCCTCAGTCCGGCCAGTACGGATACCCCGGGTCCTATCCCCCGCCGGGCGGCAACTCGAAGCCCGGCGGGTTGGGCGTGCGCTTCGCCGCCCGCTTCATCGACGGCATCATCGTGGGGATCATCGGGTTCGTCCTCGCGTTCGCCGTCGACGCCACCTCCAACGTCTGGATCACCGGGTTGTTCACCGGGTTGCTGACCTTCATCTACTACGTGGCGCTGGAAGTGACGCAGGGGTGGACCCTGGGCAAAAAACTGCTCGGTCTGAGCGTGCACGGACCGTCTGGCGCACCGAAGCCGACCGTGGCTCAGTCGGCCATCCGAAACTCGTGGACGCTGCTGCCGATCATTCCCTTCGTCGGTGGCCTGCTCGGAATCGTCGCGATCATCGTCATCGCGGTGACGATCAACGGCAGCCCGACCAAGCAGGGCAAGCACGACGAACTGGCCGGCGGCACACAGGTCGTCAAGAGCTGAGAAATCTCACCCGGTCGGCGCGTAGCTGTAGTCGATCGCGTCGCCGTCGACCGCGGTGACCGTCAGCCGCAGCGTCGCCGTGGTCGAGGCGTCTGCGACGGTGCAGTCGACGGTGTTGCCGGGCCGGCCTTCGAGGTGGCCGGCGCAGGTGGCCGAGTCCGGCCGCGCCCCGACATGCGCGGCCAGGTCGTCCAGCAGTGAGTTCTCCAGTTCGGTGCGCGTCAGGATCGGGACCAGATCGAAGTTCATCATCAACCCGTCGACGCTGGTGACCTCGGCCGTGCGCGGCAGGGTCAGCCCTGCGGTGGTGATGTCGCACCGGGAGATGGCACCGATCTGGCCGTGCAGATCCCCCAGGCACACCACCGACGTCGGCGCGGCTGCTCCGGCATCGTCGAGCAGACGGACCACCGCCCGTTCCAACTGCTCGCGGGACAGCGCGGGCGTCATCTCGTAATTGATGGTGGCGCCGTCGACGGCGGTGACGGTCACGATCGGCTGGAAACTGTTCGTCGGACTCATCACGACGTCGCAGCGTGAGGTCTGGCCCACCTCGCCGACCAGATCCGCGCGGCAGGTCACCTCCTGCGGCTGCTCGCCCGCGCTCGCCAGCTGCGCGGCGATGTCGTTCTGCAGGTCTGCGCTGGTCACGGTCGGGGCGCCGGAGGCGTCCTGCACACTGCACCCCGCGGCGACCACCGCGCTTGCTGTCAGCGCCGTCAACGTGGCGATCAGCGTCCTCATCAGCTGCCCCGTCACGACTAGGAAGTTTGCACCGGGGACCCTAGCAGACCTGTCTGCCGGGCAGTGGTTGACTGCTCTGGTGACGAGAGAACCCTCGCTGGCCCGCCGCCTGTTCGATCGAGTCGAACCCGTCCACGCCGTCACCTACTTCGCCCCCGAAGCGCGCACCACCTTCGACCAGTTGGGGATGCGAGGATTCTGGATGGGTTACTTCGCGGCCCGTTCGGCACCACTGGGCAGGGTGCCCGCCGAGATCGTGACCGCCGCCTTCTACAACTTCACCCCCGAGCGGGTCGCCAAGTCGCTGTCGGGAGCGTGGTCGGTGATCTCACCCTCCGATGCGCTGCGGGCCCGGGAACAGTCGGCGGCCGCGGCGTTGCGCCGGTGCGGCGTGGCCGACGACGAGGCCGGCGTCGCGGCCGAACTGGCGATGAAGGCGGCGACCGGGGCCGAGGTCGGCGGCCGCACTCTGTATGCCGCCAACCGGGCACTCGAGTTGCCGCAGGATCCGGTCGCGCGGCTGTGGCAGGCCATGACGCTGCTGCGCGAACACCGCGGTGACGGCCACATCGCCGTGCTGACCGCGCTTGGCATCTCGGGCCGCGAATGCAACGTGCTGCACGCGGCGGCGGAGCGCGTGCCGGAGGAGATGATCAAGCGCAGCCGCGACTACGACGACGCGCAGTGGGAGCTGCATCGTGACGCGCTGCGGGAGCGAGGACTGCTCGACACCGCCGGCGTGCTCACCGAGGCCGGCCGTGAACTCAAACAGCACCTCGAAGACACCACCGATGCGCTGGCGCTGCCGGCCTTGGCAGCCCTGGACGACGACGAAGTCGAGGAGCTGTTCCGCACGCTGACACCGATCACGAGGAAGGTGGTGGCCGCCGGGGACATCCCCGCGGCAACGCCGATGGGGCTGAGCCGCGCCGACCTCGACGACGACAGCGCCCACCTGCGCTGAACGACCTCAGCGGGGCGCGTACATGATCAGTCCCACGCCGATGAGTGCCACCGCGGCGCCGGTGAGGTCCCATCGATCGGGCCGGAAACCGTCGGCGACGACGCCCCACAGCAGGGAGCCGGCGATGAACACCCCGCCGTAGGCGGCCAACACGCGGCCGAAATGCGGATCAGGCTGGAACGCGGCCACGAAGCCATAGGCACCGAGCGCGAGCACACCGGCGCCGACCCATACGAGCCCGCGCTGTTCGCGCACGCCCTGCCACACCAGCCACGCTCCGCCGATCTCGAGGACGGCGGCGAGGACGAACAACAGGACCGATCTGAGCACCACCGCTCCAGCCTGTCGCGAGCGCGCCCGAAATGCCCGATTACGTCCCGCGTGTCGTGCGGGGACACGCACGCTCGCGGGGATCAGCGGCACACGCCGGGCGCCGATTCACCCGGTTCGCCAGCTCGGCTCACCGGTTGGCCAGCGAAAACCCCTGCCAGGCCCGTCGCCGTTCGCCATGCGGATCGAACTCGATGCGGCGCTTGTGATCGAGTACCAGTACGGCGCGCTCATGACGGTCGTAGAGCGGCCAGTCGTCGCCCGGAACTCCGTGTCGGGCGAACGCCAGCCAGCGCCGCTGGATGTCGTCGCTGACCCGACGGGCGGCGCGCGAATCGACCCCGGCGGCCAGCCACCTGCCGAACCGCGAGCGGTACACGTCGAACACCGCCAGCAGCTCGGTGGCGTGGGTGGCTCCGAAACCGGACCAGCGCAGCGCGCGGGTGGCGTAGTCGTAGCGGTACACAAAGGTCGGGGCATGCCGGCTGTGCGCATGGGCGATCTGCCACACCGCCGCTCCGAAGATCAGGTCGCCGCCGAGCTGCACGCAGACCGACGGATCCGGGTAGCCGGGGTAGGCGGCGAGGATGCGTTCGCGCTCAACCGGATCGGCCTGCGCCAACAGGCGCTCGATGGCGACTTCGTTGGTGGGCAGCAGCTTCAGGAATCTGGTGAACAGCCGGCCCTCGTCCGCGTTGGTCCCGACGATCAACGGCACCCGGTGGGCGTCTCCGTCGGCCATCGCCATGACCGGCTCCTTCGGCAAGAAGTCGGTGCCGTAGGCCGGTCCGATCGCGAAGGCGCCCAGCATGTCCCGCTGCCCTTCGAGAATCAGCCGGTGTAACGCGTCGACGAGTTCGGCCGGACGGGCGGCGCGCAACGCCGCAGCGGCGTCGCGCTCGCCGACCCCGAGCTGCGCGGCGAAGCGGCCGGCGAATTCCGCGGCCACGTCGGCGTCGCGGGTCATGCCCGTGGTGGGACTCTGCGAGATCGCCTGGGTGAACAGGCCCCCGGCGGCGGGGGTGGCCAGCAGGGTCGCCACCGCGTGGGCGCCGGCGCTCTCGCCGAAGATCGTGACGTTGTCGGGATCACCACCGAACGCCTCGATGTTGTCCTGCACCCAGCGCAGTGCAGCCACCAGATCACGCAGGAACAAGTTGTCGTCGATGGTGATGTCGTCGGTCGACAGAGACGACAGCTCCAGGCAGCCCAGGGCGCCGAGTCGGTAATTCACCGACACGTACACACAGCCCTTGCGGGCCAGCGAGGCACCGTCATAGATGGGGGTCGCCGAACTGCCGAGCATGTAGCCGCCGCCGTGGATGAAGACTTTGACGGGCAGCGGGCCGCCGGCCTGGCCCGCGGGGGTGGTGACGTTGAGGGTCAGGCAGTCCTCGCTCATCGGCTGGTATTTGCCGGGCGCCAGGATGGTGTACATCCGCTGCTGCGGCGAGCAATGCCCGAAACCGTGGCAGTGCCGCACCCCCGACCACGGCTGCACAGGTTGAGGCGCCCGGTAGCGCAGATCGCCCACCGGTGGGCGCGCATACGGGATGGATCTCCAGCGGTGGACGCCGTCCCGGGTGAAGCCCTCCACGGCGCCCGAGGCGGTTCTCACCGTGACGATGTGCTCATGCATTCATTCGACGGTAGCGAACTGTGGCCCGCCCCGCCTCGCCTTCAGCGCCGTGTCGGACCGCTAGCCTGGCGCAATGCGCATAGCAGGACTGATCGCGATCGGCGTGTTGGTGGCCGGTTGCTCGCAGTCGGTGGGTGGCGAGGCCGAGCCGTCGGGCGCCCCGCCCGCAGCGTCGTCGTCGCAGGCCTCGCCGACCGGGGCAGCACCGCCGACGACGCGCCCGCCGGCCGCTGCGCCCCCGCCGGGCGCCCCGGTCGGCGACGTCATCGAATGGATCGAAGAGGCCGACGCCGTCGACCCGGCCGAACACCATGTCGCGTTCCGTGACGGCGTGACCACGCAACTCGGTGACGACATCGCGTTCACCGCGCCGTCCGGATCGCCGCACGACTCGACCCAGTGCATCACCGACGTCGAGTACGACGCCGACGCGTTGATCTGTTTGGCCGACCTCGACTCCCCCACCCCTCGACCGGACGGCGCCGAGGGCATGTGGAAACCGGGCTGGATCGAGTACACCGGCACTGCGATGCAGGTCGGGGCGCTGCACGGTGATCCTGGCCCGTTCATCAAGGGCGTCGGTCCCGAGTTGCCGGCCGGTAGGACACTCGCGTTCGGTGACTTCCGCTGCCGCAGCGATGGCAGCGGATTGGCCTGTGTGAACTACGCGCACCGTTCGGCCACGTGGATCAGCGCGGCGGGCGTGGTGCCCTACGGCTGCCTGCAGCCGGCCACCGCACCCCCCGGCGTCGGGAAGATGTTCAGCTGCTGAAGCCCTATCCGTGCGTGTCGCGGGCCTTCGCCCGGGCCCGGCCCGGGTAGATCTGCGTCATGCCGATCGCGCCGACGATCACCACCACCGGGATCACCGCCTTGGTCCAGTGCACCGTCGACGGCGACGTGGCCGCCACATAGCCCAACACCGCGATCAGCGCGAAGACCAGCGCCCACATCAGGGTGAGTACCTGGTTGGTTCGCCGGAAAGCGGTCTCTTCCCACTCCTGGCGCCCGGCCTCGGGTGGGGCGTACTGCGCGGTGAACGGTTCGAAGGCCAGCGATACGAGTGCCATCGCGGCCAGCACACCGCTGGACAGGGTGGTGGCGTAGGTGTCCATCCAGTCCCGGTCGGTCGACCCGAGGATCAGGCCGACGACGGTGACGCCGGAGAAGAACACGACGGTCACGACGTCGAGCAGCCGCACACCGGCGAATCCCGCCGACACCCCGAGCAGCACGGTGGCGAGCACCGCGCAGATCGCCCCGAACATCCAGGTGCTGGGGCCGTCGGCGACGAGCCAGTAGATGATCCACGGGACGAACCCGATGAAGGGGCTGCGCTCGAACCATTCGTCCACGCCCCACCAATACCTGTCGACGACCGCTCAGGCCAGGCGAATGCGGCGTTTGATCAGCCCAGCCGGAACGTGCCGGTCACCAATTCCGGAGTCACCGACACACCGTTGATGGTCGCCTTCGGCGTGCCGTCCTCGAACTCGATCGGGTCCGCCGGCCGCAGCGTCCGACTGGGCCTGATGTCGTTGCGCACGTCGAAGTCGCTGAACTCGTCGAGGTTGAACGGATCGAAGTTTCGGCGATCCTCGGCGAACCCGCTGAAGCGCACACCGGTGGCCGAGCCGTCCGGACGCACAACCCAGGAGTCCCGGACGCCGTCGACCTCGGCGGTGTACATGCCGGCCTGACCGGACACCTGGTTGGCGGTGAAGTCGTAGGCGACGCCGTTCATCGTGAGCTCACCGGTGGCCACCGCGCCGTCGAAGCTCGCGTCCAGGGTGTCCCGGAACTTCGATGTGATCTCGGTGTCGCCGGCGGTCTGGTTGCCGAAGAACCAGGCCTCGTCGTCGACGCCGTTACAGGCATACCCCGCAACCGAATCGCCGTCGACACTGATCCCGATCGTCATCGTCTTGCCGTCGGCCGCCTCCATGTCAGCCATGTAGCGGGCGGACTCGGGCACCTCCGAGACGGCCGCGGTCTGCGAGCCGGGCTGCGCCTCGCTCGACGATGGCGTCGAGGAGTTGCCGGAGCACGCGGTCAACATGCCGAACGCCGCCAGCGCGCTGATTCCTGCCACCAAGGTGTGGGTGTGTTTTCTCATGTGAGCAGCATGGACGCCCTTGACGGGGGCCGCATGAAGATTATGTGGAGATTGCGTGGAGAACTCATCCCCCACCGCTCAGTCCGCGAGGAAAGCGCGCACCTCGTCGCAGAACACCCGCCAGGCCGGTTCCGTGGCGGTCAACAGGTGATTGTTGCTCGCCAGGGCCACCAGTCGGGAATCCGGAATCAGCGCGGCCAGTTCCTCGCCATAGCGCATCGGAACGCGGTGATCGTTGCGGGAATGCAGGATCAGCGTCGGGCACCGTACCTGCCCGGCCTGCTCGCGCACATCGATGTGCGCGAACTCCTGCAGGAACCGAACCGCGTTCTCCGGCGACGTCGTGCGCCGCTGCAGTTGATCGAAAGCATCCCAATCCGCTCGGGTGCCGTCGGGCAGGAACTGCGCGGCGAACACCTGGCGGAACGCCGGGTCGTCGCGGCCCCAGCCAACCCGAGCCAGATCCAGATCCAGTGCGGCGGCACGCTTTTCGTCCTCGCCCTGGGCTCGCACCGCACGGCCCCTCGCGTAGGCTCCGCACAACACCAGTCTGGTGACCTGCTCCGGGTGCCGGGCCGCGTAGGCCACGGCAACCGCGCCGCCCTGAGACACACCGAGCAGCGGAAAACGATCCAGGCCCACCGCATCGACGACGGACTCCAGGTCCGCGACCCAGTCGTCGAACGTAAAATCCTCTGCGTCCCAATCGGACAGGCCGCAACCTCGCTCGTCGTAGCGGATGAACGTGTGGTGCGCCGACATGTCCCGCACCCAGTGCCGCCAGACCGGGCTCTCGACGTCGTAGCCGAGATGCGTCATCCAGTTCGCTGCCCGCACCAACGGTGGTCCGTCTCCGGTCACCGCGTAGGCCAGCCGGATTCCGTCGCCGGCCCGGCAGAACGCGATGTGCTGGCGGGGAATCTCCGGTTCGGGCTGCGGTTCGGGCTCGCCGTCCGTGCCGTGGTGGGCTCGCAGCGCCCCGACGAACTGATAGCCGCGCCCGCGAACGGTACGGATGTATCGCTGGGATTCGCCGTCGTCGCCCAACGCGCGGCGCACCGCTTTGATGCGGCTGGTCAACGCGGCCTCACCGACGAATCGGCCGCCCCACACCGCGTCGAACAATTCCTCTTTGGTCACGCAGCGTTCGTGGTTGCTCAGTAACTGGGCCAGGACGTCGAACACCTGCGGTTCCACGCGGACCACGTCCTCGCCACACTTGAGTTCATAGCGAGCCGTGTCGAGGGTGTAGTCGTCGAAGCGCCACACCCGGGGCGCTGGCGACTCAGCGCTGGACACGCGGTAACAGTACCGCCGGTGGCGCCCGATTGTCGGGCGCGTCAAGCACGCCGGCGTCAGCGCCAGCCGTCAGCGGCTTGGGCCGCGCGCATCACTGCATCGCACAGTTCACGTAACTCGGCCGGGCCCGCGCCCTCCTCGATCGCCACCGCCATGTCCTCGGCGGCGCACCTGACCTGATACACCCGGTCGGACAGCAACGACGCCTCATCGGCCGAGAGCACCACGGCGTCTGCAGGCACCGATGTCCCCTTGACCATCGCGCGCTGCTCGTAGGCGCGCTGCCGGCACGACTGCCGGCAGTACTGTCGCCGGCGACCCATCCCGGTGTCGGCCACCTCCCTACCGCACCAGCGGCAACTCTGCGGACGGGCGCGCGTCGCGTCACGGGCGGCAGTCGGGGTCACCGAGGTCACCGCATGACTCTAAACCGGGGTATTCGCCGCGACGCGTATCATCGACGGCCGAGTCGGGAACTCCAGGGGACGTCTACGCGTTGACACTGGGTTCTCGCTTCGCCTGCGAAGCTTGGACCACTAGCGTTCATTGAGGAGTTGACGATGGCTGATCGCGTTTTGAGAGGCAGTCGCCTCGGAGCTGTGAGCTACGAGACCGACCGCAACCACGACCTGGCGCCGCGTCAGGTGGCCCGTTACCGCACCGACAACGGAGAAGAGTTCGACGTCCCCTTCGCCGACGACGCCGAGATTCCCGGCACCTGGCTGTGCCGCAACGGCATGGAAGGCACCCTGATCGAGGGTGATGTTCCCGAGCCGAAAAAGGTCAAGCCGCCCAGGACCCACTGGGACATGCTGTTGGAGCGCCGCTCGGTCGAGGAGCTCGAAGAGCTGCTCAAGGAGCGGATGGACCTGATCAAGACCCGTCGCCGCGGCAGCTGAGCCTCATCGTGTGGTACCGCGCGCCCGGTCAATCCGGGCGCGCAGGCCCCACTCGGCGACTTTGACGATCGCCTCGCGGATCGTCGAGCCATCCATCTTGGACACACCGTGCTCGCGTTCGGTGAACGTGATCGGGACCTCGGTGACGGTGAATCCGGCGTTGATGCTGCGCCAGGTCAGGTCGACCTGGAAGCCGTAGCCCTTGGTGTCGATGGCGGCGAGGTCGATCTTCTCCAGCACCTCGCGGCGATAGGCACGGTATCCGGCGGTGATGTCGTGGATGTCCACCCCGAGCAGGATGCGTGAGTATCCATTGGCGGTGCGGGACAGCACCAGCCGCCTGCGCGGCCAGTTCACCACTTCACCGCCGGGAACATAGCGCGACCCGATCACCACGTCGGCGCCGTCGTCGACGGCGTCCAGCAGGCGGTACAGCTGCTCGGGCGGGTGACTACCGTCGGCATCCATCTCCACCAGCACGGTGTACTGCCGAGCCAGTCCCCACGCGAAACCCGCGAGATAGGCCGCGCCCAGGCCCTCCTTGGCCGTCCGGTGCATGACATGAACCCGGTCCGGGTCGGCCATCGCGAGTTCGTCGGCCAGCGCGCCGGTACCGTCGGGGCTTCCGTCATCGACGATCAACAGGTGCACGTCGGGCTGCGCGGCCTGTAGCCGCTCGACGATCAACGGAAGATTCAGCCGCTCGTTGTAGGTCGGAACGATCACCAGAGTCCGCGCGCTGGGCTTCTCGACCGGCCCTCCCGTGCTGCCCCCCGGCTGCGTGGCTCTGTCACCGGGCATGCCACCGGGGACACTCATGAGGCTCCTTTGTCGTTGTCGGTCGTCACTCGCCGCCGCCGCAGGCGTGTCGGCGA
The DNA here is from genome assembly GCF_010728325.1 of Mycolicibacterium poriferae. Next base: position 3,766,451 of record NZ_AP022570.1, read on the forward strand.
GGATGAACCATTGTGCAGTATCGCCCCCAGAACTCCCGAAACGCCGAGAGCGACCAGTACCGCCTCGACGTAGGGGCCGTACCGGGTGGCCGGTGTCAGCGCGGTGTTGAGACGGATCTGTTGGACCAGGGTGGCGGGCTCGAAGAACTCGGTGCGGGCGAGCTCACGGCCGTCCGGAGCGATGACGGCGCTGATGCCGGTAGTGCCGGCGACGACGACGTAGCGGTCGTGCTCCACGGCGCGCAGCCGGCCGAAGGCCAGCTGCTGTTCGCTCATCGCCTGGTTGAACGTCGCGTTGTTGGTCGGGACGGCCAGCACCTGGGCACCGCTGCGCACCGCCTCACGGGGTGCGCGGTCGAAGATGACCTCCCAGCAGGTGGTCACTCCCACGGGGACCCCGGCGGCCTGCACGACTCCGTCTCCCTGTCCGGGCACGAAGTAACCGGCCCGGTCGGCATACGGGGAGAGCTTGCTGAAGAAGCTGCGCCACGGCAGGTATTCGCCGAACGGTTGCACGATCTGCTTGTCGTGCCGGTCCGCCGGTCCGGTCTCGGGGTTCCACACGATCACCGTGTTGTTCGACACCGGGTTGGTCGGGCTGTAGCCGTCGGCGGCGACCACGCCGCCGACCAGGATCGGTGCGTCGATGGCGTCGGCAGCCCGGGAGATCAGCTGCGCAGCGTCGGCGTTGGCCAGCGGATCGATGTCGGAGGAGTTCTCCGGCCAGATGACGAACATCGGCTGGGGCACCTGCCCGGCCCGCACCCGTTCGGCCAGTCGCAACGTCTCGGCGACGTGGTTGTCGAGCACCGCGCGGCGTTGGGCGTTGAAGTCGAGCCCCAGTCGCGGCACATTGCCCTGCACCGCGGCGACCGTGACCGGCGCGTTGTCGCCGGCACCCGCGCCGGCCTTGCGTACTGTCGGCCACGCCAGCGCCGCCGACAGGAAGACCAGCGCGATGCAGATCCCCGGGATCAGGACCGCCGGTGCGGCAGCGGCGCGGGACACCGCGTCCCGGCGCCACCAGTCGATGATCTCCAGCGTCAGGGCGGCCACGCCGAACCCCAGCAGCGCGACCGCGAAGGAAACCAACGGCGCCCCGCCCACGTAGGCCAAAGACAGCAGCGGACTCTCGGTCTGCGAGTATCCGACGACACCCCACGGAAACCCGCCGAACGGCACGGTCGACTTCAGCCACTCCTGCGCCGACCACAGCCCGGCGAACCACACGGGCCATCCGGGCAGCCGACGCACAACCACCGCCACCGCCCCGAACGCCGCAGGGAACAGCGCTTCGGCGAAGCTCAGGGCCAGCCACGGCACGGCCCCCACCAGCCCGCTGATCCAGGGCAGCAGCGGCAGGTAGAAGGTCAATCCGAAGAGCAGTCCGTAGCCGAAACCGCCGACCACGGTAGTGCCGGGTCGCTTCAGCACCCATGACAGCAGGGCGAACGCCGCGATCGCGGTGTACCACCAGCCCAGCGGGGGGAAGGCTGCATACAGGGCGATCCCGGCCGCCATCGTGACGGTCAGGGCGGGCATCCGGTCCACGACGGCCGTACCGAACCGCGCCAACCGGGAGCGCCGGCCCTCGTCGTCCGCTTCTGCCGCCTCCGCGGCCACCGGCTCAGCCATGGATGACCACCCCGCGGTGGACGGTCTGCCGACAGCGCGGCAGACGGTCGTCCAGTCTGGGCAGAACGGGCACTCGCGAGCGCGGATCGGTGGACCAGCGCTGGACCGCGTCGGCGGGCGCGGCGACGTCGAACTCGTCGGCGTCCCAGATCGCGTAGGACGCCGGGGCACCGGGAACCAGTGTGCCGGTGATGCCGTCGCGCACCCCTCCGGCACGCCACGCGCCGCGTGTGGCGGCCGAGAACGCCGCCCGCGCCGAGATCGCGCTGCCTGTGGTGTGATGCCGGGTTGCCGCGCGGACCGCGGCCCACGGGTTCATGTCGGTCACCGGGGTGTCGGAGCCGAACGCGAGTGGCACGCCTTGGGATGCTAACAGCGCGAAATGATTCATCGGCCGAGCTCGCTCAATACCGAGACGCTGGGCATACATGCCGGATTCACCGCCCCACAGCGCATCGAAGCCCGGTTGCATGCTCGCGATCACTCCCCAGCTTCCCAGCTTGGCAGCCTGCTCCTCGGTGACCATCTCGACGTGCTCGAGCCGATGTCCACACCGCGCCACCGCCACCGCCCCGTACTTCGCGACCACGGCGTCGAACGCGTCCACCGCCGCGGCCACCGCTGCATCGCCGATGACATGGAATCCTGCGGTCACGCCCACATCGGTGCAGGCCCCCAGGTGAGCCGTGATGGCCTCGATGTCGAGATAGCGGTTGCCGGTTGTGCATTCTGAGTCGGCGTAGGGCTCGTTCAACCAGGCGGTGCGCGACCCGATGGCGCCGTCGACGAACAGGTCACCGGCCAACCCGCGCGCGCCGGTCGTGTCCATCAGCGACTTGGCCGCCTCGGCGGTGTCCACCGCCTCGCCCCAGTAGCCGACGACCTCGACGCCATGCTCGAACGCGCGGAGCTCGTGCCAGTCGTCGAGACCGGCGATGTCCGGACCGGCGCATTCGTGCACCGCGACGATTCCCGCCGCGGCCGCCGCGGCCAGCGCGGCACCACGCGCCGCTGCGCGTTGAGCGGGTGTGAGCCCCGCTCGGGCCGCGGCGCGGACCCGGTGGTGGGCGTCGGCGGTCAGCGGCTCGCCGTCGGGGATGCCGGCGGCGCGCCGGAGTGCGGTCGACGCGACCGCGGAATGGACATCGATGCGGGACAGGTAGGCGAGCCGGCCGCCCACCACGGCGTCTACGTCGGCGGTGGTCGGTGCGGCACGTTCGGGCCAGCGGGTCTCGTCCCAGCCGTGCGCCCAGATCGCGCCGTCTGTGTGGGTGCGGGCGAAGTCGGCGAGCAGGTCGAGGCAGTGCCGCAGCGAGGTGGCCTGCCGCAGGTCCAGACCGGTGCGGGTGAGACCGGTGGCGGTGACGTGGACGTGGCTGTCGACGAAGGCCGGAGCGACGAACAACCCATCGAGGTCGACGACGGCCGCGTCCGGAAACTGCGCCTGTCCGACGTCGTCGCTGCCGAGCCAGGCGACCAGACCGCCGCGGACCGCCATCGCGGTGGCGTCGGGCATGGCGGGGCTGTGCACGCGCCCGTTGAGCAGCAGGGTGGTTGTCATGGGTTGGAGGTGAGTGGCGCGGTGGGCGCGAAAGTCAGTCGGTGAGCCGGCGCTGTTCGGCGCCGGGGCGGTACTCGTCGACGGTGGCGTTGACGTCATCGGCGCCGTAGGTGACGTCGTCGCTGACGTCGAGGACCTCGCCGTCGATGTAGTCGGTGCGCCGCGGCGCGCGACCGACGGCGACGCCGCCGACGGTGCTGATACCGACGATCAGCGGCGCCCGCCTGGCGGCCAGCGCGGTCACCACGGGACGCGCGGCAGCGCGGGTCGGGGGCAGCAGCAGCAGGGCTCCGAGCGCGGAGCTGGCCAGACCGGGAATCACGACGAGCACGGTACCCAGCGCGACGAGCGCACTGTCGGTCACCGTCCCGGCAGCGTTGGCGGCGGTCAGACCGGACCGAAGTCTGCGCAGGTGGCGGCGCAGCTGAGACCCGGCCAACGCCAATCCCAGGACGAACGCACCGGCGAGGGCGAGCACCGTCCAACCGAAACCGAGCGTCGAGACGAGCGCGACCAGCACGGCCAACTCAACGACCGCGTAGAGCAGGAACAGCCTCATCGCCATAGTGTGTCAACGCACGGCCGGGCGCCCGGGTTCCAGCGGCGGCTAAGAATCGGCTGTGACCGCCTGGACCTCGATGGCGGCGTGCACCTTGTCGATTCCGCCGCGCAACAGCGCCTGCGGGATGAAGTACCAGGCGTGGTTCCAGTACCGCCTGATGACCATGTCGAACACCCGTCGCGTCTCGGACTTCGGCAGCATCCGCGCGACGGCCTCCACCGGTTCACCCTTGACTTTGCCGAGGACACCGCACTTCTGGATCAGCACGCGGGGGGTGTTGTTGATCCTCTTGGTCTTCCACGAGCCGTCGTCGGTGATGATCAACAGCTTGTCCCCGTCGGGCACGCCCCACACGGGCGTCGGCTTGGGCCAGCCGTCCTTGGTGAACGTGGTCAGCAGCAGGTACTTCTCGCGGTAGACGTCGGCGAACGTCGGGGACGCCACGGGCTGTCCGGCCATCACGCCGCCTTGATCTCGACGGCGACGTTGTTCTTCATCCCGCCCCGCAGCTTGGAGAAGAAGTTGAAGGTCTTGCCCAGCAGACCGTAGCGCTCGCCGATCGCGTCGTAGGCATCACCGGCACGGGCCGGGTCGACCTTCGCGACCGCCTCGACGGCTTCGCCGAGTGGCTTCCCGCGACGGTCACATTTGGCGATGGTGACGCGAGAGGTGTTGCGGATCCGCTTGACCTTCCAGGACTTGCCCTGGGTGATCGCGATGAGACCGTCCCCGTCGGGCGCCGCCCAGATCGGTGTCGGCTTCGGACGGCCGTCTTTGGTGAATGTCGTCAGCAGGATGTACTCGGATCCGGCGATGTCGGAGAAGGTCGGGGCCATGCCGACAATCTAACCGCGCCGGCACGGCGACCCTGTGCGGCGTTGAAGGTGATGAGGTCGAGCCGCGGGCGGTCGACGATCCGGCGCTGCTCGACTGGTATCTCACGCAGCGTCGAACGTGATGAGGTCGATGCTCAGTCCGTCTTCGATGATGCTGCGCCGTGTCACTGGGGTTCCGGGTGCCGGTGGGGCCAGGGAGTGGTAGGTCGCGCCGGTGGGGGTGGTGTAGGTGGCGGTGTGGGTGCCGTCGTCATCGGTGGTGGTGACGGTCCAGCCGGGGGCGTCTTTGGCGTAGTTGCAGGTTTCACAGCTGCCCAGGCCGTTGAATGCGCTGGTCGGCCCGCCTTGGCGGTCGGGGGTGGCGTGGTCGTGGTGGCGGATCGGGGCGTCGCAGTAGGGGGTGCGGCAGCTCTGGTCGCGCACGTCGATGAACCGCGCCAGCCCGGGCGGGAAGAACCGGGCCCGTGACTCCATGGCGACCAGTTGTCCGGAGGTGGGGTGGCGGTACAAGCGGCGCAGGGTGGCTTGCGCGTCGGTTTGGGCGGCGGTCGCGGCGTCGGCGAGCAGATGACGGGCCACCGCCGCGGGTATCGGGCCGTAGCCCTGCACCCAGGCGGGGCTGGTGTCGGTGCCGAACAGGGTGGTATCGGCCATCACCAGGTTCAGCGCCACCGACACCGGTTCGGTGACGGATTGGCCGGTGGTGCGTTCGTAGAGGGTGTCGGCCATCACCTGCCCGCGCGAACGCCCATCACAGGTCACGTCGGCTTGGCGTTTGAGCGCGGCGTAGACGCCGACGCCCTGGGCCACCGGCAGCAGCGCGGTGACATAGACCATCGCATCAGGGGCCGGGCGGGTCCACACCGCCCGATCCGCCGGAGCCTTGCGGGCCCGTTCGGCGACCGCGGCGGCATCCAACCGGGCGGCGATCTTCGCGGCTTCGGCGGCCACGCGCTGATTTCCCCACCCGGTCAGCCGGGTCGGGTCGGCGCACAGCTCGGCGTCCAGGACGCGGCGGTGCTCGACGCTCAAACAGGCGGATTCTCTGACGATCAGGGTGGCCCGCCATTCCGAGAGCGCCCCGGCCTGCAGCGCGGCCAGGGTGTGGGGCATCTCGGACACCAGGGCCCGCGCGAACCCCAGGTGGCGGTTGCCGCAGGCCGGGGCGTCGCGGCGGGCCAGCGCGACCTCGCTGGCCAGGCCCTGCCCCCGCTTGGCGGCCGGGATCCCGGCAGCTTTCTCGGCCGCTTCCCGTTTGGCCGCCCACAACGCCGTCGCGCGGGCTTGGGCGGCGGCCGCGGCCGATTTCAGGTGCTCGCAGCGCTCGACGACGGCGCGCAGCTCGGCCTCCGACGCCCCCGCATCGACATCGAACACACTTTCGAACACGAAACCGACGCTACACCGCGGCGCCGACAAGAATCGTTGAGCGGGTTCGAGTGAGATTCGAGTGAGCATGGTCTGGCTCGTTCCCCGGCCACGACTTCGGGGCCGACGAAACCGGTGAGTTCAGCCCTCCAGATCGCCCTCGGCCTCGAGCATCACCTGGCGCAGGCCGTCCAGGGTGGCTTGTTCCGGAGCCGCCCACATTCCGCGACCGGCGGCTTCGAGCAACCTCTCGGCCATGCCATGCAGCGCCCACGGGTTGGACTCGGAGAGGAATTTGCGGTTCTCCTCGTCGAGGACATAGCTCGCCGACAGCTGTTCGTACATCCAGTCGGCCATCACGCCGGCGGTGGCGTCGTAGCCGAACAGGTAGTCGACGGTGGCCGCCATCTCGAATGCGCCCTTGTAGCCGTGGCGGCGCATCGCGGTCATCCAGCGCGGATTGACCACCCGCGCCCGGAACACCCGGGTGGTCTCCTCCGAGAGGGTGCGGGTGCGTACCGACTCAGGGCGGGTGTTGTCGCCGATGTACGCCGCCGGGGCCTTACCGGTCAACGCCCGCACGGTGGCCACCATGCCGCCGTGGTACTGGAAGTAGTCGTCGGAATCGGCGATGTCGTGCTCACGGGTGTCGGTGTTCTTCGCAGCCACCGCGATACGCCGGTAAGCCCGGTTCATGTCGTCGGTGGCGGCGCACCCGTCGAGCCCGCGGCCGTAGGCGAAACCGCCCCAGGCGGTGTACACCTCGGCCAGGTCGGCGTCGTCACGCCAGTTCCGGCTGTCGATGAGCTGCAGCAGTCCCGCCCCGTACGTTCCCGGCTTCGAACCGAAAATCCTTGTCGTGGCTCGCCGTTGGTCGCCGTGCTCGGACAGGTCCGCCTGCGCGTGAGCGCGCACGAAGTTGTCCTCGGCCGGCTCGTCCAGGTCAGCAACGAGGCGCACCGCGTCATCGAGCATCGCGACGACGTGCGGGAAGGCATCGCGGAAGAAGCCGGAGATCCGGACGGTGACGTCGATGCGTGGTCGGCCGAGCTCGGCCAGCGTCATCGGTTCGAGGTCGACCACACGGCGCGACGCGTCGTCCCAGATCGGCCGGACACCCAGCAGCGCAAAGACTTCGGCGATGTCGTCACCGGCGGTGCGCATCGCCGAAGTGCCCCAGACCGACAACCCGACCGACTCCGGCCAGCGGCCGTGGTCGTCGCGGTAACGCTGCAACAGCGAATCCGCCATCGCCTGCCCGGTTTCCCACGCCAATCGGGACGGCACCGCCTTGGGATCCACCGAGTAGAAGTTGCGCCCGGTCGGCAGCACGTTGACCAGGCCGCGCAGCGGGGAACCGGACGGCCCGGCGGCGATGAACCGACCGTCCAGGGCCCGCAGGACCTGGTCGATCTCCTCGGCGGTGCCCGCCAGCCGGGGCACGACCTCGTCGGCTGCGAACTGCAGGATCGCGGCCACGTCGGCGTTGTCGGTCAGCGAATCGACAACGCCGGCGTCCCAACTGTTGTTCTGAAGTGCCGCAACGAGTTCACGCGCCTGCTGTTCGGCGGAATCGACAGCTGCGCGGTCGTCGTGGCCGTCCTCACGCAGACCCAGCGCCTGCCGCAGACCTGGCACCGTCTGTTCACCGCCGAAGAGCTGGCGGGCACGCAGAATCGCCAGCACCAGGTCCAGCTCGCTCTCCCCGGCGGGCGCCGACCCGAGAATGTGCAGGCCGTCGCGGATCTGGACGTCCTTGATCTCGCACAGCCAACCGTCCACGTGCAGGAGCATGTCGTCGAAGGAGTCCTCGTCGGGGCGGTCCTCGAGCCCCAGGTCGTGGTCCATCTTGGCGGCCCGCATCAATGTCCAGATCTGCTGACGGATCGCGGGCAGCTTGCCGGGATCGAGCGCCGAGATGTTGGCGTGCTCGTCGAGCAGCTGCTCCAGCCGGGCGATGTCGCCGTAGGTCTCGGCGCGCGCCATCGGCGGGATGAGGTGATCGATCAGCGTGGCATGGGCCCGCCGCTTGGCTTGGGTGCCCTCGCCGGGGTCGTTGACCAGGAACGGGTAGATCAGCGGCAGGTCGCCGAGCGCGGCGTCGGTTCCGCAGGCCGCCGACATACCCAGCGTCTTCCCCGGCAGCCATTCCAGGTTGCCGTGTTTGCCCAGGTGCACCAGTGCGTCCGCACCGAACGAGCCGTCGAACTCGCCGGCCAACCAGCGGTAGGCGGCCAGGTAGTGGTGGCTGGGTGGCAGATCGGGGTCGTGGTAGATGGCGACCGGGTTCTCGCCGAATCCGCGCGGCGGCTGCACCATCAGCACGACGTTGCCCGAGCGCATCGCGGCGATGACGATCTCACCGTCGGGGTCGGCGCTACGGTCCACATACAGGTCCCCGGGAGGCGGCCCCCAGTGTTCGACGACGGCGTCGGCGATGGAGCTGGGCAGGGTGGCGAACCAGGTCCGGTAATCCCGCGCCGACACGCGGATCGGATTGCCGGCCAGCTGGCCGTCGGTGAGCCATTCGGGGTCCTGCCCGCCGCGCTCGATCAGGGCGTGCATCAGCGCGTCACCATCGCCGGAAGCGAGAATCGTGGTCAGGTCACCCGCTTCGAGGCCGGACGCGTCCCCCACGTCATAGCCGTGCTCGCGCATGGCCCGCAGCAGCGCGATCGCGCTGGCCGGGGTGTCCAGCCCGACCGCGTTCCCGATGCGCGAGTGTTTGGTGGGGTACGCCGAGAACACCACGCCGACGCGTTTCTCGGATGCGGGCACCGAGCGCAGGCGGGCGTGCCGCACCGCGAGGCCGGCGACTCGGGCGCAGCGTTCGGGGTCGGCGACGTAGGCGATGAGCCCTTCGTCGTCGATCTCCTTGAACGAGAACGGAACGGTGATGAGGCGCCCGTCGAACTCGGGTACCGCGACCTGGGTGGCGACGTCGAGGGGTGAGAGCCCGTCGTCGTTGTCGTCCCACTGGGCGCGCGAGCTGGTCAGGCACAACCCCTGCAGGATCGGCATGTCCAGCGCGGCGAGGTGTGCCACGTTCCACGCATCGTCGGTGCCGCCGGCACCCACCGCGGCCGGGGTGGCGCCGCCGGCGGCCAGCACCGTGGTGATCATGGCGTCGGCAGAACCCAACAGTTCGATCAGGTCTTCGTCAGCGGTGCGCAGGGACGCGCAGAACACCGGCAGCGGATTACCGCCGGCATTCTCGATCGCCTCGCACAGTGCTTCGATGTAACCGGTGTTTCCGGCCAGATGCTGGGCCCGGTAGTACAACACCGCCACGGTGGGGCCGTCCTGCCGGGCGCCGATACGCTCCAGCAAACCCCAGCGCGGGGTGCTCTGCGGTTCGGCGAACCCGAATCCCGTCATCAGCAGGGTGTCGGAGAGGAAGGCGTACAGGTTCTTCAGGTTCGCCACACCGCCCTGAGCGAGGTAGACGTGGGCTTGCAGCGCCACCCCGGCCGGCACCGTCGAGTGCTTCATCAGCTCAGCGTCGGGCGCCTGCTCCCCGCTGACGACGACGGCGGGCACGCCGCTGGCTGCCACCGCGTCGATGCCGTCTTCCCACGCCCGATAGCCCCCGAGGATTCGGACCACGACGACATCGGCGGATTCCAGCAACTCCGCTAGCTCGCCCTCGACGAGGCGGGCCGGGTTGGCCCAGCGGTATCCGGCGCCGCTCGCGCGGGCGGTGATGAGATCCGTGTCGGACGTCGACAGCAGCAAGACGGTGGGGGTCGGCGCGGCGGCAGAGGGCACGGTCACCCCCCATTCGTACCGCACACGCGCCGGCGGCGGCCGCGCAGACGCCCGCGCGGCAGGCTCAGCGGCGCGGATTCCAGCGGCTGTACCAGGTCTGCTGGTAGGGGTTTCCGATCAGCACTGCGAGCAGCAGAATGACCGCCGCGAACATGAGGAGTGCGAACATCGCCGTTCCCTTCGTCGTTCCCGTTGTTCAACACGGGTTCAGTAAGCGGACCGTACCGCTGCGATCAGCGCGATTGACGCCCTTGTGCTGGACGGAGCAGTACGGCCTCGATGTGACCGGGATCACCAAGGCGCTCTGGGTACCGTGGTCGGATGGCGCGGCAACGCGAGAACGACGCCTGTCCCGGCGCACTCCAGACGCACTCGGCCGCCGACGGGCAGCTCGCCCGGATTCGGCTGCCCGGGGGGTTGATCGACGCCGCCCAGCTGGAGGCCGTCGCGCTGGCGGCGCAGGAGTTCGGCGCACCTGGACTGGAACTGACCTCGCGGGGGAACATCCAGATCCGCGCCGTCAGCGACGCCGCAGCCGTCGCCGACAGGCTGCGTGCGGCAGGGCTGTTGCCGTCATCGCGGCACGAGCGGGTGCGCAACATAGTCGCGTCGCCGCTGTCGGGCCGCCTCGGCGGTGTCGCCGACGTCCGCGCCGTGACGGCTGGGTTGGACGCCGCGGTGCTGCGTGACGACCGGATCGTCGACCTGCCCGGCCGTTTCCTGTTCAGCATCGACGACGGCCGCGGTGACGTCTCCGGTCTGAGCGCCGATGTGGGTGTGCACGTCATCGACGAGCGGCGCGCGGCGCTTCTGCTCGCCGGTCGCGACACCGGCGTGCGCATCGACACCGACGACGCGGTCGGCACCCTGCTCGCCGTCGCCCACCGCTTCCTCGATGTCCGCGGAAAGTGTTGGCGGGTAGCCGAGCTCGCTGATCCAGAGGTCGTGCTCGACGGGCGCGCGCCGTCGAGTGCCGCCGGTGCCACGTGGCCGGTGACCACCCGTCCACCGGTGGGCTGGCTGGAACAGACCGATGGCCGGATAACCCTTGGTGCGGCGGTTCCGCTGGGCGTGCTCGACGCCGAGGTGGCCCGCTACCTCGCTGCAGTCGCCGCGCCGATGGCCGTCACGCCCTGGCGCTCGGTGCTGTTGTTCGACCTCGACGAGGACACCGCCGACGTCGCCCTGCGCGTCCTCGCCCCCCTCGGCCTGGTGTTCGACGAGAACTCGCCGTGGCTGGCAGTCTCGGCCTGTACGGGCAGCCCCGGGTGCGCGCAGTCGGTCGCCGATGTGCGCGCCGACGCCGCCGCTGCCCTCGCGGTATCCCCCGCGGTGCAGACGCACCGACACTTCGTCGGATGTGACCGTGCCTGCGGCAGCCCCGCCGAAGGTCAGGTGCTGATCGCGACCGGAGACGGTTACCGGCCGCGGGATGACCACCCGTAGGGTGAGCGGGTGCTGGACTACATCCGTGACGCGGCCGAGATCTACCGGCAGTCGTTCGCGACGATCAGGGCCGAAGCCGATCTGGCCCGCTTCCCGGAGGACGTCTCGCGGGTGGTCGTGCGGCTGATCCACACCTGCGGGCAGGTCGACGTCGCCGACCACGTCGTATTCACTCCGGACGTGGTGACCCGCACCCACGCGGCCCTGGCTGCCGGCGCCCCGATCCTGTGCGATTCGTCGATGGTGGCGGCCGGCATCACCCGCTCGCGCCTGCCCGCCGACAACGACATCGTGTCGCTCGTGGCCGACTCCCGCGCACCCGAGATGGCTGCCCGATTGGGCACCACCCGCTCGGCGGCCGCAGTCGACCTGTGGGCCGACCGGATGGGTGACGCCGTGGTCGCCATCGGCAACGCCCCGACCGCGCTGTTCCGCCTCCTCGAACTCCTCGACGACGGCGCCCCCGTGCCGGCGGCCGTGTTGGGCGGCCCCGTCGGGTTCGTCGGCTCTGCGCAGTCCAAGCAGGAACTGATCGACAACCCCCGCGGGCTGTCCTATCTGATGGTCACAGGCCGGCGCGGCGGCAGCGCGATGGCGGCCGCAGCGGTCAACGCGATCGCCACCGACGTCGAATGACCCCGCACCGCCACCCGGACTGACAGACGTCGTCCATCTTTGACACTCGTCAGAAATCCGCGTTAGTGTCGCGCGTCACGGGCTCTCGAACGGAAGGCGCTGCGTGCAGCGAGGACTACCGGTCCGGTCGGCGACCGACCGCCGCCAGCCGCAGAAGAGCGACCTGCGCCGCAACGCGATCCTGGAGTCACTCGACCACCATCTGCGTGAAGTGGGACTCGACGGCATCAACATCGCCGACGTCACCCGCCGCGCCGGGGTGACCCGCTCGGCGTTCTACTTCTACTTCGAGAACAAGGCGGCTGCGGTCGCCGCGCTGCTGGAACCCATGTACGACGACGGATTCCTGGCCAGCGACATCCTGACCGCCACCACCCGCCCGCCCAGGGACCGCATTCGGGCCATGCTCGAGGCGTTGCTCGACACGGTCGACCAGCACCGCTACCTGCTCGAGGCGATGCTCGAGGCCCGCGCAACCAACCCGGCGATCCGCCGAGTCTGGGACGACGCCCGCGACTCGTTCATCCCCGAGCTGTCGGCGATGATCGCCGACGAGCGGGCCGCGGGGCGCGCCGAGGACGGTCCGCCGACCGAGGTGCTGGCGGAGTTGCTGCTGGAATTCAACGACCGCCTCCTCGAGCGCTACACCGTCGGCGGGCGGCTGACCCGGGACCAGCTCGTCGACGGGGCGGAGGCGCTCTGGTTGGGCACTCTCTACGGCCACGTCGGCTGACAGCGAAAGGCAACATCGTGACGATCCCCTGCAAACCCGAAGACCTCACCGCCGACTGGCTCGGCGGGGTGCTGGGCACCCCCGTCGCGAGCGTGGAGGTGACCGCAATCGGTACCGGCCAGACGGGCGCGACCTACCGCGTCGCGGCGACGTATGCCGGCGGCCCCGGTGACGCGCCGGCCACATTCGCGGTCAAGTTGCCCGCCCAGGACGACGCCGTGCGTGAACGGGTGGCGTTGGGCTACCTGTCCGAGGTCGAGTTCTACTCGACTGTCACCACCCAGGTGGCGATTCCGGTACCCGGCTGCTTCTACAGCGAGATCTCCTCCGACGGAGCGGATTTCGTGCTCTTGATGGCCGACATGGCTCCGGCCGTGCAGGGAGACCAGATCGCCGGGTGTACCACCGCCGAGGCTGCGCTGGCCGTCGAGGCGCTGGCCGGCCTGCACGGACCGAGCTGGGGCGATCGGCGCTGGTTCGATCTGCCGTCGATCGTGATGCCCAAACCGGGCGATGCCGAGGCGGCCAAGGGCCTCGGTGACGTGGCGGTGATGGCCGCCGACATCACACTGGACAAACTGGGCGGCAAGGTCAGCGACGAGGACCGCGTCACGTTGACCACCTCGATGGCACTGGTCTCACCGTGGCTGATGGCCGAACCGGAGCGCTTCTCACTGATGCACGGCGACTACCGCCTGGACAACCTGCTGTTCGATCCCGAGCGCACCCGGGTCACCGTCGTGGACTGGCAGACCATCGGGTTGGGCCTGCCCGCACGCGATCTGGCGTACTTCACCGCCACCAGCCTGCGACCCGACGATCGCGCCGGCCTGGAACGAGACCTCGTCCAGCGTTACCACCGCGCTCTCGTCGGCTACGGGGTGCCCGACTACGATCTGCAGACCTGTTGGCAGGACTATCGTCTCGGCGTACTGCAGGCGCCGCTGTTGACCACGCTGGGCTATGCGTTCGCGGCGTCGACCGAACGCGGTGACGAGATGATCCTGACGATGCTGCACCGGGGCTGCCGAGCGATCCGCGAACTCGACGCGATCGAACTCGTCAGGTCGTATCAGGCTTGACTGCCGCCCACTGCGTCACCGGCATGGCCGGTCGCCAACCGGTGAACGACCCCACCGGTTCCCCGCGATAGTGCTGGTAGCGGCGCAGTTCGCCGCCCAACCGTGAATGCTGTTGTATCAGAACTGCTTCGGATTCAGCGGTGACGGCGTTGGCGACGAGTCGGCCACCCGGCTTCAACCGCTCCCAGCACGCGTCGATGAGCCCGGGCAGGCTCACACCGCCGCCGACAAAGACCGCGTCCGGCGATGGAGTGGACTCGAAGGCCACGGGAGCGGCGGACGTCGCCTCGACAGGAACCCCGAATACCAAGGCGTTGCGGGCGATCCGCGCGCGGCGCGCCTCGTCACGTTCGAATGCCAGAGCCCGGCAGCCCGCTCCGGCCAGACACCACTCGACGGACACGCTGCCCGAACCCGCCCCGACGTCCCACAGCATCTCACCGGGCCGGGGTGCCAGCGCGGCGAGGGTCGCGGCCCGCATCATCTGTTTGGTGATCTGGCCGTCGTGGGCGAAAGCATCGTCGGGCAGGGTCGCGAACCGGCGCGCGTCGGGCAGGTAGCGCACCGCCATCACGTTGAGGTCGTCGACGCCGCCGGGCGGCCGGGCCGCCCACTCGCGCGCGGTGGACGAGCGACGCAGTTCCTTTGGTCCGCCGAGCTGTTCGAGAACGGTCAGCTCGGAATCACCCCGTCCGGTGTCGGTGAGCAGCCGCGCCAACTCGGCCGGTGTCGAAGCGTCGCGCGACAACACGACGGCCTGCCCGCCGCGGCGCACCGCGGTATGGGTGGGCGCGGTCACCAGGCTGATGATCTCGGTGTCCTGTACCGGCCAGCCGACCCGCGAACAGGCGAGCGTGACCGACGAAACATGCGGCAGCACCATGACCCGCTCTGGCCCGTACAGGCGGATCAGCGATCCCCCGACTCCGTGCATCAGCGGATCGCCGCTGGCAACGACGTGGACGTCACCGTCGGCGTCGTCGAGCAGAGTGCGCAGCGCGGGCAGCATCGGAGACGGCCACGGCCGTCGGGGCGCCGAGACGGTGTCGTCGAGCAGCTCGAGTTGGCGCGGCGACCCGTGCACCACGGTGGCGCGGGCCAGCTCGGCGCGCGCGGCCGGCGCCAGCCCAGCCATGCCGTCGGCGCCGATCCCGACCACGACGATCATCGTCTCAGCCTGCGCCACATCGACCTCGGCAGCAGCCGGAACCCCAGCGCCAACACCGCCAGCGAGCGGGGCACCCACACCGTCGACCGTCCTTTCTTCAGTGCCGCCACCGCGGCCTCGGCCACCTGCGCCGGGGTGCTCGACAACGGCGCGGGCGCCATCCCCTGCGTCATCCGGCCCACGACGAATCCGGGCCGCACGAGGAGGAGCCGAACACCGCTGCCGTGCAGCGCGTCGGAGAGGCCGCTGCAGAAACCGTCCAGGCCCGCTTTGGCCGAACCGTAGACGTAGTTGGCTCGGCGTACCCGCACCCCCGCGATCGACGAGAACGCCACGATCTGCCCGGCGCCCGCAGCACGCATCGCATCGGCCAGCACGGTCAGCAGGCTGACCTGCGCCACGTAGTCGGTGTGGGCGATCGCTGCCGCATGGGCCGCGTCCTTCTCGGCGAGGGCTTGATCGCCGAGGATGCCGAACGCGACGACCGCGGTGGTGATCGGCCCGTGCTCGGCGACGATGCTGTCGACCACGCCGGCATGGGCGCTCAGGTCGTCGGCGTCGAAGGCCACCACATGCACCGCCGCGGCACCCGCCTGCTCGACGATGCCGCGCTCGGCGGCGAGATCCTCGGGTCGCCGCGCGGCCAGCACCACGGTCGCACCGGACGCGAGCCGCCGGCCGATCTCGATGCCGATCTCGCTGCGTCCGCCGAAAATCACGATCACCTCGCGTCGGCCGCTCGACCCCTCCGCCGTGTCTGTCATGGCAGCGATTATCACCTGCGCTAGCGTGGACCCGATGGCGAAGGCAACGACACGGCTCACCAACGACGCGCTCGCATTCCTCACCGAGCGGCATCTGGCGATGCTGACCACCCTGCGGTCGGACCAGTCGCCGCATGTGGTCGCGGTCGGCTTCACCTTCGATCCCAAGACCCACATCGCGCGTGTCATCACCACCGGTGGCTCGCAGAAGGCTGTCAACGCCGACCAGCGCGGGGTGGCCGTCCTGAGCCAGGTCGACGGCGCGCGCTGGCTCTCCCTGGAGGGCAAGGCGACGGTCAACCCCGACATCGACGCCGTCCGTGACGCCGAGTTGCGCTACGCGCAGCGCTACCGCACGCCGCGGCCCAACCCCAAGCGGGTGGTGATCGAGGTGCGGGTCGAGCGGGTGTTGGGTTCCTCGAGCCTGCTCGACCGCGGCGAAGACTGAGCAGCGCTCAGGAGGCCGGCACGACCACCAAGTCGTGCGGGCGATTGTTCACCGACTGTGCTCCGTCGGCGGTGACGATGACGATGTCCTCGATGCGGGCGCCCCACTCGCCCGGAAAATAGATCCCCGGCTCCACCGAGAACGCCATGCCCTCCTGTAGTTCCAGTCGGTTGCCGGCCACGATGTAAGGCTCCTCGTGCACCGACAGGCCGATGCCGTGCCCGGTGCGATGGACGAACGCCTCCCCCATCCCCTCGGCCGCCAGGACGTCGCGCGCGGCGGCGTCGATCTGCTCGGCGGTCACACCGGGGCGCACCGCGTCGACGGCGGCGCGCTGGGCCCGCTGCAGCACCGCGTAGCGGCGGGCGATGTCGGGGTCGGGTTCGCCGATGCTGTAGGTGCGGGTCGAGTCGGAGTTGTAGCCCGGCTCGTAGGGACCCCCGATGTCGACGACCACGATGTCGCCGGAACGCAACTCGCGATCCGAGCACTCGTGATGCGGGTCGGCGCCGTGTGGGCCGGAGCCGACGATGATGAAGGCGACCTCGGAATGCCCTTCGGCGACAATGGCTTCGGCGATGTCGGCGGCGACGTCGGCTTCGGTGCGCCCTGGCACCAGGAACTCCGGCACCCGCGCGTGAACGCGATCGATCGCCTCGCCGGCCTTGCGCAGCGCCTCGACCTCGGCGGCGTCCTTGATCATCCGCAGTGTGCGCAGCACATCGGTGGCCAGCACGGGCACCACGCCGAGCGTCTCGGCCATCGGCAGCAGATGCAGCGCGGGCATCGAGTCGGTGACCGCGACCGCGAGCGGCGCAGATTTCCCAGCGACCGCGAGCGGCGCAGACTTCCCCGCGACCGAGCTTCCCCCCAGCGCCGCAGCCACCAATGCGTAGGGGTCGTCGCCGTCGACCCAGTCGCGCAGCGCGATTCCCAGCTCACCGACCGCCGATTCCTTCATCGCGGCAAGCTCCAACCGGGGAACGATCATCGTCGGATCGCCGGCCGCAGGCACGACCAGGGCGGTGAGCCGCTCGAACGTCTGGGCCCGTGAGCCGACCAGATAGCGCAGATCGTAGCCGGGTGTGATGACCAGGCCGGCCAAGCCCGCCTCAGTGGTCGCGCGGGCCGCGGCGGCCAGCCGTTGTGCGTACACGTCGCTGCTGAAGCGGCTCGTCGTCATGCCTTCCAGGTTACGTTTCCCCCTACGGCAGGATGACACCATGACTTCGACCGCCGGTCCCCTGCTGCTGCTCGACGGTGCCAGCATGTGGTTCCGCTCGTACTTCGGTGTGCCGTCCTCGATCACCGCACCCGACGGCAGGCCCGTCAACGCGCTGCGCGGCTTCCTCGACGCCGTCGCGACGCTGATCACCCGCGAACGCCCGCACCGGTTGGTCGTGTGCCGTGACGACGACTGGCGGCCACAGTGGCGGGTGGAGAAGATCCCGTCGTACAAGGCGCACCGCGTGGCGCAGGAGAGCACCGGCGAGGAACCCGATGCCGAGGAAGTGCCCGACGAGCTGACCCCGCAGGTCGACATGATCTTCGAGATTCTGGACGCATTCGGCATCGCCACCGCCGGCGCCGCGCACTGCGAGGCCGACGACGTGCTGGGCACCCTGGCCGAACGGGAGCGGCGCGACCCCGTGGTGGTCGTCAGCGGCGACCGCGACCTTTTGCAGCTGGTGCGCGATGAGCCGGTGCCGGTACGGGTGCTCTACCTGGGACGCGGCCTGGCCAAGGCGATCACCTACGGTCCCCAGGAGGTCGCCGAAACCTATGGCGTGCCGGTCGACCGCGCCGGGCCCGCCTACGCCGAGTTGGCACTGCTGCGCGGCGATCCGTCCGACGGGCTGCCGGGCGTTGCGGGCATCGGCGAGAAGACCGCCGCGACACTGCTGGCGCAGCACGGCTCACTCGACGCGATCATGGCCGCGGCGGCCGATCCGAAATCGTCGCTGTCGAAGGCACACCGCTCCAAGCTGCTGGGCTCGGTCGACTACATCGAGAACGCCACTCCCGTCGTGCGGGTCGCGACCGACGCGAAAGTGACGTTCTCCACCGACTCCGACGCATTGCCCCTGGCCGCACGACGACCCGCCGACGTCGCCGAACTCGCCGAGCGCTTCGGCGTGTCGTCGTCGATCGGACGGCTGCAGAGCGCGCTGGACGCGCTACCGGGGTGACCCGCTACCGGGGGCGACCGACTTCGTAGGTGCCGTCGTTGTCGGTGAACGTGACCGTGACCTGACGTTTGGTTCCGTCGATGCTGACTTCGCAGGTGAACGTGTCGCCCTGGCGGACGGTCGGGTTCACGCCGTTGTTGCAGCTGACGTTACTGACGTTCTGGGCACCGTAGCCGTTGGTCTCGTCGGTCAGGATCTGCTGGACACCGGTCTGCGCGGAGTTGATGTCCAGCTTGGTGGTGACGAAGAAGCCCGGGGTCCAGAAGCCGAGCACCAGCACCACCGCGACCACGATCGCGACGAACACGCCGACTACACCGCCGATGACCGCCAGCGACCGCTTGGAACCGTCTTCCGAACCGGGTGCGGGATACCCGCCACCGGGATACTGCCCGTATTGGCCGGGCTGCTGACCGAATTGACCGGGTTGCTGGCCGTACTGGCCCGGCTGCTGCCCGTATCCGGGCGGCTGTCCGTACTGCTGGCCGTACGCACCGGGCTGCCCGTACTGGCCGGGCGGCGGGTAACCGCCCGAGTAGTCGGGCTGCTGCTGGCCGTACTGCTCGGCGCCGGGGTACTGCTGAGGCGGATACGCCGGGGGCTGCTGGTACTGCGGATACTGCTGCGGCGTGTAGGCCGGCGGCTGCCACTGCTCGGAACCGGGGGCCTGCTCCGAACCGCTCGGCGGCTGCCAGCCCTGGTTCGCGGGGGCCTCGCCGGTCGGCTGGTCAGCGCCCTGCTCGGGCTGCTGGCCCTGCCACGGCTGAGTGGGGTCAGATCCCTGCGGTCCGCTCATGTCTCTCCTCGGTCCTCCCGGCGATGTGCTGTCGGTACGGCTTGCCGGCACCCCACCCTACCCGGCGTCAACAGCTACGACGCCGCGCCGAACGTCGTTGATCGCGCGTTTCGCGGTGGCCCGCAGCGCGGGCGAGGGTGCCGCGTTGCGGACCTGATCGGCCAAGTCCAGTACCTGTCGGCACCATCTCACGAAATCGCCCGCCGGCATGGATGTCCCGCTCCCCGCCGTGTCGCTGGCGGCGAGCGTGGCGGCCAGGTCGCCGGTGCTGGCCCAGCGGTAGACGGCGCTGACGAAACCGTCGTCGGGTTCGCGACTCTGGGGCAGGCGGTGACGTTGTTCATCGGTGCGCAGTTCGGACCACAGCTGTCTGGTCTGGTTCAGCGCTCGGCGCAGCGCGCTGGTCGGGATGTCTGCACCGTCGGGCGCGCTGTAGGCGTCGCGTCGGGATTCGTAGAGCACCGACGACAGTGCGGCGGCCAGTTCGGCGGCGTCGAGCCCCTCCCACACCCCGGCGCGCAGGCACTCGGCGACGAGCAGATCACTCTCGCTGTAGATCCGGGCCAGCAGTCGCCCGTCGTCGGTGACCGCAGGAGGGGCGGCAGCAGAGGCAGGGACTTCGGCGGCTTCCTGACCTCCCGGTTGACCAGGGTGTCCATGGTCTCTGGGAGCTTCGGTGATGTAACCGCGCTCGGTGAGCAACACCACGATGCGGTCGAAGGTGTTGGCGAGTGAGTTGGTGGCCGCCGCGATCTTGGTACGCAGTTGCTCGTTGTCCCGCTCGATGCGCAGATACCGTTCGGCGAGGCGGGCTTTGTCCTCACGGTCGGGCATGCTGTGTGCCCGGTGCGCCCGCATGCGGTCGCGCAGTGCGGCCAGCTCGGGGTCGATGTCGGGCTCGGCGGAGGACCCGCCCCGGTGCCGCGAAGACGGACGTTGCAGGCCGGCCGCGGCCGATCGCAGCGCCGCAGCCAGATCCCGGCGCGCCTTGGGATTGCGGTGCTCGACGCGTTTGGGAAGTGTCATGGTGCCCAGCGGTTTTCCACCTCCGGGGTAGTCCGCCGACGAGATACGACCGGCCCAGCGGTGCTCGGTCAGCACCAGCGGGCGGGGGTCGTCGCCTTCTCGGGCACGCTCGAGGACCACCGCCACCCCGATGCGGCGCCCGTGCGTGATCGCGATGATGTCGCCGCGGCGCAGCGCGGTCAGCGCGTCGTTGGCGGCCTGCCGGCGCTGCAGACGCGACGCGCGCGACTGCGCCCGCTCGCGCGCTGTGATCTGTGCGCGGAGCCGCACGTAATCCAGGATCGCCGAGTCGGTGCCGCCGAGCTGGGCGGCCAGATCGGCCATCATGCGCTCGCCACGCTGCAGCCCGCGAACCACCGACACCACCGACCGATCGGCCTGGTACTGCGCAAACGACCGCTCCAGCAGCTCGTGGGCCTGCTCGGGGCCCATCTGGTTCACCAGGTTGATCGTCATGTTGTAGGTGGGGGCGAAGGAGCTGCGCAGCGGGAACGTCCGTGTCGAGGCCAGCCCGGCGACCTCGGCGGGGTCGGCGGCGCTGTCGTTGGGGTTCCACAGCACGACCGCGTGTCCCTCGACGTCGATGCCGCGTCGGCCGGCTCGACCGGTCAGCTGGGTGTACTCCCCCGGTGTCAGCGGCAGGTGCTGTTCGCCGTTGTACTTCACCAGCCTCTCGAGCACGACCGTGCGGGCCGGCATGTTGATGCCCAGCGCCAGCGTCTCGGTGGCGAACACCGCCTTCACCAGGCCGGCGGTGAACAGCTCCTCGACCGTGTGGCGGAACGTCGGCAACATCCCGGCGTGGTGCGCGGCCAGGCCGCGCAGCAGGCCTTCGCGCCACTGGTGGAAATCGAGCACCACCAGGTCGGCGTCGTTGAGGTCTGCGGTGCGCCGATCGACGATCTCGGCGATCCGTTTGCGCTCGTCGTCGGTGGTCAGCCGCAGCGGCGACCGCAGGCACTGCTTGACCGCGGCGTCGCAGCCCACCCGGGAGAAGATGAACGTGATGGCCGGCAGCAGACCCGCCTCGTCGAGCACCCCGATCACCTCGGGACGACTCGGCACCCGGTACAGGCCGGGCCGCCCCGGTCGCCCACGTCCGCGGGGCTGCCAGTCGGCCAGCCGTTCGGCTTCACGCCGGTGGGCGATGTGGCGCAACAGCTCCGGGTCGACCAGCAGGTCACGCCCGCCCTTCGCCGCCGTGGCGGCGCGGTAGTCGAACAGGTCGAGCAAGCGTCGCCCGACCATCACGTGCTGCCACAACGGCACCGGGCGGTGCTCGTCGACGACGACGGTGGTGTCTCCGCGCACCGTCTGGATCCAGCCGCCGAACTCCTCGGCGTTGCTGACTGTCGCCGACAGGCTGACCAGGCGCACGTCGTCGGGCAGGTGCAGGATGACCTCCTCCCACACCGCGCCGCGCATGCGGTCGGCCAGGAAGTGCACCTCGTCCATCACCACGTGTGAAAGCCCTTGCAGCGCCGGGGAGTCGGCGTAGAGCATGTTGCGCAGCACTTCGGTGGTCATCACCACGACGTCGGCGTCACCGTTGATGGCCTGATCTCCGGTGAGCAGGCCGATGCGCTGAGGGCCGTATCGGCGCACCAGATCGCTGTGCTTCTGGTTGCTCAGCGCCTTGATCGGTGTGGTGTAGAAGCATTTGCGCCCGGCGGCCAGCGCCAGATGCACCGCGAACTCTCCGACCACGGTCTTGCCTGCACCGGTCGGCGCGCACACCAACACCCCGTGCCCCTGAGCCAGCGCCTCACAGGCGCGCCGTTGAAACGGGTCCAGCGCGAACGGCAGCTGCGCGGTGAAGTCGGCGAGATCGGCAGGTCCCTCGCCGGTGTCAGGTCGCTTGATCATCGAAGTCATCGACCACGAGTCGCGACGGTGTGGACACGGCCGACGGTGCTTCGATCGTCTCCGCCGTGCCGATCGGAGCCGCTTCGTCGTCGGGTACCGCCTGCACCGCGGCGCGCTTCGCCTTGCGTCTGTCGCTGAAGCGCGCGACCTGGATCGCCACCTCCAGCAGCAGCGTCAGTGCCAGTGCCAGTGCGAGCATGGAGAACGGGTCCGAGCCGGGGGTGAAGAACGCGGCGAAGACGAACAGGCCCATGATCAGGCCGCGCCGCCACGCCTTGAGTCGCTCGTAGGGCAGCACCCCCACGAGGTTGAGCATGATGATCAGCAACGGGAACTCGAAGCTGAAGCCGAACACCAGCAGCAGGTTGATCAAGAAGCCGAAGTACTGGTCACCCGACAGCGCGGTGACCTGCACGTCGCTGCCGACGGTCAGCAGGAAGCCGAGCGCGGTGGCCAGCACCGTGTACGCCAGCACTGCGCCCGCCATGAACAGCGCGGCACCGACGGCGACGAAGACGACCGCGAACCGCCGCTCCTTGGCGTACAACCCCGGGGTGATGAACGCCCACAGCTGGTAGAGCCACACCGGACAGGCCAGCACGATGCCCGCGGTCAGACCGACCTTCAGCCGCAGCATGAACTGGTCGAACGGGGACGTGGCGAGCAGTCGGCAGGCGCCGTCGGAGGTGATGTCGGCGCGCGCGGAGTCGGGCAGTTCGCAGTACGGGCCACGTAGCCAGTCGCCGAGGCTCGGCATTCCGAAGACGCCGTGGCTGTACCAGAGGAAGCCCAGAATGGTCGTCACGACCACGGCGAACACCGAGATCAGAAGTCGGCCGCGCAGTTCGGTGAGGTGCTCGACCAGCGACATGGTGCCGTCGGGGTTGACCCGGGACCGGCGCCGCCGCGGGTCGATCTTCTTGAAAACTCCAGGTATCTGCACGGCTGCCTAGATGGTGCTCAGGCGCTCCGCACGAGACGTGAACTCACCCCGCGGGCACACTGGCCGCGGGGTGAGAGTCGACCCGTCAGGCTGAGCGCTTGTCCGACGACGACTCGGTGGACGCCTGCGTGGCGCCGCCGGGCATGTCGCCGGCGTCCGAGACCCGCTCCGACGTGATCTGCGTCGGCTGATCCGACTTGGCCGCCTGGGAGTCCGACTGCATCTCCTTGATCTCGGATTTGAAGATGCGCATCGACTTACCCAGCGACCGCGCCGCGTCCGGGAGCTTCTTGGCACCGAACAGCAACACGAACACGGCGATCACGATGACCCAGTGCCAGGGTTGCAAACCACCCAATTTGGTTACCTCCAGACGTCTGCGCCGAGTCTACTCGCCAGCGGCCGGCACGCCGACCCGATAGGCGTCCAGAGCTGCCGCGGCCGCGTCCCGGACCCGTTCGGCCAGCTGAGGCGGGTCGAGCACCTGCACCGCCGAGCCGAAGCCGAGCACGAACCGCGCCATCCACTGGTCGGCGGCGTAGGTCATCGCGGCCTCGCACGATCCGTCGTCGAATTCCCGCAGCACCCGCAGCGGGTAGTAGTCGAACATCCACGACGCCGACCGCTCCACGCGCAGCGTGGCGACGGGCAACGTCGGATCGGCGGTGTCCGGGTCGAACAGCGACGTGTCGGGGCCCTCCTGCACGGCGGGGGGTGGCGGAACGGCCGGCTCGTCGAGCACCCGAGCGTCGACGATGCGGTCGAACCGGAACAGCCGGACACCCTCGGCCGACCGGCACCAGGCCTCGAGATAGCTGTGGTCACCGACCAGCACCACCCGGATCGGGTCGACGACCCGGCTGGAGAGCATGTCGTGTGAGGCGGAGTAGTACTCGAGCGCCAGCGCCCGGTCGGCGCGAACCGCGGTACGCACCGCGGCGGCGGCGTCGCTCTCCACCGGTGCGGGCTCGTCGACGGCGGCCCCGTCCTGTCCGTGGCCGGCGCGACCGGCCGCGGACTCGATCTTGGCGATCGCGCTGCGGGCGGCCTCCGGGTCGACCATGCCGGGCACGTCGACCAGCGCGCGCAGGGCCACCAGCACACCGGTCGCCTCAGGTGAGGTCAGCCGCAGCGGGTGGTCGATGCCTGCGGTGAAGGTGACCTCGATGGTGTCGCCGGAGAACTCGAAGTCGATCAGGTCGCCCGGTCCGTAGCCGGGCAGCCCGCACATCCACAGCTGGTTGAGGTCCTCGCGGAGCTGGCTGACGCTGACACCGAGGTCGGTGGCCGCCTCGGTGTAGGTGATCCGCGGGTTGGCCTGGAAGTAGGGCACCATGTTCAGCAGCCGCACCAGCCGCGCCGAGGTCGCCGTCATGCGCTGACCTCGCGATCGGTGTCGGCGTGCGCCCGCAGCCGGGCCAGCACGTCCTCACGGAGCGTCGCAGGCTCGAGCGCCACCGCGTCGGCACCGTAGCTGGCCACCTCGCGGGCCAACCGGTCGAACATCCCGATCTCGAGGGTGATCTCGTCACCGGCTCGTCCGCCCAGGGTTCTGGGCCCGAGCAGCGTGCCCTGTCTGCGTAGTGCTGTCGCGCGACCCTCGGCCACCCATACGCGCGCCTCCCCCGTGCTCGGCCAGTCCCCGACCACCCGTGCCACGAGTTCGCGCAGGTTCACGTCCGCGGGCGGGTGCACCGAGCCGGGTGCCCCGACCGCGGTGATCTCCGCGCCGATGCGCGAGAGCCGGAAGGTACGCACCGCCTCGCGGTCCCGGTCGTGCCCGACGAGGTACCACCGGCCCCGATGGGTGACCACACCCCACGGTTCGACCGTGCGGGTCACATACGGCTCGCTGCGTGCGGCGCGGTGGGGAAACTGCACGGCCTGACCGGAGTCGACGGCGGCCAGCAGGATGCCCAGCACCTCCTCGGAGCCGCGCAGCCCGGGCAGCGCGGCCGTGGAGGTGATCGCGATGTCGTCCTCGACGGAATCGATATCGGCACCGGCGGCCCGGAGCTTCAACAACGCACCCTGGGTGGCGGTGATCAGCTCCGGGGATTCCCACAGCCGGGTCGCCACCGCGACAGCGGCGGCCTCGTCGGCGGTCAGATCTACCGCGGGCAGGGCGTACGCGTCGCGGTTGATCCGATAGCCCTCCGTGGGGTCGGTCGAGGACACCCGCCCGGTCTCCAGCGGAATGCCCAGGTCACGTAGTTCGTTCTTGTCGCGTTCGAACATCCGTGAGAAGGCCTCGTCGCTGCCGTCACCGGAGTATCCGAGCACGGTCTCGCGGATCCGGTCGGCGGTGATGAAGGTGCGCGCCGACAACAGCGCGATGACGAGATTCATCAACCGTTCGACTTTGGAGATCCCCACGCCCTAGAGCTTAAGGCGCGGCGGGGTTGCCACCTGACGGCACGGCGGCGAGCCGCCAAAAGATCACGGCGGCGAGCCGCCTAGAACCCACGGCGGCGAGCCGCCCGTGATCCGGCGCGGCGGGCCTGACAGGATCGGCGCCATGGGAACCCGGTGGCAGAGCTCCGACGCCCCGCGCGGGCAGGATTACGACGCCCGCTGGGAACGGCTGGCCGCCAGCGGCGTCGGCGTGCACGGTGAAGCCGACCTGATCGAGTCGCTGCTGAGCGAGACAGGCGGCTCGACCGTTCTCGACGCGGGATGCGGCACCGGACGGGTCGCCATCGAACTGGCTGCCCGCGGATGCGCGGTGGTGGGGCTCGACGCCGACCCGGCGATGCTGGCGGCCGCCCGGTCCAAGGCACCCGATCTGCGCTGGATCGAGGCCGACCTCGTCGACACCGGCGCTCACCTCGGCGAGGCGTTCGACCTGGTCGCGCTGCCCGGCAACGTGATGATCTTCCTCGACCGCGGCACCGAGCCCGACGTCGTCGACCAGCTGGCGGCGCGCCTGCGGCCCGGGGGTCTACTGGTCGCCGGATTCCAGCTGCAGACCGGTCGGCTGACACTCGATCGCTACGACGAGATCACCGCTGCGGCGGGCCTGCAGCTGGTCGACCGATGGGCCACGTGGGACCGGGAGCCGTTTCACGGCGGCGACTATGCGGTTTCGGTGCACCGCCGCCCGGCGTGATCACATGCTGGCGATGAGTCGTTTGACGCGCTCGTCGACCGACCGGAACGGGTCCTTGCACAACACCGTTCGCTGCGCCTGATCATTGAGCTTGAGGTGCACCCAGTCGACGGTGAAGTCACGACCGGCTTCCTGCGCGGCGCTGATGAACTCGCCGCGCAGCTTGGCACGGGTGGTCTGCGGCGGGGTGTCCACCGCGGCCTCGATCTCCTCGTCGGTGGTGATGCGCGCCGCCAATCCTTTGCGCTGCAACAGGTCGAACACCCCGCGCCCACGCTTGATGTCGTGGTAGGCCAGGTCGAGCTGGCTGATCTTCGGGTCGGACAACTCCATGTTGTAGCGGTCCTGGTAGCGCTGGAACAGCTTGCGCTTGATGACCCAGTCGATCTCGGTGTCGACCTTGGCGAAGTCCTGGCTCTCGACTGCGTCGAGCTGGCGCCCCCACAGGTCGACGACCTGGTTGATCTGCGCGTTGGGTTCGCGGGTCTGCAGATACTCGACGGCGCGGGCGTAGTACTCGCGCTGGATGTCCAGCGCGCTGGCCTGCCGGCCGCCGGCCAGCCGCACCGGGCGCCGACCGGTCAGATCGTGGCTGACCTCGCGGATCGCCCGGATCGGGTTGTCCAGTGAGAAGTCTCGGAACGCCACGCCCGCCTCGATCATCTCCAGCACCAACGACGCCGAACCCACCTTGAGCATGGTGGTCGACTCGCTCATGTTGGAGTCGCCGACGATGACGTGCAGCCTGCGGTATTTCTCGGCGTCGGCGTGCGGCTCGTCGCGGGTGTTGATGATGGGGCGCGAGCGGGTGGTCGCACTCGACACACCCTCCCAGATGTGCTCGGCCCGTTGGGACAGGCAGAACGTCGCGGCCTTGGGGGTCTGCAGCACCTTGCCTGCGCCGCAGATCAACTGGCGGGTCACCAGGAACGGCAGCAGGACGTCGGAGATCCGGGAGAACTCGCCCGCCCGGACGATCAGGTAGTTCTCGTGGCAGCCGTAGGAGTTGCCCGCGGAGTCGGTGTTGTTCTTGAACAGGTAGATGTCGCCGCCGATGCCTTCGTCGGCCAAGCGCTGTTCGGCGTCGATCAACAGGTCTTCGAGCACCCGTTCCCCGGCCCGGTCATGGGTGACCAGCTGGCTGAGGTTGTCGCACTCGGCGGTGGCGTATTCGGGGTGGCTGCCCACATCGAGGTACAGGCGCGCACCGTTGCGGAGGAAGACGTTGCTGCTGCGTCCCCACGACACCACCCGCCGGAACAGATAGCGGGCGACCTCGTCGGGACTCAGCCGGCGATGGCCGTGGAACGTGCAGGTGACACCGAACTCTGTCTCGATGCCCATGATTCGTCGCTGCACCTCATCGAGACTACTTGCTGCCCGACCGACGTGGTGGCCGGACCACGCCCAAGACCCTGTGGATAACCGGATCGGGGGCACGCCGGGATCTGTCAGCATGAGCCATGGGGGAAATCGCCAGGGTCGATCTCGAAGAGCTGCGCAGCCTTGCCGACCGCGTCACGGCGGCGGCCGGGGACGTCACCGAACTGCGACCAACCGCGCTGGGCGACGGATTGATCGGCTCAGCAGCGGCCGCCGCCGTGGCTGGACAACCGCTCGGCGACCGGGTCGCCGACGTTGCGGCGGGACTGCGCGGCTGGGCCCAGGCGGCCCGGCAGTCGGCCGATGCACTCGAGCAGGCCGACCGCGCCCACACCGGTCGATTCTCTCTGCGGTGAGTCACCCGTCGGTCTCGCAAGCGTGGGCGTGGCGGCCGGCGGCATTGCTCGAGCTCGCTGAGGGGTGGGACACGCTGGCCACCGTGCTGGCCGGGCATGCGGAGCGGTTCAGCGCTGATGTCGAGCGCAGCCGGGACTGGTGGCGCGGCGCAGCGGCCGACGCGGCGCGGGTGGACGCGCCACGCGTCGTCTCGACGATCACCGCCCTGGCCCGCGCGTTGGTGTCGGCCGCGGTGGCCGCCCGCGACGGCGCCCAACAGCTGGACCTGGCACGCTCGGATGTTCTCACCGGCGTCGAGGAAGCGCGAACGGAGGGATTCGCCGTGGCCGACGACGCCGCGGTGACCGTCGCCGCGGGCCCGGCTCCGCTGATGGTCCTGCTCGCCGGCGGCGACGATGCCGTAGCGGCGACGCTGCTGGCGGCCCGCGCCAGGGAATGGGAACGTCGAATCAGCGAGGGCCTCGAGCGACTCGGCGCCGCCGATGCCGACGCCGCCGCCGACATCGCCGACGCGTTCGGCGAGAACCCTCCTCCGGCTGCCACGGTGCCCGCTGCAGTCGGTCCCGGACCGGTGGCGGGCTGGCCCACCATGAGCCAGGACCGCATCGCCGAACAGATCGCCGAAATGAGCCCGCAGCAGCGCGACCGGCTGATCGCCGAATATCCCCGGCAGGTAGGCAACACCGACGGAGTGCCGTGGCCGATGAGAGCGGCGGCCAACCGGATCAACATCGCCTCGGCAATCCTGACCGAGACCGGCGCCGACGACGACTCCCGCCGTCGGGTGGCGCTGTATCGCGGCCTGCTCGGCGAGATCGACGACCCGTCGGGACGCCGCGGCCGCATCGAGCGGCAGATCCTGGCCTTCGACCCGGCCCGCGCGTCGCTGGTCGAACTCAACGGCGACCTCGCAGCCGCCCGCAGCGTCGCGGTGCTCGTGCCCGGGGTGAACACCCGGATCGAGGATTCGGCGGCCAACACCGTCACAGCTCGCCGATTCGTGACGGCCACCAGCGGGGACGCCGCCGTCATCACGTATCTGGGTGGCCCGTTCCCGCAGGTGCGCGACCCGGTCGACGTGATCACCGAGGCCGCTGATGCGCGTTACGCGCTGGACATGGCGCCACGACTGGTGGCCTTCAGCGAGGATGTGGACCGGGTGGTCGGCGACGGCGTACCGGTCACCGTGATCGGCCATTCCTACGGCGGTTCCATCGTCGGCACCGCCGAGACGCAGGGCTTGACGTCGGATCGCACCCTGTTTCTGGCCGCCGCCGGCGCCGGGGTGGGCGTCGACGATCCCGGAGACTGGCACAACCGCAATCCCACGGTGCTGCGATTCTCGATGACCGCGCCGGGTGACTTCATCGAGGCGGTCCAGGGCATCCCGGGCGGTCCGCACGGCGCCGATCCCGACGAGATGCCGACGGTGGTGCGGTTGACCACCGGCAGCTACGACGACGGGGGTCGCGTGGCAGGCTGGCCGGCGCACAGCGGAATGCTGAATCGGCCTTCGGATGCGTGGCGCACGATCCTGGCGGTCATCACCGGCGATGCGCCCACGCTGCACCGGGCCGCTGCCGTGAGCTGACCGTTCAGTCGCGCGAAATCCACCCCAGCCGACGGCTGATCTCGTCGGCCGCGGCGATCGTCAACTTCGCGACCTCTTCGAAGCGGTCCACGCCGAGCCGGTAGGTGGGTCCCGAAACGCTCAGCGCCGCAACGACTTGGGAGTGGACATCGTGGACGGGGGCTGCGACGGCGTTGAGACCTACTTCCAGTTCCTCGGTGACGCTCGCCCACCCACGATCCCGGACGGAGGCGAGTTCATTGTGCAGCTGCGAGAGGCTGGTGACGGTTGTGTCGGTGAATGCCTCGAGACCGCCGCCCAGCCTGATCCGCACCTCCGCGGCGTCGAGCCCGGACAGCAGGGCCTTGCCGCTGGAGGTCGCATATGCCGGGCAGCTCTGCCCCACCCAGGTGCGCAGGGTGATCTCGGCGGGTCCGATCGCCTCGACGATGTTGACGATGCGGTTCTCGTCGAGGATGGCCAGGTTGGCGGTTTCGCCGACGTCCACGCTCAGGCCGTCACAGATGTCCTGGCTCACCTTCACCAGATTCAGGTGCGCACCGCTGGCGGCGGCCAGCCGGGTGATGGCGAACCCGATGCGGTACTTGCCCCGTTCGGACACCTGCTCGACGAAGCCCCGCGCTTCGAGCACCGCGACGAGCCGCGACACGGTGGACTTGTGCACACCGAGCTCGGACGCGATCTCGGTGACTCCGGCGTTACCCAGCTCGGCCAGGATGTCGAGAACCTGCAGAGCGCGGTCGACGGACTGCACAGCGGCGGGAGAGTCGCTCTGGCGTTGGTTGTCCTGACGCTTCGGCATCGCCCACGAAGCCTATACGCCCACCGGGTCCGACGTGCGGACCTGCCCTACGCCGGACCCGCGAGCCGCGCGAGCACCCAGTGGTGGAACTCAGCGATGTGATGCTCGGCGGGAACCAGCACTCCGCCCTGTCGATAGGCCTTCGACGACATGGCCGGCTGGGTGCGTTCACACGCGTCGAAGTCCTGCACGTTGACCCGGTGGAACAGTTCCACCGAGCGCGACACGTCATGACCGGAGTCGAGCACCTCGGGAGCGTAGAGCCAGTCACATTCGACGACGGTGCGGTCGGCGGCCAGAGGATACATCCGGTGGAAGATGATGTGGTCGGGTACGAGGTTGACGAACACCGTCGGCCGGATCGTGACCGCGTAGTAACGCCGGTCCTGATCAGGCGTCAGCCCTGGCAGCATCGCGAACCCTGCCGACCCGTCGACGGTGAAACCGTTGATGTCCGGCCCGAATTCGGCGCCGCGACCGACATAGGACTGGGCGGCCATGCCCCGGGCGAATTCGGGAAGCACTTCGACGAGTTCAGGGTGGATTGCCGAACAGTGGTAGCACTCCATGAAGTTCTCGACGATCAGCTTCCAGTTGGCCGCGACGTCGTATCTCACCCGGCGGCCCAGAGCCAGCTCCCCGATGCCGTACCGGTCGATGGCACCGCGGTCGCCGAGCCGGTGGGTGACATCGCCGACGACGTCGTCGGCGAACGGCGGCGGCTCGTCGGCCAGGCACACCCAGGCATACCCCAGCCATTCGGTCAGCGCCACGGGCGTCAGGCCGTAGCGGTAACGGTCGATCGGGGCGCCCGCATCGTCGGTCAGCGCACCGAGATTGGGCGCGGCGACGAGTTTGCCGTCCAGACCGTAGGTCCACGCGTGGTAGGGGCAGCGCATGGTGCGTTTGACCTGACCGGAGTCCTCGGTGCACAGCTGAGCACCGCGGTGCCGGCACACGTTCAGGAACGCCCTCAGCACACCGTCGCGGCCGCGGACCACGAGGACGCTCTCCCGCCCGACCTGGACCTTGCGGAATTGGCCGGGCTGAGCGAGTTCGGCGGTGCGCACGGTGCACATCCACATTGCCTCGAAGATGCGGGTCTGCTCGTCGGCGAACACCGCCTCGCTGGTGTAGTAGGTGCCGCCCAGTGTGGTCAGCAGCGCCGACTGTGGCGGTGTCTCGTCAGCGATGGTCATGTCGTCACCAGCCTGCTCGGGTCGAACAACGAGATCGGGTGGTCGGTGGCGCCGTCGATGGCCAGATCCGCGAGGATCTCCCCCACCACCGGGACGAACTTGAAACCGTGGCCGGAGAATCCGCATGCGATGGTCACATTGGCGCACTGGGGGTGGCGGGCGATCACGAAGTGCTGGTCCGGTGTGTTGGAGTACATGCACGTCGCCGAGTGCAGACAGGGCCCGTCCAGGTCGGGCAGCAGTTGTCCGACCCGCTCGCGCATCTCGCCGATCTCGTGGGGGTGGACGGTGCGGTCGATGGTCTCGGGCGTGCACTCGACACCTTTGCGGAAGAAGGCGACCTTGACTCCCCCGCGCGCGCCGTCGATCGCAGGGAAGCCGTAGATCTGCATCCCTGAGTCGTTTTCGTCGATGAAGATCGGGTGGTCGGTGAACGAGGACGTTCCGCGTACCGGGTCGAGCCAGTAGAGCACCTGACGCTCGATGGTGATCGGCACGCCGAAGTCGGCCAGCAGTTGCGGCGCCCACGCACCGGGGCAGATCACCAGCTGCCCGGCGGTATAGGCGCCCCGGGCGGTGCGCACCGTCACGCCGCCGGCGGTTTCGGCCCACTCCAGCACGTGCTCACCGAATTGCAGTGTGGCCCCTGCATTCTCAGCGAGTGCGAGGTGCGCCTGCACGGTGAGCTCGGGGCGGGCGAAGCCGGCCTTGGCCTCGTAGAGCGCGATATCGCCGTCGTTGGGGGTGAAATTCGGGAATCGGGAGCGGATCTCGCGGGCGTCGAGCAACTGGTGGGCCAGGCCCCACTGCTGACTGGCGCGCAGGCTGCCTGCCACCGTGACACAGTCTGGCGGACCGAGGAAGAGTCCACCGGTCAGCCGGTAGACGTCGCGGCCGCTGTCTCGAGCCAACGCCTCCCACAGCTCATAGGCACGCAACAGCAGCGGCACATACGCCGGATCCTCGAAGTACGACTGCCGGATGATGCGGGAACCGCCGTGGCTCGACCCTTTGTCGTGGGCGGGGTTGAACCGCTCCAGGCCGAGCACGCGCTGGCCGCGCGCCGCGAGATGGTAGGCCGCGGCGCTTCCCATGCCGCCCAGCCCGACGACGATGACGTCGTAGGCCCAGTTGTGTTCATTCATCAGCAGTCACCTCTTGATCCGGGTCATCGCGGGGTCAACCACCGGCTCGGCGGCCACCACAGCGGTGTGGGTGGTGCCGCGGTAGTCGACGGTGACGACGTCGCCGATCCTGACGGCCACGGGCAGCCAGGCGTAGGCGATGGTGCGCCCGAGCGTCGGCGAATGCCCGGCGCTGGTCACGTAGCCGGCGCAGCCGCCGGCGACGAACACCGGCTCTGACCCCAGCACGGCGGCGTCGGGATCGTCGAACACGATGCTGCGCAACATCGATGAGGGCGGCTGCGCCGCGCTGAGTGCGGACTTTCCGACGAAGTCGACTGCCTTGTCCATTCGGACGGCGAAGTCCAGACCGGCGGCCGA
The DNA here is from genome assembly GCF_010728325.1 of Mycolicibacterium poriferae. The sequence continues at coordinate 3,799,224 of NZ_AP022570.1, forward strand.
CGGCGTGTGCTCGGCGGTCATGTCGGAGCCCCAGCTCCGGTAACCTTTCTCGACGCGCAGGCTGTTGAAGGCGATCCGACCGGCGGGGATGATTCCGTGGTCCTGGCCCGCGGCGGCCAGCAGATCCCAGAGTGCCGCGCCGTACTCAGCGCCGGTGTAGATCTCCCAACCGAGTTCGCCGACGTAGGACAGCCGCATCATCGTGACCGGAATGGCGTCGAGGTGGGTCCGTATGGCACGGAAGTAGCGGAACGCTCGGTCGGAGAGGTCGTCGGGGCACAGTGGTGCCGCCACGTCACGCGCTGCCGGACCCCACAGGCCGACACAGCAGGTGCCGCCGGTGATGTCGCGCAGCACCACATCGGCGGGCTGGTGCCGGGTCAGCCAGTCGAAATCCAGCGGCGAGTTCGCCCCGACCTGGAAGACATCGCGGGCCAGCCGCGCGACGGTGAGATCGCTTCGGATTCCGCCCCGTTCGTCCAGCAGCAGGGTGTAGGTCACCGAGCCGATGCTCTTGTCCACGTTGTTGGTGGTGAGCTGCTGCAGGAAGGTCAGTGCACCCGGCCCGGCGACCTCATAGCGGGTCAGCGGCGTCATGTCGTACATCGCGACACGGGTACGAGTCCAGTGCGCCTCGGCCACCGAGATCGGCGACCAGAATCGGGCGGCCCACTCGTCACGCACGGGAAGACGGAGCCCCTCACCGGCAAGCCGTTGCATCAGTGCGGCATTCGCGTCGTACCAGGCCGGGCGCTCCCAGCCGCCACCCTCGTAGAAGAACGCTCCCGCCTGCACCTGGCGGGCGTGGAACGGGCTGGTGCGCAGCCCGCGCAATGCACTGCGATGCTGATGCGGATGGATGATGTCGTAGACCTCGACGAAAGCTTGCGAACTGGTCTGCGCAATGAACTTCGGGCTCCGCGCGACGTCCTCGAACCGGTAGAGGTCGCACTCGTGGACGTCGATCGACGGCGTCCCGTCGACGATCCATTCCGCGGCTGCCTTCGCCACCCCGGCGGAGTGGGTGACCCATACCGCCTCGGCGACCCAGAAACCGCTCAGCTCCCGATGCTCCCCCATGATCGAGTGGCCATCCGGGGTGAAGGAGAAGACGCCGTTGAAGGCCTCCTCGATCTTCGATTCGCCCAGTGCCGGAAGGAGTTCGACCGCCGACTTCCAGGCCGGCGCGAAGTCTTCTTCGGTGAAGGGCAACATCGACGGCATGGCCTCGTCGGCGGTGTCCGCCAGCAAGGTGGACATGTCCACCGGCATCGGTTTGTGACTGTAGGAGCCGATGCCGAGGCGGTCGCCGTGCTCACGGAAGTAGAGATCCCGATCCTGATGCCGCAGAATCGGCAGTCCCGCTTCGGCGTACTCGGAGTTGCGCCCCACCAGTTCAGCGAGCTGACCCGTGCGAGCGTATTGATGGGCCATCGGCACCAGCGGCAGCACCAGCCCCACCTGGCGGGCGAGTTGCGCACCCCAGAACCCTGCCGCGCACACCACGATGTCGGCGTCGATCACGCCGTCGGCGGTGTGCACGCCGATGACCCGTCCCCCGTGTTCCAGGATTCCGAGCACCTCGGTGTGCGGGCGCAGCGTCGCACCCCTGGCCTCGGCCCGCCGCGCTTGCGCCTCAGCGGCGCGCAGTGCTTTGGCCAGTCCGTCATGGGGGGTGTGGAAACCGCCGAGGATGCGATCACGCTCGATCAACGGGTGCAGTGCAACGCATTCTGCGGGGTCGAGCAGTCGTCCTTCGATGCCCCAGGACTGCGCCCAGCCAGCCTTGCGGTGCAGGTCAGCCCAGCGCTCCGGCGTCGTGGCGACCTCCAGCCCGCCAACCTGGTTGAACGTCCAGCCGCCCGGATGCTCGAGGCTGTTGAACTTCTCGACGGTGTAGCGCGCGAATGCGGTCATCGTCTTCGACGCATTGGTCTGGAACACCAGGCCGGGCGCATGGGAGGTGGATCCCCCGGTCGCGAACATCGGTCCGCGGTCGACGACGGTGACGTCGGTGCAGCCACGCTCGGTGAGCTCATCGGCCAGCGAAGTGCCGACGATGCCGGCACCAATCACGACAATTTTGGGGTTCTTGGGGATTGTGGGGATCTTGGGGATTTTGGGCATGGGGCACCCGCTCCGGTTCACCAGTGAATGTTCAGAATGTTGCGTATAACGCAACGTGATGCGTTATGCGCAACATCATCCACCCTGGGCTCGGTGCACGCAAGACGGACACGCCTGGAGAAATGCTGTGAGCGTCACCGCGGGACCTGACACCGGATCGGTCGACGATCACCGACAGCGCGAGCCCTGCTGAGCAGGGTTCGGATCGAGTGGAGGGTTCAGGTCACGTGACACATGGCCATCGGGGGCACCGCAGGAGACGCGATGCCCCTCGACGAGACCGCCAGCTCGCTACGACTACGCCTTGGCCATCCGCAGAACTCCAGGTCTGTCCTGGGGACAGATCGGCCGCATCCTCGAGATCACGGACCAGCACCTGCACCCCGGCTACGGCAGGGTGCGTCGCACTTAGTTCTGGGCGCCGTCGGACTCCGGAACGGCTTCGGGCAGAAGCGCTTCCAGAGCCGAGCCGGTGATGCGACGGAACGCGCGCCGCGGGCGGTTCACGTCGAGGATTGCCACCTCCAGAGTGGACGGCCCCAAAGTGCGCGGCTCGCTGCCGTTTCCACCCGCCGTCAGCGCGTTGACCGCGATGCCCATCGCGTCATGCAGCGACGCGTTCTCGGTGTAGGTCTCGTTGAGCGCGGTGGAGATCGGTTCGGTGGTACCGCCCATGACGACGAAATGCGGCTCGTCGGCGATCGATCCGTCGTAGGTGATGCGGTACAGCTCCGGCGGCTTGGTTTCACCGAAGTGCGCGACCTCGGCCACACACAGCTCCACCTCGTACGGCTTGGCCTGCTCGGTGAAGATCGTGCCCAGCGTCTGGGCGTACACGTTGGCCAACTGGCGGCCGGTGACGTCGCGCCGCGAGTACGCGTAGCCCTGCGTGTCAGCGAACCGGATTCCGCCGCTGCGCAGGTTGTTGAACTCGTTGAACCGGCCCACAGCGGCGAATCCGACGCGGTCGTAGAGTTCGCTGACCTTCTGCAGGGACCGCGACGGGTTCTCCGCAACGAACAACACGCCGTCGGCGTAGGCCAGGGCGATCACGCTGCGGCCGCGGGCGATGCCTTTGCGTGCGAGCTCGGAACGCTCGCGCATCGCCTGTTCGGGCGAAATGAAGTACGGGAAGCTCACGAATCTCCTCGCGCGTCTGGGGCACGGTGAGCGTCAGGGCCGAACGTGTCGGCCCGCGAACGACTGTCGATGATGGTCTGGCACACAGCGGCGATCTGCTGCTCGTCGACGACGGAAGCACCTTCGGCGCCGACCAGCACCGCGGTCGGGAAGATGCCGCGCACCAGATCGGGGCCGCCGGTCGCCGAGTCGTCGTCGGCGGCGTCGTAGAGCGCCTCGATCGCTACCCGCAGGGCCGAATCGGCATCGTTGACCTGCGAGTACAGCTTCTTCATCGAGGACTTGGCGAAGATCGATCCCGATCCGACGGACTGGTAACCCTCCTCCTCGAAGTTCCACCCGCCGGCGGCATCGAAGGACACGATGCGTCCCGCGCCCTCCGGGTTGGGGTCGTCGACGTCGTATCCGGCCAGCAACGGCAGCGCGATGAAGCCCTGCAGGGCGGCGCCGAGGTTGCCGCGGACCATGGTGGCCAGCCGATTCACCTTGCCCGGGAATGTCAGCGCGACGCCTTCGAGCTTCTCGTAGTGCTCGAGCTCCACGGCGTACAGGCGGGCGAACTCCACCGCGATGGCTGCCGTGCCGGCGATACCGGTCACCGTGTAGTCGTCGGTGATGTACACCTTCTGCACGTCCCGGCTGGCGATCATGTGACCTTGGGTGGCTCGGCGGTCACCGGCCATCACGACACCACCGGGGTACTTCAGCGCGACGATCGTGGTGCCGTGCGGCGCGACGTCGGTGGGCACACCTGCGGACACGGGGTTGCCCGACGGCAGCAGGTGAGGGGCCTGGGCGCGCAGGAAATCAGAGAACGACGACAGGTTCACGCCGCCGTGCGAAAGACCCTGCGGGAGGGCATTCCCGATTCCCGAGGCGGCGCCGGATAGTGGGGACAAAGGGGCCGATTGTTCACGATTCGGCCAGGTCACTGTCCACCCTTCTGGACGTATGCACGCACAAAGTCCTCCGCATTCTCCTCCAGGACGTCATCGATCTCGTCCAGCAGGTCGTCGGTGTCCTCGGCCAGCTTCTCACGGCGCTCCTGCCCGGCGCCCGTGCTGCCGGAGAGGTCGTCGTCGTCGCCGCCTCCACCGCCACGCTTGGTCTGCTCCTGAGCCATCGCTGCCTCCTGCTGTGTCTGCCTGCCCGGTGCGGGCGTCCGGCCATCGTCCTGCCGGTCACCCCACAGTACCGGTCGCCACCGTCATTGCCGGGGATAGCTCGATCAGGTCGTCAACTGCTCGACGAGCTCGACCGCGCTGTCGACGGACTCCAACAGAGCCCCGACGTGGGCCTTGCTGCCCCGCAGCGGCTCGAGCGTCGGGATGCGGACCAGCGAGTCCCCGCCCAGATCGAAGATCACCGAGTCCCAGCTGGCCGCGGCGATGTCGGCGCCGAAGCGGCGCAGGCACTCTCCGCGGAAGTAGGCGCGGGTGTCGGTCGGCGGGTTGTCCACCGCGTCGAGGACCTGCTGTTCGGTGACCAGTCGCTGCATCGAACCACGTGCGACGAGCCTGTTGTACAGGCCCTTGTCCAGCCGCACGTCCGAGTACTGCAGGTCGACCAGATGGAGCCGGGGCGCGGACCACCCGAGGTTCTCCCGCTGCCGGAAACCCTCGAGAAGTCGCAGCTTGGCGGGCCAGTCGAGCAGGTCCGCGCACTCCATCGGGTCCCGCTCGAGCAGATCCAGCACGTGTGCCCACGTTTCCAGCACATGGTCGGCCCGCGGGTCGGGGTCGCGGCTGTCGACCAGTTTGGCGACCCGGTCCAGGTAGATCCGTTGCAGCGCCAGACCGGTCAGTTCCCGGCCGTCGGCCAGCGCCACCGTCGCGCGCAGCGACGGGTCGCGCGAGAGCACGTGCACCGCATGCACCGGGCGAGCCAGCGCCAGGTCGGACAGGTCCGCCCCGATCGACGGCCCCTCCTCGATCAGGTCGAGAACCAGCGAGGTGGTGCCGAGCTTCAGGTAGGTCGACGTCTCCGACAGGTTCGCGTCACCGATGATGACGTGCAGCCGCCGGTATTTGTCGGCGTCGGCGTGCGGTTCGTCGCGGGTGTTGATGATGCCGCGTTTGAGCGTGGTCTCCAGGCCGACCTCGACCTCGATGTAATCGGCACGTTGAGAGAGCTGGAAGCCCGGTTCGTCACCCGACGGCCCGATCCCCACCCGGCCCGAGCCGGTCACCACCTGCCGGGACACCAGGAACGGCGTCAGCCCGGCGATCACCGCCGAGAACGGGGTCTGGCGGCTCATCAGGTAGTTCTCGTGCGACCCGTAGGAGGCGCCCTTGTTGTCGATGTTGTTCTTGTAGAGCTGCAGCTTCGCAGCCCCGGGGACGCTGGCGACGTGACGCGCAGCCGCCTCCATCACCCGCTCCCCCGCTTTGTCCCAGATCACCGCATCCATCGGGTCGGTGCATTCGGGCGCTGAGTACTCGGGATGCGCATGGTCGACGTAGAGCCGGGCACCGTTGGTCAGGATCATGTTGGCGGCGCCGACCTCGTCGGCGTCGACCACCGGCGGCGGTCCCGAGGAGCGGCTGAGGTCGAACCCGCGAGCGTCGCGCAGCGGCGATTCGACCTCGTAGTCCCACCGGGTCCGCTTGGCCCGCTGGAGCCCGGCCGCCGCCGCATAGGCAAGGACAGCCTGGGTGGACGTCAGGATCGGATTCGCGGTCGGGTCGGACGGCGAGGAAATGCCGTACTCGACCTCCGTTCCGATGATCCGTTGCATACCAACCAGGGTAGACATGGGCCACGACGGAGTAGCAGGTGGCCACCGTGCTCACGCCGGTCAATACCGCCATTGCGCCGGATGCCGTGATGAGATTGACCCACCATGACCACCACCGATCAGCGCGAGTCGGCCGAACGCTGGTTCCTCGAGCGCGGTCTCCCGTACGTGCTGCGTCCGGGCGCGCTGGTCCGGCGGGTCTGGCTGCGCTCCGCGCCGGCTCTGGCTGCGTTCGGCGTGATGATGTTGTTCTCGATCATCGTGGTCGCGGTCACCGGCAAGCACACCATCGACATCGACGGCAGCCCCACCCGCGCCGAGTGGTTCGCGCTCGCCGTCGTGATCGTCGTCGTGCCGGTGGCCTCGGTGGCCGGTTGGCTGGTGTCCCGCACCTCCGACGCCAGGTTGCGGGCCGCGACAGTGGTGGTGTCGCTCGTACTGGCGGTGCTGGGAGCGATTTTCGGCGGGCCCAGCCCCCGTTTCCTCGCGGATGCCATCGCCGAGGCGGTCGTCATCGCGGCGATCCTGCTGTGCACCGCGACCGGAATCGGCGCGGTGTCGGGGTGGGCGGTGCGCATCATGCTGACGAACCTCGCCTCGATCGGCGACCTGTTCGTGCGGGCGCTGCCGGTCCTGCTGCTGACCATGCTCGTCTTCTTCAATGGGCCGGCCTGGAAGATGGCGGCCACGGTGACCCGGGGCCGGCTGTGGCTGGCCCTGCTGTTCCTCGTCCTGATCGCCGCATCGTTCCTGCTGTCGGGAACACTGGGTCAGGTCAGGCCCATCCTCGCCCCGGAGGCCAAACGACCCGAGCATGCGCAGATGCTGGTGGGCACACCGTTCGAGCATCTGCCGGACCGGCCGCGGCGGAAACCGCTGTCGAAGGCCGAACGGATCAACGTCGTGTTCGTGCTGGCACTGTCGCAGTTCGTGCGAGTGCTCACCGTCGCGCTGTCGACCGGGCTGATCTTCCTGGTGTTCGGGCTGATCCTGATCAGCCCCGACCTGCTGATCGAACTGACCGGGCAGGGTCGCTTCGACGGCGAGATCCTGACCATGACGCTGCCGATCCCGCAGGCCCTGATCCAGATGGTGATGTTCCTGACGGCCCTGACGTTCATGTACCTGGCGGCCCGGGCGGTCGGCGACAAGGAGTACCGCGCGCAGTATCTCGATCCGCTCGTCGAGGAGTTGCTGCTGACGCTGGTGGCGCGGGACCGCTACCGGACCGCGACCGCGACATGATCGAATCGGCGCCGAACACCGCAGCGGTACACGAGTGGTTCCTGCACCGAGGACTGCCGTTGGTGCTCACCCGCCGGGTCCGGTCGCGGCAGTTGATCGCCCGTTCGGCGCCGGTAGTGGCCGGCGTCGGAGCGCTGGTGGTGGTGACCATGCTGCTCGCTGACTGGACCAGCGCCGAACCGGATGTCGGCTATCTGGTGCGCTCGGCAGTCATCGCGGCGGTGCTGGCCGCCGCCCCCTCAGGGCTGCACGCGCTGCACCAGCGCGGTACCGCCGCCTCCGAAGCCGGCAGACGCACCGGCGCGCTGCTGGTGATGGGCATGTTCGTGCTGGTGGTGCCCATCGTGTCGGAGGGCTGGTCGGCAGACGTGCTGGCCGAAGTACCGGTTTTCCTGGCGGTGTCGCTGGTGGCGGTCTGGCTCACCTACGTCGGCTTCGGTTCGATCGCGTTGTGGGCGTTTCGGTTCGCGTGGGTTCAACTGGGCGCCCTGGGCACTCTGATGAGCCGGGCACTACCGCTGCTGATGCTGACCGTCGTCGTGTACTTCACCGGCGAGCTCTGGCAGCTGTCAGCCCGAATGAGTCGCGAAAGACTCTGGCAGACAATCGGTTTCCTGAGCATTGTGGCCCTGCTGTTCATGATCGCCACAATTCGCGACGAAGTCGCCGAGCTGCGCAGGGACAGGTCCGAACAGACCGACCCGGCCGCACTGTTGGTCGGCACACCGTTACAGAGTTCCCGTGCGACACCACCGGCGCGGACCGCGCTGTCGCCGGGTGAGCAGTTCAACGTCGTCGCGGTCATGGTCGTCGCCCAAGCGATCCAGGTCGTGTTGTTCACCGCGGGCTTGTTCGCGTTCTTCCTCGCGCTCGGCATGATCGCGATCCCCGACGAAGTCACCGTGCTGTGGTCATCGGAACCCTCCTGTGCTGTCGGCGAACCGCCCTGTGCCGGAACGTGGTTCGGGATCAACATCCCGATCCCCCAGACGGTCGTGCACACATCGCTGTTCGTCGCGGTGCTGCCGGGTCTGTACTTCACCGTCAGTACCAGCGTCGACCCGCTGTACCGTCAGCGCTTCTTCGACCCGCTGATTGCCGACGTCGCGGTGAGCTTGGCGGGCAGGGATGCCTATCTTGCGCTGGAGCGCAACTGATCCGCTCGTCCGTCGCGCAACAGCATGTGCCGCGCGGCCTCGGTACGCGACGACACACCGAGCTTGGGATAGGCGCGATAGAGGTGGTTGGCCACGGTCTTCGCGCTCAGGTGCAACCGCTTCGCGATCTGCTGGTTGGTCAAGCCCTGCGCGACCTCGTCGAGGATCCGGCGTTCGGCGTCGGTGAGTTCGTCGAGCGGCGCTCGGTCGTCGGCCGTCACCCGCGCGGCCCACGGCGACGCACCGATACGCCGGAACCCATACAGCGCCTCGGTACGGCTACGGTCGCGGGCCGCCGGGTCGGCGCAGACGCGCGACTTGTCCATCAGCGCGCGCGAGCGGTCGAAGGCGTCGATCTCGGGATCGAAAATCGACACCGCCTCGTCGAGCAGGCACCCGGCCCGCTCCGGTTCGCTGTCCGCGCACAGCAGTGCGCGGGCGCGCCGGGCAGTCGCGCGGGTCCAGCGGCTCGCGCCGGACGCGGCGGCGACGGTCTCCAGGTGCTCGACGAGGGGAACGGCGTCGTCGCGGCGCCCCCGCCGGGAGTAGACCTCGACCAGGTCCACGTGCCACCTGGCCACCTGCGGTGCCAGTAATCCGCCGGCTTGTTCGAACGCCCAGCACTCCCCCAGCGTGGCGATCACGTCGTCGTCGCGGCGTTCGGTCAACGCGGCCAGACCCGCGTTGGCGAGCAGGAAGTAGCGCGCGCCGAACGTCGACTGCCGATCCGAGATCGTGAACCCGAGATCGAGATCGGCCTGCGCGGCCTGGTCGTCACCCCGGACCGCCGCGACGCGAGCGCGCAACCCGAGCCAGAACGGCGCGAACGCCCGCTGCCCGGTTCCCATGCACAACGCCACCGCTTCGTCCAGGCACACCAACGCGTCGTCGAACCGGGATGACCGAATGTGGTTCTCCCCCAAAGCCCCATAGGCCATCGCGAGCGAGGCACGCACCCCCTCGGCCCGCAGGGTCCCGATCAATCGGGTCAGAGCTGTGGTCGCCTCGGCGTAGCGCTCGGCGATCGCCATCGCGCGTCCGACATGCAAACCGACCAGGGGGTCGTGGCGGATGGCGGCGACCAGATCGAGCGGCTCGAGCGAGTCGACGAACTCATCGGCGCGGCCCTCGTCCCTGGCGCTGGCGGCGTGCGCGAGAACGACGCGCGCAACATCGGCGTCGACCGAGCCGGGCCGGGTGTGCGCGACCGCCGCCTCGGCGGATTCGATGATCTGCTGCACCATTCCGAGCATCCCCAGCGGGATGGCCATGCGGGCCTCGACCACGCCGACCTGATCCGGCGCCGCCACCGCGACGCACTCCATGAGTCGCTGCTGGGCGGCCGCGGGAGCACCGTCGACGGCTTCCAGCGTGGCCAGGGTGAGCGTGGCGGCGACATGGAGATCGGCCCAGCGCTCCTCGGCCAGAACGGCTTCGAGCCGGTACCGGGCGGCCTGGGCGTCACCGGCGGCACCGAGCAACTCGGCGGCCTCGAGCAGCAACCGACCTCGGCGGGCGTCACTTCCAGTCATCTGCACCGCATGGTCGAGCATGCGGGCGGCCGATTCGATTCCTCGACCAGCGCGCATCCGGGACGCTGCGTGCACCAACGATTCGGCCAGATCCTCGTCCGGCCCGACCGTCCCTTGAGCACGATGCGCCAGTTTCACCTCGGCCGAAAGAGCCGCAGAGTCGGCGAATTCGAGGTGGAGCTGCCGTCGTCGATGCTCGGTCATGCTCCCGATCACGGCGCTTCGCAACAGCGGGTGGTGCAGCGTGAGCCGACCGTTCGACAGCTCAGCCAGGCCGAGGTTCTCGAGCTCTTCGAGCGCCGTCTCCGGGTCGACCAGTGCGGACGACTCGATGCCCGACCAAGAGTCGTCGGAGGACAGGGCGATACGGTCCAGCAGCTCGCGCGCGCGGCCGCCCGGTGGGGGAAGACAGCGGGTGAACGCTGCGGCGAGGTCACCGAGGAGCGGGATTTCGTCGGGAAGCGGCTGCCTGCCGGCGAGTTGTTCGCGCGACAACGCGTGGGGCAGCTGCGACAACGCCAGCGGGTTCCCGGCGGCCAGGTCGATCAGCCGCGCAGCCACCACCGGCGCGATCGGTTCGACACCGGCCGCTTCGAGGACCGACGCCGCATCGGCGGGATCGAGGCCGCCGAGTTCCTCGACCGCGAAGCCCTCGGCGAACGCGTGCACCGACGGCACCCGGCGTCCCGTGACCACCACCAGCACCCCGCTCATGACCGCGCGGCGGAGAGCCAGGTTCAATGCGGTGCGACTGGCGGGGTCAGCCGCGTGGACGTCGTCGACCAGCAGGGCGGCGCCGTGCGCCGACTCGAATCCCTCGCACAACACGTCAGCGGCGCGCATGGTGTCGAGGTCAACGGCCCTCATCCGCGCCCGGATCGGCTGCGGCAAGCCGGTCGCGACGTCGATGGCGGTGGACAGCGCGGGCGCGGAGTCACCACCCCGACAGGTCACCGTGCGGGCTGCAGTACCGATGTGCTCGGCGAGCCAGGAAAGCATGGTCGTCTTTCCCATGCCGGGATCACCGACCACGACGACGACCTGTCCGCCGCGCTGCTGAGCCCGGCACCACGCGTGCGCGAGCCGCTCGCCGAGATCACGCCGCCATGTCAAACCCGCCATTGGCAGGCAGGCTATCCCAGATCGGCAGCGACAGCGGCCCGTCGCGGCTTACTCGATGACCTCCCACCGGTCGTTCTCCTCGGGTCCGCCGGCGGTCACCACGACCGGACGGGTATCGCCGCTACGGTCAGCAGCCTCGCATTCGAAGGTGCTGCCCACCTCGACGATCTTGATGCCGTCACCGCACTCGACGCTGACGTCGAACCCGTACTCGGCCGAGATGTCGTCGGCGAGGCCGTCGGCGGTGTCACCCAGGTCGTACACGGTGTCGATGGTGGCGAAGTCCACGTCGTAGTCGTCGCTGGTGAACGTCGCTTCGACGCGCACGTCACTGCCGTCGAGATCGGCCACGCACGTGATGCTGTCACCGGTCTTGGGAGTCTCGTCGGGGCGTGGACAGCGCACTCCGGAGACTCGTTGAGAGATCGACTCGTACTGGGTGTTCAGCTCGTCGGCCATCGTCGTTTCCAGCTTCTCGTAGTCCGGGCCCCCGGCCGAGAAGGAGAACTGGCAGCCGGCGAGGACGGGAATCGTCAGGGTCAGCGCCGCCAATACGGGTCGCGAGATCGTCACGCTCTCGACGCTAGTGAGCCCTGATCAACCTCGATATGGGAACAATTTCCCATTCTGGACATACCTTTCGAGGCGAGATGGTCCGTCGGCGGCTACATTTCCGACCGTGCAGGATTTCTGGCGAAAGCGCTATGGCGAGGTGCTGCTCGTGCGGGTCGGCGACAACGGCCCGGAAGCCACCGTCTACAACACCTTCCCCCTCAACGACTGTCCCGCCGAGTTGTGGTCCCGGCTGGATGCCGAGGCCATCGCGAGAGAGCACGGCGCGGCCGCCGCCCTGCTCAACGGTCCCCGGTACTGGCTGATGGACACCGTGGAGAAGGACATGACGGGCCGGCGCGAGGTGGTCACGTTCGGCGGCATCGATATGATGCGCCAGGCCACCGTGGCGTTGACGTCGATGAACCCCGGGCCGTATCTGCCCAACACCGTCAACCGCCATGCGGTATTCGTCTACCGCCCCGGCCGGACGGTCTTCGAACTGCTCGACGCCGAGGGTGGGCGCTGGGTCATGCAGACCTACAGCCAGGTCGTCGATGCGACGCTGAGTTTCGACGACCTAGCCGGCCTGGGTGATCGGCTGCGGCTGCCCGACGGTTGGTCGTACCGGGCCCGCGTCCTCGACGACGAGCTGCGCATCGACACCAGCACAGAGGCCGCCCAGGTGTTGCAGGACGACCTCACCAACAGCTACTCGTGGGTGCGCTGACGCTCAGCAGCCACCCGGCCGCATGACCTCGAGTTCGGGCGGCGACTCCGCCGAGATCTCGTCCCCCTCGTCGGGCGACTGCGAGCACACTTCCCAGTTCGTGAGGTTGAACTGCTCGAAGGGCGGGCCCTCGGCAGTCGCGGTTTCGGGCACCACCGCACCGTCGGTCGTCGAGACGACCTTGTCCCACGCATCCTGCAGGACCTCGCCCTCGACGTCGGGCATCTCCCAGCTCGGCTGTGCTGCCGCGGGGGCGGCGACGGCGAGGGCTGTGGCGACAAGCACCGTCGCCACTCCGACAACACTTGTGACCTGCATTGTTCACTCCCTGACTCGGACCGGTAGGCGCAATGAATGTGCGCCTTATCGGCGACCGGCGGGGTTCGGGGAGATGAACTCGGTGCGTCGTCGACGCGACAACATGGCGACGCGCCGGCCGGATGTCACCACCCGACCGGCACGCGCACGTCCCTACAGGTACTGCCCCAGGTTGCTCTCGGTGTCGATCGCCCGGTTTGCGCTGCTGCTCTTGCCGGTCACCAGGGTGCGGATGTAGACGATCCGCTCACCCTTCTTGCCCGAGATACGTGCCCAGTCATCCGGGTTGGTGGTGTTGGGCAGGTCCTCGTTCTCGGCGAATTCGTCGACGATCGAATCGAGCAGGTGCTGGATGCGCAGACCCGGCTGACCGGTCTCCAGTACCGACTTGATCGCGTACTTCTTGGCCCGGTCCACGACGTTCTGGATCATGGCGCCGGAGTTGAAGTCCTTGAAGTACATGACCTCTTTGTCACCGTTGGCGTAGGTGACCTCGAGGAACCGGTTGTCGTCGATCTCCGCGTACATCCGGTCGACGACCTTCTCGATCATCGCCTTGATCGTGGAACCGCGGTCGCCGGAGAACTCGGAGAGGTCGTCGGCGTGCACCGGCAGATCCTCGGTGAGGTACTTGCTGAAGATGTCCTGGGCCGCCTCCGCGTCCGGCCGTTCGATCTTGATCTTGACGTCCAGGCGGCCGGGCCGCAGGATCGCCGGGTCGATCATGTCCTCACGGTTGGAGGCGCCGATGACGATGACGTTCTCCAGTCCCTCCACGCCGTCGATCTCACTGAGGAGCTGCGGCACGACGGTCGTTTCGACGTCCGAGCTGACCCCGGTGCCGCGGGTGCGGAAGATCGAGTCCATCTCGTCGAAGAACACGATGACAGGTGTGCCCTCGGAGGCCTTCTCGCGTGCCCGCTGGAAGATCAGCCGGATGTGGCGCTCCGTCTCGCCGACGAACTTGTTCAGCAGTTCGGGGCCCTTGATGTTGAGGAAGTAGGACTTCGCCTCGCGGGCGTCGTCCCCGCGGACCTCGGCCATCTTCTTCGCCAGCGAGTTGGCGACCGCCTTGGCGATGAGCGTCTTGCCGCACCCGGGGGGACCGTAGAGCAGCACGCCCTTGGGCGGGCGCAGCGAGTACTCCCGGTAGAGCTCCTTGTGCAGGAACGGCAGCTCGACAGCGTCGCGGATCTGCTCGATCTGCCGCGTGAGGCCACCGATGTCGTGGTAGCTGACGTCGGGGACCTCCTCGAGCACGAGATCCTCGACCTCGGCCTTCGGGATCCGCTCGAAGGCGTAGCCGGCCTTCGTGTCCACGAGCAGCGAGTCGCCGGGACGCAGCCTGCGCGGCCGGTCGTCACTCATGTCGTCGTCGTCGACGGCCGGGGCGTCGGGCAGGTCCTCGGCGGCCACCAGCGGCTCTGCCAGCCACACGATGCGTTCCTCGTCGGCGTGGCCGACGACCAGCGCGCGGTGCCCGTCGGACAGGATCTCGCGCAGGGTGCTGATCTCGCCCACCGATTCGAAGTGGCCCGCCTCGACGACGGTCAACGCCTCGTTGAGGCGGACCGTCTGGCCTTTCTTGAGCTCCTTGGCATCGATGTTCGGCGAGCAGGTCAGCCGCATCTTGCGCCCGGAGGTGAACACGTCGACGGTGTCGTCCTCCTGCACGGACAGAAGTACGCCGTACCCGCTGGGCGGCTGTCCGAGCCGGTCGACCTCCTCGCGCAGCGCCAGCAATTGCTGGCGCGCTTCCTTGAGCGTGTCCATCAGCTTTGCGTTGCGGGCGGCGAGCGAGTCGATCCGGGCCTCGAGCTGATGCACGTCGCGCGCGCTGCGCAACCCGCTGGCAGGGCCTACCGCACTTTCCAGCTGTTCGCGCAGAATCGCCGCTTCCCGGCGCAGTTCTTCCAGTTCTGCAGCGTCCTCGCTGGACAGACGGCTATCGGAGGGTGTCCCAAAGACTTCAGAGGCTTCAGAACGCTCGGACTCACTCATATTGCGCTCCTCCCCCGCACCGTAAGTTGGTGCGGTAACAACTTCAACGCTACCGGCGATTCAGACTTTGTGTGTGGTCTAGGAATTCGACACACCAGCAACACTGTTAACCTCTGAAGATCGAACGTCCGAACGGAAGGACAACCGTGACCCTGAAAAGCCTCGTGAACAGCCTGACCGCAGGGGCCGCAGCTACCATGCTGGCGGGTGCCGCGGCGGTGGGTGTGACCTCAATTGCAGTGGGGTCGGGAATCGCGTCGGCCTCACCGGCCCCCGTCAACGCGCCGCTGCCCGCAGCGCCGGCTCCCGAGTTGCAGGGTCCGTTGATGTCGACGCTGAGTGCGCTGGCCGGCCCCGGATCGTTCTCGGGCGCCAAGTCCAGCTACGTCCAGGGTGGCCTGGGGCGCATCGAGGCCAGGGTGGCCGACAGCGGCTACAGCAACGCCGCGGCCAAGGGCTACTTCCCGTTGACGTTCACGATCGCCGACATCGATCAGAACGGACCGGTCGCCACCGCCTTCGTGACCGCGGCCTCCCCGGCCGGCCAGGTCGCCAGCCAGCCGCTGACGTTCATCGCCGGACCCAGCCCGACCGGCTGGCAACTGTCCAAGTCGTCGGCCATGGCGCTGATCTCCGCCGTGGGCTGATCTTTACTTCTGTCACTTCTTAACGAAGCATGACGCTGTGCGTCATACCGTCGTGATTCTGAGCGCCGCCGCAACCGCGGCGGCGCTCGGCCTCGGTGGGTGCGCGCAGTCCGGTGATCCCGAGTCCACTGGGACGACGGCGACGGTCGAGACGTCGCCGGCCCCGTCGGTCGGGCTCGCCCCACCGGGCCCTCCCGCGCGGGGCGGGCCGCCCCTCCCTGCTCCGGCAGCACTGACCGACGTGATGGGCCGGCTGGCCGACCCGGCCCTGCCCGGCGATCAGAAGATCGTCCTGATCGAGAACGGCACCGCCGACGAAGCCGCCGGACTCGACCGCTTCGCCACTGCGCTACGCGACAACGGTGCGCTACCCCTGACCTTCGAGGTCCGCGACATGGCCTGGTCGCAGGCCGACCCTGGCAACGTCGTGGCCACGGTCGTGGTTCGAACCAGCAATCCCCAGACCGGCGAGTTCACCTATCCGATGGAGTTCGCGCCGGCTGAGGAGTCATGGCAACTGACCCGGCGGACCGCCGACCTGCTGCTGGAACTCGACGGCGATCCGGCGTCACCGCCGCCTGCCGCACCACCAGGCCCACCACCGCCGGCCGCACCACCACCGCCAGGCTCACCACCACCACCGCCTGGCTCGCCACCAGCGCCAGCCCCACCGCCGCCGGCGCCGCCGTCCCCGACCCCGACGCCCTGACCGATGTGGATCGGCTGGCTGGAATTCGACCTGTTGCTCGGCGACGTGCACTCGCTCAAGGAGAAGCGCTCGGTGATCAGACCGCTGGTCGCTGAACTCACGCGCCGCTTCGCGGTGTCCGCCGCCGAGACGGGCGCCCAGGACCTCTACCGCCGCGCCGGGGTCGGCATGGCCGTTGTCTCCGGCGAGCGTGCCCGCGTGGTCGAGGTGCTCGATGCCGCCGAGCGCCTGATCGCGGCACGTCCCGAGGTCGAGCTGCTCTCGGTGCGACGCGGTCTGCGCCGTCCGGACGACGACTGAACCTGGCGGCCGGTCGTCAGATCGACGGGCGCTTCTTGCGGGTGGGAACCGGGGCCACGGCACCGGGCGCCAGCTTGCGGGCACTGATCAGAAACGCAGTGTGTCCCCGCATCGAATGCTCCGGGCGCACCGCGAGGCCGACCACGTGCCAGCCCCGCTGCATGCTCTCCCAGGCCCGCGGCTCGGTCCAGCACTGTTGTTCGCGCAGCGCTTCCACGGTCTTCGACAACTGCGTCACCGTGGCCACGTACACCATCAACACGCCGCCGGCGACGAGCGCGTCAGCGACGGTTCCGAGCACCTCCCACGGCGCCAGCATGTCCAGCACCACGCGATCCACCTCACCGCCGGCGTAATCGACGAGGTCGGCGGTGACCAGTTCCCAGTTCGGCGGCTGCTCCCCGAAGAAGGTCGTGACGTTGCGGATCGCGTGTTCGGCGTGGTCGTCGCGGACCTCGTAGGACGTCACCTGGCCCCCGGGTCCGACGGCGCGCAGCAACGAGCACGTCAAGGCCCCGGATCCGGCACCGGCCTCGAGCACCCTGGCACCCGGAAAGATGTCGCCTTCGTGGACGATCTGCGCGGCGTCCTTCGGATAGACGACCTGCGCGCCCCGCGGCATCGACATCACATAGTCGACCAGCAGCGGACGCAGCACCAGAAACGGGTCGCCGTTCGTGGCGCGGATGACGCTGCCCTCGGGCAGCCCGATCACGTCGTCGAGGGCGATGATGCCGCGGTGCGTGTGGAACTCGCCGCCCGGCTTGAGCAGCATCGTGTAGCGCCGGCCCTTGGTGTCGGTGAGTTGCACGCGGTCACCGACAGCGAAAGGACCGGTTCTGCGCACAGCTGATCAGCCTGCCAGCCGCCGCCCCGACGGGTGCGGCCGGGTTACCCGGATCTGTCCGACCCCGGCTCTAGGGTGAATGCCATGACTGAGCCGACCGAGCAGGAGGGTGCGTCGGGACCCGTGCCGCCGGTCCGCCGTCCGGCAGAGCCACCGGTACGCCGTCCGGCGGAGCCGCCGGTACGCCGTCCGGCGTTGTCGCCGTCGCGCGCCGCCGACTTCAAGCAGTGTCCGCTCCTGTACCGCTTCCGTGCGATCGACCGGCTGCCGGAACCGTCATCGACGGCGCAGGTACGAGGCTCCATCGTGCACGCCGCCCTGGAGCAGTTGTACGCCCTTCCCGCGGCGCAGCGGTTACCCGAGACGGCGGTGTCGCTGGTGACGCCGGCCTGGGAGCGGGTGGTCGCCGAACAGCCATCGCTGACCGAGGACATCGACGCGCAGCTGCGCGCCGAGATGCTCGACCAGGCCCGCGCCCTGGTGTCGGGGTATTACCGGCTGGAGGACCCGACCCGCTTCGAACCGCAGAGTTGTGAACAACGGGTGGAGGTCGAACTCACCGACGGGACGCTCCTGCGCGGCTTCATCGACCGCATCGACGTCGCGCCGACGGGCGAGCTGCGGGTCGTCGACTACAAAACCGGCAAGGCGCCGCCCGAGGCTCGCGCGCTGGCCGAGTTCAAGGCCATGTTCCAGATGAAGTTCTACGCTGTTGCGCTTCTGCGTGCGCGCGGCGTGCTGGCCACCCGGTTGCGACTGCTGTATCTCGCCGACGGTCAGGTGCTCGACTACGCGCCCGACCTCGACGAGCTGCAGCGATTCGAGAAGATGTTGATGGCGATCTGGCGAGCCATTCAGACCGCAGGTGCGAGCGGTGACTTCCGGCCGAGCCAGTCACGGCTGTGCAACTGGTGCGCCCACCAGTCGCTCTGCCCGGCCTTCGGCGGCACTCCCCGCCGTATCCGGGCTGGCCCGAAGCGCTCGACGACGGCGACCCCGACGCCGTGCTGCGCGCCGAGCCGGCGGCATGATCGACTGCCTGTTCCATCGGCAGGGCACCGAGGGCGAGTGGTCGATCTTCACCTCGACCGACGGGACACGCAGCAACTGGGATCCGCAGATTCAGCACGGCTCCCCACCGCTGGCGCTGCTGACCAAGGCCGTCGAGGAACTCTCCGCCGGCACCGATCTGCGCATCGGGCGCCTGACCCTCGACATCCTCGGCGCGATCCCGGTGTCGACTGTGTGGGTCCGCGCCTGGGTGGAGCGCCCAGGCTCGCGGATCTCGTTGATGTGTGCGGAGATGTCGGCAGATCGGCCTGACGGCAGCCGCCGGGCCGTGGCCCGCGTGACGGCCTGGCTGCTTGCCACGGCTGACACCGCCGACATCACCACCGACCGCTATCCGCCGTTGGTCGAAGGCGAGGCGACCGAGGTCGCTCACGCGTGGGAGGGTGCCCCCGGCTATCTCGAGACCGTCAGCTGGCGCCGACAGGCGAACACTGGAACTGCTACCCCGGAAGTCTGGCTGAGCCCACTCGTCTCACTCGTCGACGACGAACCCACCACAGCGCTGCAACGGCTGGCCATGGTGGTCGACTCGGCCAACGGGATCGGTGCGGCGCTGGACCCCGAGGCGTTCATGTTCATGAACACCGACACCGTTGTGCATCTACACCGGCTGCCCGAAGGCAGTGACTTCGCGCTGCGCGCAAAGGGTTCCATCGGTCCCGACGGCATCGGAGTCACCTCGGCCGAGATCTTCGATCGCACCGGCTTCGTCGGCACCTGCGCCCAGACGCTGTTGGTGCAGCGCCGCGCGTGAGCGCACCTACGCTGAGGCGGCCAGCGACTTTCGGTCCTCGTCGGCGAAGGTGTCCTCCAGCTGCAGCGGCGAGTAATCCACGTCGATCTCACCGAGTGGCCGCCCCCGTGCGCTGCTGATGGTGCCGAAGCGGCGCATCCCCTTATCGGCGGCATACTGCTGCATGTCGTCCTTCTCGAGGTGGAAGGGCACCTCGTCGTAGAGGTCATACGCATCGTCGGTGTTCTTCAGCGCCAGCGGGATGAGCTCGTTCATCCGGGACTCGAACACCGACCAGTTGGCGTCGTCGGCAGCGACGTGGCGACGGCAGGTGAACGTACCCCAGGCCATGTGGCGACGCTCGTCGTCACCGATCCGCCGAACGAGTTCCTGCATGCCCGGAAGGATGTTGTTGTCCACGCAAATCCTGTGCCACGCATAGTATCCCGTCAACGCCATCATCCCTTCGATGACGTGGTTGTAGGTGACCGACGCACGGACCTGCGCGGCCGGGGACGGGTCGGCCAGCAACGCGTCGAGGGATTCCGGCAACTCCTCGTAGAAGATGGTCCGGTAGGTCGGCAGGTCGTCGAGGAAGCGCTGCAGGTCGTCGGTCACGCCGACCGCGTCGAGCCACAACCGGAACACCTGGGTGTGTTTGGCCTCTTCGAACGCGAACTGGGTCAGATACATCTCGTCACCGAGTCGCCCCTCGGCACGCATCGCCGCCATGAAGGGCTGGATGTCCTGCGTGACCGCCTCCTCGCCGGCGATGAACTGCGCGCACAGGCGCGTCGCCCATTCGCGTTCCAACTCCGTGAGCGCTTCCCAGTCAGCCCGGTCCCGAGAGAAGTCGATGTCTGCCGGATTCCAGAACTTGGCGTTGCCGCCGGCGAACAGCTTGAGCGGCAGGCTGGCCCAGTTCAGCCCGCCTTCGGCCAATGAGTCCGAGCGAGTTCTAGCCATGTGCTTCTCCTTGCGCGATTGTGGTGGTTCGGTGGGATGTGTTGGTGGAGCCGAACGCGGCCGACAGCACTGCGACATAGCGACGTACCACCAGAATCGGTTGTTCAGAGGACAATTCGTCGAGTCCGAGGACGGGATCCATCCCGCGGACGTACGGCGCCAGTGCCAGATGAGGCATCAGCATCAACAGCAGCGACAACAACGCGTCGATGTCCGCATCCGGCCGCAGATCGCCGCGGGTGCGCGCAGCGTGCACCAACGGTCGTAGCACCTCCAGGTAGTGGCGGTGCACGACGGCCCGCACACTGACCCGCGCGTCGGTGTCGACCTCGAAACTCGACGCCGCGTGGAGCGCTCTATCCCGCGGATGGTCGGCGAAGTACGCCACCCACACATCGAGCAGATCGGTGAGGAACTCGAAGAACGGCCGGTCGGGCTCGAGCTCGTGGATCTGATACTCCATGTAGGCCCGCACCCGCTGGCTGCCCACATCGGTGATGTAGGCGTACAGGTCTCGCTTGTCGGCGAAGTACTGGAACAGGCTGCCCTTGGCAACGCCGGCCCGGCGAGCGATGACGTTGAGGCTGCCACCGGAGAAGCCGTGTGCGGCGAACTCCGCCTCCGCCGCGTCCACCACCGCCGAACGCCGCTCCCCACCCAACCGGGACCAGGTGACCGTCGGCATCGAGCCTCCCAGGGACTATGACCACTGGTCATATTACTGTGATCGACAACACGGTCAAGGGCCCGGTCAATAGTTTGGCGTCTATATAGACAATGAGTAATATACGGGTGTGGATGTCTTCGAGGCCGTTGCCGAACCGAACCGGCGGGCTCTGTTGGATGTACTGATGAGCGGCGAGCGCACGGCCGGCGAACTGGTCGCGACGTTGCCCGACCTGACGCAGCCGACGGTGTCGCGACACCTGCGCATATTGCGCGAAGTAGGCCTTGTCGAAGTCCGCCCCGATGCTCAACGTCGGGTCTACGCGCTGCGCGCCGACGGCCTGGCACCCATCGACGACTGGATCGAGCGCTACCGACGGTTCTGGAGCGGCCACCTGGACGCGCTCGAACGCCACCTGCATGAACAGCACGGAGGAAAGCCATGACAGACCCGCAGACCGGCCGCGACGGACGCCTTCTCATCGACGGCGACCGAGCCACGCTGGCCTTCGAACGACGTCTACCGTTCCCGATCGACGTGGTCTGGGCCGCGATCACCGACCCGGCGCAACGCTGCCGATGGTTCGGCGAAACGACGATCGACGCGCGCGAAGGCGGACTGATCGACATGGTCGCCGACGGGCCTCCGCTGTGCCGGAACGAAAACGGATGACGGGCCGCATCCTGGTCTGGGATCCGCCGAACGTCTTCGAACACCAACGGTGTCAGCCCATCGTCGAGGACGGCGTGGTCCGATACGAACTGCGAACAGACGGGCAGGAGACCGTCCTGCGCTTCACCCATCGCGGCCTCGGTGCCCGCAACGCCACCGGGTTCCGCGGCGGTATCCATGCCTACCTCGACAGACTCGAGGCGTACCTGAACGGAGACGTTCTGCCGGACTGGCTCGCCCGCCGTCGGCAGATCGTTGCCACCAGAGGTGAAACACCATGACAGTCACCGAGCTACCCGAACCGCGCTTCGCCGTCGCCTACCACTCCGGCTTCGGCCACACTGCGAGGTTGGCGGCAGCTGTTGCCGCCGGGGCTCGGGACGCCGGCGCCGAGGTCGCCATGATCGCCGTCGACGCGATCACCGACGACGGCTGGCACGAACTTGATGAGTCCGACGCGGTGGTGTTCGGTTGCCCGACCTACATGGGCAACGTATCCGCCGGATTCCAGGCATTCGCCGAGAAGACCGGCCGACGTTGCATCAACGGCACCTGGCAGAACAAGATCGCGGCCGGATTCACCAACTCAGGCGCGAAAAGCGGCGACAAGCTTCAGACCCTGATGTCGCTGGCAGTCTTCGCCGCCCAGCACCACATGCTGTGGGTCAGTCTGGGCCTACCGCCGGGCTGGAACAGCTCCTCAGGCAGCGATCAGGACCTCAACCGGCTCGGCTTCTGGCTCGGCGCCGCCGCAGCCACCGACGTCGACGCCGGCCCCGAGCATGTTCAGTCCGCCGATGTCGCGACGTGCCGGCATCTCGGTGCGCGGGTCAGCTCCGTCTGCAGACAGCTGATCGCGGGCCGCGCGGTCACCGCAGCGGCTCGAGGTCCTGCAGCATGGTCGGCACCAACTCGCTGACCGTCGGGTGGATGTGCATCGTTCGGGAGATCGCCGTGTAGGGCAGCTTGGCGGTCATGACGTCGAGAATGCTGTGCACCACCTCGTCACCACCGACGCCCAGGATGGCCGCACCGAGGATCTCCTCGGTCTCGGCGTCGACCACCACCTTCATGAAGCCCTGCGTCTCGCCCTTTTCCACCGCTCTTCCCACCCGGGTCATCGGCCGTTTGCCCACCAGCGCCTTGCGCCCCGAACGCCGAACCTCGTCGACCGTCATGCCCGCCCGTCCCAGCGGCGGATCGATGTAGAGCGCGTAGGTGGTGATGCGGTCGCTGACCCGGCGCGGGTCGTCGTCGAGCAGGTTCGCCGCCACGATCTCGAAGTCGTTGTAGGAGGTGTGGGTGAACGCGCCCCGTCCGTTGCAGTCGCCCATCGCCCAGATGTGGTCGACGGTGGTGCGCAGCTGATCGTCGACGACGATGTAGCCGCGCCGGTCGGTGTCCACACCGGCTGCGTCGAGACCGAGATCGTCGGTGTTGGGCTGGCGCCCGACCGCCATGAGCAGGTGGCTGCCCGCGATCGGCTCCGCACCCTCGCTCGGCGTGACTGTGAATCCACTGTCCTGCTTGGCGAATCGGATGCTGTCGGCATCCACCACGACATCGATGCCCTCGGCCTCGAGGATGTCCTTGATCGCCGCCGAGACATCCTCGTCCTCGCGCGACGTCAACCGTGGGCCCTTCTCGATGACCGTCACCTTCGCCCCGAAGCGCCGGAACATCTGCGCGAACTCCAGCGCGATGTAACTGCCGCCGATGACCACCAGATGGTCGGGCACCATGTCGAGGTCGAGAATGCCGACGTTGGTCAGGTAGTCGACGTCGGCCAATCCGGGCATGTCCGGTGCGACGGCACGCCCGCCGACGTTGAGGAAGAACCGGTCCGCCGTCAGCAGGTGCTCCCCCACCCGCATCGTGTGCGGATCCTCGAAGCGGGCGTGGCCGCGGATCAGCGTGCAGCCCTTCATCCCCTCCAGCCACGATTCGACACCCTCGCGGTCACCGCCGCTGATCCGATCCTTGCGCGCCTTGACCGCGGCTATGTCGACCGCGACTTCCCCTGTCCCGACCCCGAACTCGGCGCCGCGGCGCGCCAGATGTGCGGCGTGCGCACTGGCCACCAGCGTCTTGGTCGGGATACAGCCGTAGTTCACGCAGGTGCCGCCGACGAGTTTGCGTTCGATGACGGCCACGGTCTGACCGGCGGCGGTCAGTCTGCCCGCCAGCGGGGGGCCGGCCTGGCCGGCACCGACGATGATCGCGTCGAAGTGCTGTGGGGTATCCACGACTACACCAGGCTCACCAGGAAGGCGACGAGCAGTCCGCCGCCGACGGCCAGCGCATCCTCACCGAAAGCACCGGGGCGATCGTTGCCGTTGTTGGCGGCGGCCACCCTGCTGCGTAGGGCGGCGCCGGCCAACGTGCCGAGCACCGCACCGACCATGCCGGCGCCCAGGGCGCTGAAGGTGTGGAAGAACGCGCTGCCGATCACCGCACCGGCTAACCCACCGCTGACCAGCCGAGCGATGAACTGCGGGGCGACTTTCCGGCTCGGAGTGCTCGGCAACTGGTCGGTGACCAGTTCGACGACGAGGAAGATGGTCAGCACCGTGACCGTGATCGGATGAGCCATCCACTCCGACCACTTGTCGGTCACGTCGATCCAGCCGAGCATCGCCCCCCAGGCCACCGCCGCCGGCGGAGTCATCGCGCGCAGACCGGCGACGACGCCGATCAGTAAGGCCAACAGAAGCACGGAAACCAGCGTCATCGGACCTCCGACCGGTGGATGGACATCCGGACGCTAACACGGTCGACGACGACGTGAGCGGTCTCGATCAGAAGCGGCAGAACCGGATGTCAGAAGCCAGAATCGCCTTGGCGCCGATGGCCGCCAGTTCGTCCATGATCGCGTTGACGTCCCGACGCGGCACCAGCGCCCGCACCGCCACCCAACCCGGGTCGGCCAGTGGCGCGATGGTCGGCGACTCAAGCCCGGGTGTCACCTCGGTGGCTTTCTCGAGGAGCGGACGGGGGCAGTCGTAGTCCAGCATCAGATACTGCTGGCCGAACACCACACCCTGCACGCGGCCTGCCAACTGGGCGCGGGCCGCGGCCTTCTCGCTGTCGGCGGGCTCCCCGGCGTCATCCTGCTCGATGAGCACAGCCTCGGAGTCGCACAGCGGTTCACCGAACGCCGCGAGGTCGTGGAGGCCCAGTGTGCGCCCGGACCCGACGACGTCGGCGATCGCATCGGCCACGCCGAGTTGCACCGAGATCTCCACCGCGCCGTCAAGACGGATCACCGTAGCCTCGATTCCCCTGGCCGACAGATCCTTTCGGACGATGTTCGGAAAGGCCGTGGCGATCCGCTTGCCGGCAAGGTCCTCGACCCGCCACGGCCGCCCTGCCGGTGCCGCGTAACGAAACGTCGAGGAACCGAAGCCCAGCGCCAGCCGTTCCCGCACCGGCGCGTCGGATTCGCGGGCCAGGTCGCGGCCGGTGATGCCGAAGTCGAGTTCCCCGGAACCGACATAGATCGCGATGTCCTTCGGGCGCAGAAAGAAGAACTCGACGTTGTTGGCGGGATCGACGACCGTTAGATCCTTACCGTCGGTCCGCCGCCGGTAGCCGGCCTCGGACAGGATCTCGGCGGCCGGTTCGCTCAGGGTGCCCTTGTTGGGGACCGCCACGCGCAGCATCGCTCACAGCCTCCGGTACACGTCGTCGAGGGACAGCCCCCGCGCGAGCATCAGCACCTGGGTCCAGTAGAGCAGCTGGCTGATCTCCTCGGCCAACGCCTCGTCACCCTCGTGTTCGGCGGCCAGCCACACCTCGCCGGCCTCCTCGAGGATCTTCTTGCCGATACCGTGCACACCGCCGTCGAGAGCCGCGACGGTGCTGCTGCCGGTGGGGCGGGTGCGCGCACGCTCACTCAACTCGGCGAACAGCGCGTCGAAGGTCTTCACGGCCTGCGATTGTGTCACGACCGGACTCCGCTACTGCCATCGGCCGTGGGTTGGTCTCGGCGGCATGGCCGCGGGTTGGCCTCGGCGGCATGGCCGCGGGTTGGCCTCGGTGACACGGCCGCGCCGTGCTCAGTGCGGCGACGGGCGGGCGACGTGCGCCTCGTTGTGCATCTCCTCCAACGTCTTGCCCTTTGTCTCCTCCACCCAGCGCCACACGAACAGCAGCGACAGCACCGCGCACAGGGCATAGAAGCCGTAGGCGAACCCGAGCACGTCCCGCAGGCCCGGGAAGGTGACCGTGATCAGCCAGTTCGCCGTCCACTGGCCGGCGGCGGCCAGACCCAGGGCCGCCGCCCGGATGCGGTTGGGGAACATCTCGCCGAGCAGCACCCACACCACCGGCCCCCAGGACATCCCGAACGACACGACGAACAGGTTCGCCGCGATCAGCGCGACCGGCCCTGCCACGTCGCCGAGCTGGGGCTGGCCGTCGACCAGTGGCGCCGTTCCGAAGATCACCGCCATGGTGCCCAGCGTGACGGCCATTCCGGTCGAACCGACCAGGAGCAGCGGTTTGCGGCCGACCTTGTCGATCAGCGCTATCGCGATCAGCGTGGTCGCGATGTTGGTGACCGAGGTGATCACGGTGATCGTGAACGACGAGCTCTCGTCGAAGCCCACCGCCTGCCACAGGACGTTCGAATAGTAGAAGATCACGTTGATCCCGACGAACTGCTGGAAGATCGACAACCCGAGGCCGACCCACACGATGCCGTACAGCCCGCCGATGAGCGCCACACCGATGAGCAGCGCGAGGAAGACAGCGGCAAGCGGCCACAACCCGAAGCCGAACGCCGTGACCGCCAGGACGGCGAACACCGACAGCAGCCACCACAGGTAGTCGCGGATCCAGTTGATCAAGCCCGAGGCGACCTCGTCGTCCGGCCGCTCGCGGGACAGGTCACGCCACGACCGTTTCTTCTCGGCGTGCAGGGAGTCCTGGATGCGGTTGATGGTGATCTCGAGGTTCTTCTCCCCCAAGAGCCGGGTGAGGACCCGACGGGCCTCCGGGATGCGATGTGTGGCAACCAGATAGCGCGGTGACTCCGGGATCGTGAAGGCCAGCAGACCATAGGCCAGTGCGGGGATGATCTCGGCGAGGAACATCCACCGCCAGGCCTGCATACCCAGCCACAGCTCCTCGTTGGAGCCGCCCGCAGCCTCGGCCAGCAGCCAGTCGACGGCCAGGGACACGAAGATGCCGCTGACGATGGCCAACTGTTGCAGGGAGCCGAGCCGACCGCGGATGCGCTCGGGCGAGGTTTCGGCGATGTAGGCGGGCGCGATCACCGACGCGATGCCGACCGCGACGCCGCCGACGACGCGGAACACCACGATCAGCCAGATGTTGGTGCCGATGCCGGTGACGACCGCACTGATCAGGAACAGCGCCGCGGCCAGCTTCATCACCCACAGCCGGCCCATCGCGTCGGCGAGGCGCCCGGCGGTCAACGCGCCGACGGCGGCGCCCAGCAGCGCCGAGGCGACCGCGAAGCCGAGGGTCGCGTCGCTGATCGCGAACTCCTCCTGCAGGGCGCTGACGGCGCCGTTGATCACGGCGCTGTCATAGCCGAACAACAGGCCGCCGAGTGCGGCCACCGAGGCCACCCGCAGCGCGCTGCGTCCGGAACTGAACTCGGTGCCGGCGCCGGCTCCGCCGCCGTCTCCTCTGGCCATGCCGCGACCCCCTTCTCGACTCGGCTATGAGATCGATCACAGCTACGATCCCACACAACACCGACCGTCCGGACCGATATCGAGGGGTGCGGCCGGGTCAGGCCGTACGGTCGCGGGCCTCCCGGTCGATCTCGCGATACACCCGGCGCAGCGCCGCTGCGTCGAGACCGGCCAGCGACTCGGCATGCCGGCGCCGCTCACTCCCGGGCACCGGCACGTCGTTGGGCACGACCAGCACCGCACACCCCGCACGTTCGGCCGCCGTCGACCCCGTCACCGAATCCTCGATGGCAAGGCAGTCGCCGGGTTCCAGCCCGAGCAATTCGGCGGCCCGCAGATAAGGGTCGGGGGCGGGTTTTCCGCTGGGCACCTCGTCACCGCACACCGTCACCGTGAAGTAGTGCCGCCCGATGCTGTTGAGCGCGCGCTCCGCCAACTCCCGTTGCGTGTTCGTCACCAGCGCCATCGGAACAGCTTCCGAAACAAGCGCTTCCAGCATCTCCCGGGCACCCGGGCACCACGGCAGACCACCGTCGAAGAGGTCGGCGGTGTGGTCGTGCAGCCACTGGATCGACCCGGCGATCGCGGCCGGATCGTGATCCAGGCCGAGTTCGGTGTACACCGTGACCATGGTCTCTTCAGCCGAGGCGCCCACCAACGCGGTGCGGGTCTGGCGGCTCATCGTCGCACCGTGGAACTCGTAGAGCTTGTTGAGCGAGATGTCCCAAAGCTTCTCGGAGTCGACGAGGGTGCCGTCCATGTCCCACAACACCGCTCGCACCCGGCAATTCTGCCACGTCTAGAGCGGGCCACGCGAACCGCTCGACATGCGAACAACCGCCATCTGCAGGATTCTTTGACGATGGCGGCTCCGACCACGGCGAACAAGCCCAAGCGCGTGCACCCGGTAGACGAGGTGCTGCCGGTTCCCAAACTGGCTACCTACGGTTTCCAGCACGTCGTCGCGTTCTACGCGGGCGCGGTCCTGGTGCCCATCATCATCGCCGGTGCAGTGGGACTCACCGATGAGGAACTCGTCAAACTCATCACCGCCGATCTGTTCACCTGCGGGATCGCCTCGATCATCCAGGCCGTCGGGTTCTGGAAAGTCGGGGTGCGACTGCCCCTGTTGCAGGGCGTGACCTTCGCTGGAGTAGCGCCCATCATCGCGATCGGGCTGGCCAACGGAGGCGGCTCGGCCAGCATGCTCTACGTCTACGGCGCGGTCATCGTTGCCGGCATCTTCGCGTTCGCCATCGCGCCCGTCTTCATCAAGCTGCTCAAATTCTTCCCCCCGGTGGTCACCGGCACGCTGATCACCGTCATCGGCCTGGCCCTGGTACCGGTCGGCGCCATGGACGCCGTCACCAATCCCGCCACCCACGAGCCGGACCCGACCAACATCCGCTGGTTCCTCTATGCGCTCGGCACCATCGCGGTCATCGTCGCGATCCAGCGGCTCTTCCGCGGCTTCATCGCCACCATCGCCGTGCTGCTCGGGCTGGTCATCGGCTGCGCAGTCGCCTATGCGCTGGGTGACATGAACTTCGACCGCGTCGGCGAGGCCGCTGCGGTGGGATTCACCCCGCCGTTCCTGTTCGGTATGCCGAAATTCGACTTCGTCGCGTGTCTGACCATGATGATCGTGATGCTGATCATCGCGGTGGAGTCGACCGGATCGACCATCGCCACCGGGGAGATCGTCGGCAAGCGGATCAAGGCCGAGAACATCGGCAACATGCTGCGCGCCGACGGGGTGGCCACCACCATCGGCGGCATCTTCAACTCGTTCCCCTACACCGCGTTCTCCGAGAACGTCGGACTGGTCCGGCTCACCGGGATCAAGAGCCGCTGGGTGGTGGCCGCGGCCGGCGTGTTCATGATCCTGCTCGGATTCCTGCCCAAGGTGGCCGCGATCGTCGCCTCGATCCCCAACCCGGTGCTCGGCGGCGCGGCACTGACGTTGTTCGCCACCGTGGCCGCGGTCGGGATCCAGACACTGGGCAAGGTGGATTTCACCGATCACCGCAACCTGATCATCGTCACCACCAGCCTGGCGCTGGCGCTGTGGGTCACCGCCTATCCCGACATCGCCCAGGGTATGCCGACCGGACTGGACCTCATCTTCGGAAGCGGCATCAGCATCGGGGCGGTCAGCGCCATCCTGCTCAACATCGTCTTCTTCCACACCGGCTCTCATGGACCACGGGTGGCAGGCGGCGGCTCGATCACCCTCAACGAGGTGAATTCGATGACCCGGGAACGTTTTACCGAGGTGTTCGGCCACGTCGTACAGGATGTGCCGTGGGCGGTCGACCGCGCCTACGACCAGCGTCCGTTCGCGAGCACGAAGCAACTGCGCGAGTCTTTCCAGGACGCGGTGCTCACTGGCTCCTCCGAACAGCAGCTGGAACTGCTCAACGCGTTCCACGATCTCGGCGCCGAAGACGAGACCGGCCACGCGTTGGCCGCCGACCACAGCGCGCTGTCGAAGCTGGATGAAGACGACCACAACGACGTCGTCGATCTGGCCACCGCGTACCGGGAGCACTTCGGCTTCCCGCTGGTGATCTGCGCCCGCGAAACCGCGCATTTCGATCGGGTGCTGCAGAACGGGTGGTCACGGATGGACAATTCGCCCGGCGCGGAGAAGGCGTTCGCGCTCATCGAGGTCGCCAAGATCGCCAACTACCGATTCACCGACCTGGTCGACAACGCCAATCCCATTGCCTCGGCACGATTCAGCCGGTTGGACGAAATCCTCTAGATGACCGCGGGAATAGAGGGCTTCAACCGGCTGTCCGAACGGCAGCGGATGCATCTGCTGTTCGAGGTGTGCTCCTCGACGATCTGGGCCCGCCGGGTGCTGGCCGGCGGGCCGTTCCGCGACGCAGAGGCGTTGTTCGACCGCGCCGACCGAGTGCTCGCCGAGCTACCCGACGCCGAGTTGGATGCGGCACTGGACGGCCATCCCCGGATCGGCGCCAAGGCCGACAATCCCAGCTCGGCGCGCGAACAGGCGCGTGTCGCCGACGCCACCGATGCGGTCAAGGCCGAGTTGGCCGAGAAGAACCGCGCCTACGACGACAAGTTCGGCTACGTGTACCTGGTGTGCGCGAGCGGACGCACCGCCGAGGAGCTGCTGGCCATCCTGACCGATCGGCTCGACAATGATCCCGAGACCGAACGTCGGGTGATGCGCTCGGAGCTGGCCAAGATCAACCGGTTGCGGCTCGAGCGCCTACTGACGAGGGAGACGCCGCAATGAGCCTGTCCACCCACGTGCTCGACGCGGTCTCCGGCACGCCGGCCGTCGGGGTCGCCGTCACGCTCACCGACTCCGCATCGAACGTGCTGACCACCGCGGTCACCGACGGGGACGGCCGAGTGAAGGACCTCGCCGACCATCTGGGACCGGGCACCTACCGGCTGACGTTCGACACCGCAGGCTATTTCGCCGCGGCCCGCGTCCCGGCGTTCTACCCGGAGGTGGTGATCGCCTTCGAGATCACCGATCCGGCCACGCACTACCACGTGCCCCTGCTGCTCTCCCCGTACGCCTACTCCACCTACCGCGGAAGCTGACGAGGATGGGAACGCACCAATGAAAGCGATCATCATCGGCGCCGGAATGGGCGGCATGAGCGCAGCGATCGCATTGCGCCAGATCGGCATCGACACCGAGGTCTACGAACGGGTCACCGAGAACAAGCCCGTCGGCGCCGCGATCTCGGTGTGGTCCAACGGGGTCAAGTGCCTCAATCACCTCGGCCTCGAGAAACAGACCGCGCGACTGGGCGGGATCGTCGACACGATGAGCTACCTCGACGCCCACACCGGTGAGACGATGTGCCGGTTCTCCTTGCAGCCGCTGATCGACGAGGTCGGCCAGCGCCCCTACCCCATCGCACGCGCCGAACTCCAGGCGATGCTGATGGAGGCCTACGGCATGGACGAGATCAACTTCGGGATGAAGATGGTCAGCGTCGCCGACGGCCCCGATGAGGCCACCGCGACGTTCGCCGACGGGACCACGGTGTCGGCCGACGTGATCATCGGCGCCGACGGGGCCAGCTCGATCACCCGGGAGTACGTGCTGGGCGCACCGGTCACCCGGCGCTACGCCGGGTATGTCAACTTCAACGGCCTGGTCGAGACCGACGAAGCGATCGGCCCCGCCACCGAGTGGACCACCTATGTCGGTGACGGCAAACGGGTCTCGGTGATGCCGGTGTCCGACGGCCGGTTCTACTTCTTCTTCGACGTCGTGATGCCCGAGGACTCCGACGAGAGGGAGAACTACGAGCGCGGCGATGCACGAGAGGTGTTGCGGGGGCACTTCGGCGACTGGGCACCCGGGGTGCAGACCCTGATCGACAAACTGGATCCGATGGCCACCAACCGCGTGGAGATCCTCGACCTCGACCCGTTCCACACCTGGGTCAAGGGTCGGGTCGCCGTGCTCGGCGATGCCGCCCACAACACCACTCCCGACATCGGTCAGGGTGGGTGCTCGGCGATGGAGGACGCCGTCGCACTGCAGTGGGCGTTCCGCGACCACCCCGGCGATGTGCATGCGGCGCTGGTGGCCTATCAGCAGGCGCGCTCCGAGCGAGCCGCGGATCTGGTGCTGCGGGCCCGTAAACGCTGCGACGTCACCCACGGCAAGGACCCGGGGAAGACCGCCGAGTGGTATGCGGAGCTACGACACGAGGACGGCAGCAACGTCATTCGCGGAATCGTCGGCAACATCATGGGTGGACCCGTGACTCCGGTCAGCTGAGCACGATGGACCTCAACACCGTCGAGACGACGAGCACACCGACCCACCGCGACGACCTGTGGCCGTTGGGCCCGGCGGACGCGATCCTCGCCGGGGGCACCTGGTTGTTCTCCGAACCGCAGCCGCACATCCGCCGGCTGGTCGACATCACCCGGCTGGGTTGGGAACCCGTCACGGTGTCCGACGACGGTGTCGAGCTGGCTGCGACCGCGACGGTGGCGCAGGTGTCGCGCCTGTCGGCGCGGCTGCAGGCGGATCGCCCCGACTGGACAGCTGCCCCACTGCTGTACCAATGCTGCACCGCGCTGCTGGCTTCGTTCAAGATCTGGACCAGCGCCACGGTCGGCGGCAACATCTGCCTGGCCTTTCCGGCCGGCTCGATGATCTCGCTCGGTGCGGCGCTGGACGGGGAGGTCACCGTCTGGCGGCGCGACGGCAGCGACTACCGGATGCCGATCACCGAGTTCGTCACCGGCTCGGGCGCCACCGCACTGGCCTCCGGCGAGATCCTGCGGTCGGTCCGGCTACCCGCCGCCGCACTGCGCGCCGCGACCGCCTACCGCAAGGTGGCGCCGTCGCCGCTCGGCCGCTCGGGCGTCGTCGTGATCGGGCGCCGCGACACCGTCGCCGACGGCCACCGTTTCGTTCTGTCGGTGACCGCGGCCACGACCCGACCACACGTGTTCGACTTCGGCACCGTGCCCAGCGCGCTCGAGCTCGAAGCGGCGCACGCCACGATTCCTGACACGGCGTGGACCCTCGATGCGCACGGCGACCCCGACTGGCGGCGCGCAGTTGCGCTGGTGCTGGCTCAGCAGATCCGCCGCGAGCTGTCATGAGCATCTGGGTCAACGGCGAAGAGCAGCAGGGTGATCCGCGCCCCGGCCAATGTCTGCGAACATTCCTGCGCGAGCGTGGCCACACCGAGGTCAAGAAGGGATGCGACGCCGGCGATTGCGGCGCGTGTTCGGTGCTGGTCGACGGCGAGGCCGTGCACTCGTGCGTCTTCCCGGCATTTCGTGCCGACGACCGTGACGTCACCACCGTCGCCGGACTGGGCGGTCCGGGTGATCTGGATCCACTGCAGCGTCGATTCGTCGAAGCCGCCGGCTTTCAGTGCGGCTTCTGCACGGCGGGGATGATCACCACGGCCGCGACCCTGTCTGAGGAGCAGCTCGCCGAGCTGCCGCAGTCGTTGAAGGGAAACCTGTGCCGCTGCACCGGTTACCGCGCCATCAGCGACGCCCTGGGTGGGCGGGTCAACGTCGAGAAGTCCGGCGGTGTCGGCGACTCGGTGGCTGCGCCTGCCGCGGTGCGCGTCGTCACCGGCACCGAGCAGTACACGATGGACTTCGAGCCACCCGGGCTGCTGCATCTGGCGGTGCTGTCGAGCCCGGTGGCCCACGCCAAGATCGTCGACATCGACACCAGCGCCGCCGCAGCGGTCGACGGAGTGCACCTGATCCTGACCCACCGCGACAGCCCGGACGTCGCGTTCTCAACGGCGCGGCACGAGAACCGCGCCGACGACCCTGACGACACCGTGGTCCTCGACGACACGGTGCGCTTTGTCGGGCAGCGGGTGGCGGCCGTGGTCGCCGACAGCGTCGCCGCCGCCGAACGGGCGTGCCGAGCCATCGCGGTGACCTATGAACAGCTGCCGGCGGTCTTCGACGCGGACGCGGCGCGGGCACCGGGAGCGCCGCTGCTGCACCCGGACAAGAGCGCGGACGCGCGCATCGCCGACCCGGCCCGCAACATCGTCGCCGAAGTACACGGTGGCATCGGCGACGTCGCGGCCGGAGTGGACGCGGCGATGGCCGCCGACGGTGAGGTCGTTCAGCAGCGCTACACCACGCAGCGCGTTCAGCACACCCACCTGGAGACCCATGGCTGCACCGGGTGGCGCGACGACGACGGCAGACTGGTGCTGCGCACCAGCTCCCAGGTTCCGTTCCTGGTCCGCGACGAGCTGTGCCACGTGTTCGGACTGTCCCGTGAAGACGTCCACGTGTTCACCCGGCGCATCGGCGGCGGGTTCGGCGGCAAGCAGGAGATGCTGACCGAGGACATCGTCGCCCTGGCGGTGCTGCGGCTGGGGCGACCCGTTCGCTACGAGTTCTCCCGCTCCGACGAGTTCACGATGGCGCCGTGCCGGCATCCGTTCCGGATCGACGTCACCGCGGCCGCCGGGCCCGACGGTGTCCTGACGGCCCTGGCCGTCGACGTGCTCACCGACGCCGGCGCCTATGGCAACCACAGCCCCGGCGTGATGTTCCACGGATGTTCGGAATCGGTGTCGGTGTACCGGTGCCCCAACAAGCGGGTCGACGCCCAGTCGGTCTACACCAACAACATTCCGTCCGGGGCGTTCCGCGGATACGGCCTGAGCCAGATGATCTTCGCGGTGGAGTCCGCACTCGATGAGCTGGCGCTTCGCCTCGACCTGGATCCGTTCGAGCTGCGACGGCGCAACGTCGTGGTGCCCGGCGACGAATTCGTCGACGCCGCAGTCGGCCACGGGGACCTGATGTTCGGCAGCTACGGACTGGATCAGTGCCTGGATCTGGTGCAGCGCGCCCTGCTCGACGGCAACGACGCCAAGACCCCGCCAGGTTGGCGTGTCGGCGAGGGCATGGCGCTCGCGATGATCGCGACGATCCCACCGCGGGGGCATTTCGCCGAGGCGTCGGTCACGCTCGCCGCCGACGGTCGCTATCAGCTGTCGGTCGGCACGGCGGAGTTCGGCAACGGCACCACCACCGTGCACACGCAATTGGTCGCTTCCGAGCTGAACACCACGCCCGACAGGGTTGAGGTACACCAATCCGACACTGAAGCAACGGGTTACGACACCGGGGCATTCGGCTCGGCCGGCACCGTCGTGGCCGGGACCGCGGTGCTCGCTGCCTGCCGCGAGCTGCGGTCGGCCATGCTGTCCGCAGCGGCGGCGCTCACCGGATCGGGACCGCATGCCTGTGAACTCACTCCGCACGGGGTGCAGTGCGGCACCCGGCTCGTCGAATTCGCCGAACTGCCGGCATCGCTGGTCGGCTGTGGCCGCCACGAAGGCACACCACGATCGGTGGCGTTCAACGTCCAGGGCTTTCGCGTCGCGGTGAATCCCGACACCGGAGAGGTTCGCATCCTGCAGTCGGTGCAGGCCGCCGACGCCGGCGTGGTGATCAACCCCGAGCAGTGCCGCGGGCAGATCGAAGGCGGTGTCGCCCAAGCGATCGGCTCCGCGCTGTACGAGCAGATGATTGTCGGACCCGACGGCACCGTGCTCACCCAGGTGCTCCGCAACTACCACATCCCGCAGTTCGCCGATATCCCCGTCACCGAGGTGTATTTCGCCGATACCGTCGACCAGCTCGGACCGATGGGCGCCAAGTCGATGAGCGAGTCCCCCTACAACCCGGTAGCTCCCGCGCTGGCCAACGCGATCGCCCGGGCGTGCGGCGCGCGGGTGCGGGACCTGCCGATGACACCGGCACGGGTCTGGCGGACGCTGGACCAGCCGGCACCTTCCGGATAGGACGAAACGGCCCGGATGCATTTACCTCAAATACTCACCGCCGGCGTGAAGCTCGTGACGGTGGTCTCGAAGATGCCGCCGTCGAGGTAGATCGTATTCGCGACGTAGCCGGTGCCATCGGCGCCGAACGTCGGCAGCCTGGGATCACCCAACTGGGAGTATTCGAGATCGACCAGCTTTTGCAATCCGCCCGCCGTCAGTGCGTACACCCCACTGTTGGCTCGGCTTCTGTCCACCACGTAGGCGGTGCCGTCGGGACCGAAGACCAGGATGATGGTGTCGCCGTCGGCGTTGGTTCCGAGCGCCGGACTGGTGATGCGGCTCAGCGGGATGACGGTGTCCCCGGCTTTGTTGAATCCCAGGACGTTTGTGTCGTACTCCGGCGAAACGTGGGCAAGGAGGTAGCCGATGCCGTCGGGTCCGAACACCACTTCGGAGTCATCGATTGACGAGCTCCCCGGCACAATGGACGTGTACGTACCGGTGGGCAGCACGAGAACCTGCCGCCCGGGTTCGCTCACGCTCGGCCCGTAGTACTCGAGCAGTTCGAACGGCGAACCGTCGGGGCCGAAGAAGACCGTGCCGTGTGCTCCCGGCGGAAGCTCGATCGTGCGGGCGACGGTGGCATCGGGCGCCAGTACCGCCACGTATTCGGTGCCGTCCGCGGTGTAGTTGACGTACCCGAAGTCGTCATTGGATTGTGCCGACCCTCCTCGGACCAGCCCGTCCCCTCTGTCGCGGACCACCACCATGCCGGGGACGACGACAAACATGACATTGCCGTCGGGGTCGACGACCGCCACCGCAGTGTCGCCCCGCGTCGGATCCACCACGGGTGCGTAGGCGGTACCGTTCGCCGCGACCTGCAGGCCCTGGATGCGGCCATCGATCGCCTCCGAGGTGACAATCGCGTCCGCGGTCACCGTCGAGACGTAGGTGGTGCCGGTGCCCTCGTCGGTGTAACCATCGAAGGTGAAGGTCTCCAAGCCGAAGCCATCGGCCGTCATGACCATCTCGCCCGGTAGGCCGGCGATGGAACGCACCGTTCGCGAGGCGCCCTCGATGGTGTACACCCGCGTCGACTTGGTGCCGAACAGTCCTTGCACGCCGGCTGTCACATAGACGGTGCCGTCCTGGTCCACCAGCGGAGCACTCGGATCCGAGTCGAACGGCAGCAGACTCGCCCTGGTCCAACCGCTGGAGTAGATCGTGCGCAGCGTCGAGAAACCGAACCGCGACGACACCAGATGCGCGGTCCCGTCCGAAGCGAGCTCGAATTCGGTGTTGTAGGAATACGTTCGCGTGAAATTGTTGGCGGAGACCCGGACGAAGCGGTAATCGATAGCCGGCAGGTCGTCCGCGAGGGGGCGGATCACCGTCTTGAAGTACAGCGCTCCATCGGAACCGACGGTCAGCGGGCTGTCGGCAAGGCCGAAGACTGTCGCGAGCCTGGTGACATTCCCGTCGCTGTCCACAGCTCTGACCGTCGTGCTCCAGCGACCTTCCGAGGCGGTCACCACGATCAGCGAGCCGTCCGGGCGTGTCACCGCTTGTGCTCGAGTGCCGACGCCGTCGAATTCGCTGGTCGTGATGACCTGTCCGTCACTGTCCAGAATGCTGACCCGTGTGGTCCCCCCGCCGTCGGTGACCTGGTAGATGGTGCCGTCGTCAGCGATGACGGGCGACTGGCTGGCCCCGCCCGGAATCGGCGACGAGGTCGCGCTGACACTTGTGTCGCCGGGCGCCGCTGCGCTCATCACCGCCGATGCCGACTGCGCGGCGTCGATGCGGTCGGTGACAGACCGCCACGCCGACGCCAGCAGTGTCAGCAACAGCGGCGAGGCCGCGGGAGCCGGTGGCTCGTCAGGGTCTGAGGCGGTTGCCGCCGGCGCAGCCAGCGACGTCGTGACGGTTGTGGGCTTGGACGTGTTCAGCGCAGGGCCGGCCGGGACGATGATCCCCGGATCCGTCACCCCTGGCTCGACCGCAGATTCTGGTTGCCCGGTGTCTGCGGTCCGCTGTGTTGAAGGGGGTGGCGCGGCGTCATCGGTGTCGAGGTCGTCCAGCGAAGAGACTTCCACCTCCGCATAGTCTGTTTCGTTCGCGTTGACGTCGCTGTAGCTCTGCCCGTCAGTGGCCGCGGTCGGTTTGTCGTCACCCTCCTCGTCACCGGAATGCGAAGGTGGATATGCCGATTCGTCGGAGTCGACCGATTCCACGATGGGAGCCTCGTCCTCCGAGACTCCGATTGGCCCGTCCCCCATGTCGGAGTCGTCCGCAGGTGAATCAGAGTCCGGCGTGGCGATTGGACGCATCTCCCCGTCGTCGTCCGATCCAGAACTGGGGGACTCCCCTGCGCCGTTGGTGTCCGTACGTGCATCACGTGCGTCGGACTTCGCTACGCCGGCTGAACTTGACTCTTCGGTCTGTCCCCATGAAACGGCTGGCATCGCCACCACGGCGGAACCGATTCCCAGCGCGACAGCCAACGCGCCCACCCGACCAATGTGCTTTTCCCACGCCATGACAGTCCTCCCCCTTGAGCCGCCCCGCCAGCGTATGGGGCGGGACTTCGGGGAGGGAATCGGGGAATCCCCTAATTCGGCATGTCGCGCAGGGATTGTCCAGCGTGACGTCACACAAAGGGTCTGCTCGACGGTTGCGCCGTGGAACACGGAGCCGGGTCCAGTGGGCTTGACCCCGTTTGGTGGACACAGGGTCAGGCGGCTTGTGCCGTCTGAGTGATCCGGTTCTCGTAGTCGACCGGGCAGATCATGCCGATCGCCGAGTGGCGCCGGCGGCGGTTGTAGACCCGCTCGATCCAGTCGCCGACGGCGAGCTTAGCGGCCGCCTGGGTGGGCCACAAGTAGCGGTCGTAGAACTCGACTTTCAGTGTGGCCCAGAATGATTCCTGCTGGGCGTTGTCCCAGCACACCCCGGTACGGCCCACCGAGCGGGTCAGGTTGTGATCGTGGGCGAACCGGGCCAACTGCGCGCTGGTGAACTGGCAGCCGCGGTCAGCGTGCAGCACCACCTGCTCGGCCAGCTCGCCGCGCATCGCCACGGCCATCGCCACGGCCGCCTCGACCAGGTCAGTGCGCATGTGGTCATCGATGGCCCAGCCGATCACCCGTCTGCTGCAGCCGTCGCGGACCGCACACAAGTACAGCCAGCCCTCACCGGTACGCAAATAGGTGATGTCCGACGTCCAGACCCGGTCGAGTTCGCCGGCATCGAAGTGGCGTTTGACCAGGTCTTTGGGCACCGGAGCATCCAGATCGACGATCGTGGTCACGGGCGAGAAGGTGCGCGGGCTGATGCCGGCCAGGCCCTGGCGGCGCATCGAGGCGGCCACCGTCTTGCGCGACACCGTCTCACCGCCATCGCGCAGGTCGGCCAGGATCCGCGGGGCGCCGTACACGCCGTCAGAGGCCTTGTGGAAGGCTGCGACCTTGGCATCCAACTCGGCGCGCCGGCAAGCCGCCGCCGACGGTCCGCCGGCCTGAGTCTTGCGCCACTTGTAGAACCCTGAGCGAGAGACTTCCAGCAGTTCGCACATCCGGGTGATCGCGTAGGTGGCCTTCTCCGCTGAGGTTGTCCCGAGTTCCGTGGAACTTCGGCGGCGGCCCGGTGAGCATCAGGCTGCGCTCACCTGATCATTGTGCACGACGGGTCCGACAGATTCGGCGAACTCACGCTCAAGAGCGGCGCGCAGTGCCGCGAGGTGCAGGTGGCCGTTGACGCGGCGGAACTGCTTGCCGGCTTCGATCATGCCGGCCGCGCACCAGCGCAGCGCCATCTGCCCATCGCGCCAGCGTTTGACGTTGCCGGCGTGTTCACGACACACCGAGATCATCGACTCGATGGTGTTGGTCGAACGCAGGGTGCGCGCCAGGGTGGGTGGTACACCCAGGCGCAGCACCGTGAGTGTCTCATCGAGTCCTTCACGCAGGCTGGCCGCGGCCCCTGGGTGGGTGCGTTCGAGCTCGGTGGCCAGCGCGAGCAGTGCGGCCTGGGCCTCCAACGCCGACTCGGCGTGGTAGGCATCGGTCATCTTACGGCCTACAATTGACCGAAGTCGTTGCGGCAGATGATCTTTGACATTTCTGACCTTGTGGATTTGGCAGCGTTGAATCACCGGGCGCTCGCACACGTCGAGCACCGCCCTGCGCAGCGCTTTGGACCCATCGATACCCACCAGCATCGGGCGGGCCACATCCAGGCCACGTTCGCGCAGCCCGACCAGCAACTCGGTGACCAGCGTGGCGTTTTCGGTGGAGCCCTCCACCAGCGCCAATGGGTGTTTGGTGCCGTCGATGCCGATGCCCATCGCCACCACGCAGCAGGTCTCGGCGAAGTGCACCCCATCGATCAGTAACGCCACCACGTCCAGCTCGGACAGATCCTTGGCCAGCAGTTCGCCCAGGGCGGTCTGGGTCATCGCCACGAACCGCCGCGACACCGTGGACTTGCTGGTCGCCGAGGCCGTTTCATCGACCTGCTGACCGACGGGCTCCAAGCCCAGCGGGTAGCGCCGGGTGGACAACCCGGCCAGCATCTTTTCCATGGCCATCTTGCCCAGGATCTCGGTGGAGGAAAACAGCTCATAGGAGGCGACCGGCAACTCCCCGGAGCCGTCGGTGGCGCGCACCCGCGGGCGGCTCACCGGCACCCGGCGCCCACCCAGAGTCACCGAGCCGCGTTCGTGGCCGTGGCGCACCGCGGCCCGGTCTGGGTTGTGGCGGCCCTTGGGCCCGGCGGCCGCGGTCACGTCGGCCTCCATCAGGGTCTGCATGACCTGCAGGCCCGCACCGACAGCCAGCGCCAGCAGGCCCTCGGACATGTTTCCGGCGATCTCGGCCATCGCCACGCTCACCTGCTCGGGAATCGCGACCACGCTCGCGTCCCCGGCCCGGTTCTGACTACTGTTCTTCATGGTGGTCCCCTTCTCTTGGTGTTCTTCGCGGAACGCCCGAGCCCTACCACACGGCAGGTCACGAGCGGGGGACCGCCACCTCAATTTCTACGAGACCCGGGACAACCTCTTCTCCGCTTCGATCAGAACGTAGGCGTCTACGGGTTCTGTTCGGAGGCGAAGAAGGCCGCGGCTTTTTTCAAAAACTGCCGGTCTAACCGTAACTCGGCGTTCTCTTTGCGCAGCCGCTCCAACTCGGCCCGCTCATCGGCATCAAGCACCGCGCCATTATCGCCGCCGTCGTCGCGGGCCTGGCGCACCCAGCGCCCGAGCAACTGCTCACCCACGCCGATCTCCGCAGCCACGTGGGTGTGGTTCCCCCGAGATCGTGGAGGGTTTCTTAAGCCGCTTCGGGCTTCGGTTGGTTTTCCCTGATCTCATAGTTGACGGGTGAGAGTCCGTCTGCGGCGCTGTGTCGTCGTTGGTGGTTGTAGAAGGTGTAGCACCAGTCGATGACGATGGCCCGCGCTTGGATGGTATCACTGAAAGTGTTGCGGGACAGCACTTCCCATTCCAGCGAGGAGAAGAACGCCTCCGCGGCGGCGTTGTCGAAGCACGACCCCACTCGTCCCATCGACTGACGCACACCCAGCGTGGTGCACAGCGCCCGGAACGCCTGGGCGGTGTAGGTCGACCCGCGGTCGGTGTGGAAGATGACCCGCTGAGCTTCGTCGTCGCACCAGATCGCCTCCCGGCCACCACGGGCGACCACGGCCATCTCCAATGCGGCACACGCCAGCGTGGCGTCCGGATGCCGAGAGGTCGCCGCCCCCAGCAGTCGGCGGCTGTACAGATCGATCACCGTCGCCAGGTACAACTTGCCGCAGGCGGTGGGAATCTCGGTCATATCCCCCACCCATTTGGTGTTCGGCGCCGCCGCGGTGAAGCCCCGTTTGAGCAGGTCAGGGAACTTCGGCGCGGTCTTGTCCTGCCGGGTGAGCCCGCCGCGGCGGCGGATCCTGCGGGCAACCAGACCTTGGCGGCGCATCGACTCGGCGACCGTATTCTCCGAGACCGTCCAGCCCAGATCACGCAGATCGGACACCAGCCGCGGCGACCCGTGCACCCCCTTGGCCTTGGCGAACGCGGCCCTGACCGCGTCGTCGAGGGCGGCGCGGCGCCGATCGGTGTCGGTGTGCAGCCCGTCGGGGTCGCCGGCACGCGCCAGCCACTTGTAGAACCAGGACACGCTGATCCCCAACAAGGCGCAGGTCAAGGAATGGGGCACTCGGTAGTTGGTCCTCTGGTCGGCGACAAAGCGTGCCACGCTCACTTCGTCGCCTCCTTCACCCACAGGACCACCGATCGCTTGAGGACATCACGCTCCATCCGCAGCTCGGCGACCTCCCTGCGCAGGCGTTTCAGCTCCTCGAGGTCATCGCGGGTCAATTCACCGCGGCCCTCACGGGCCTCCCGCGCACGAGCCACCCAGTTACCCAGCGTGCCCTCATGCACCCCGAGATCCCGCGCGACCGCCGCGATCGGCTTGCCCGTCTCCTCGACGATCCGGACAGCACCCTCACGAAACTCCCGGTCGTACTTCTTCCGTTTCTCTGGCATCTCGACCCCTATTGTCGATGCCTCCACGCTTTCGGGGGAACCTCATGGGCGATCGGACGACCCGTCTCGATCACCAGGCGGGCAGCCTGCTCCCGAAACACGGGGGTGTACTTCTTCCGCTTGCCCGACATACCGACATCCTTCCCGCGGGACCAGCAGTCCCACCAGTCAGGTGTCCACCATCAGGGGTCAACCCCACCAGTCTAGGGACTGTCGCAGTAAGGGTGTAAACGGCCTGATCGGCCCCGGTGTGTCGGGGCCGGAAAGGTCGCATGATGACCGAAACTGTCGTGGCTGTGGAGCTATCACAGAATCCCGATGATGAGGCCGCCGCAGCGGCCATTGCAGTCCCGGATAGCCGTGAGGTCGACGAGCTCGAGGTCGCCCGGGAGCTGGTGCGTCAGGCCCGCGAGGCCGGCGTATCGCTGACCGGTCCGGGTGGGTTGCTCAAGGCGATGACCAAGACGGTCATCGAGACCGCCCTGGACGAGGAATTGTCCGAGCATCTGGGCTATGACCGTCACGATCCGGCCGGGTACGGCTCGGGCAACTCCCGCAACGGAACCCGTGCTAAGACCGTGCTCACCGATGCGTGCGGGCAGATCGAGATCGATGTGCCGCGCGACCGGGCGGGCAGCTTCGAACCCGAGATCGTCAAGAAGCGTCAACGCCGCCTGACCGATGTTGATGAGGTGGTGTTGTCGTTGTATGCCCGCGGGCTGACCACCGGCGAGATCAGCGCCCATTTCGCCGACATCTACGGTGCGGCAGTCTCCAAGGACACGATCAGTCGGATCACTGACCGT
Organism: Mycolicibacterium poriferae; assembly: GCF_010728325.1. Next base: position 3,841,825 of record NZ_AP022570.1, read on the forward strand.
GTGGTCGAGGAGATGACTGCCTGGCACACCCGCCCGCTGGAGCGCGTGTACGCCGCGGTGTTCATCGACGCCCTGCACGTCAAGATCCGCGACGGCCAGGTCGGCCCCCGCCCGGTCTACGCGGCAATCGGGGTGGATCTGGCCGGGCACCGCGACGTACTGGGGATGTGGGCCGGCGAGGGCGACGGGGAGTCGGCCAAGTACTGGCTGGCCGTGCTGACCGAGTTGAAGAACCGCGGGGTGGCCGACATCTTCTTCCTGGTCTGCGACGGACTCAAAGGGTTGCCGCAATCGGTAGGCGCGGCGTTTCCCGACACGGTCGTGCAGACGTGTGTCATCCATTTGATCCGCGGCACGTTCCGCTACGCCGGGCGCCAGCACCGCGACGCGATCGCCAAGGCGTTGCGACCGATCTACACCGCGGTCAACGCTGAGGCTGCAGCGGCGGCGCTGGACGCGTTCGAGGCCGAGTGGGGTAACCGATATCCGGCAGCAATTAGGTTGTGGCGCAACGCCTGGAGTGAATTCATACCGTTCCTGGACTACGACACCGAGATAAGGAAGGTGATCTGTTCGACCAACGCCATTGAATCGTTGAACGCCCGCTACCGGCGCGCTGTCCGGGCCCGCGGTCATTTCCCGACCGAGCAGGCAGCGCTGAAATGCCTATACTTGGTCACCCGGTCACTGGACCCGACCGGGACCGGACAGAAGCGATGGACCATGCGCTGGAAACCAGCACTGAACGCCTTCGCGATCACCTTCGCCGACCGCATGCCGGGCAGCGAAACCACCTAACCGAAGATGCCGCTTACACCGTTAATCTGACGGACCCCACGACCACGGTGGTGTGCTGGGCGTGCGGGCGCCGCGCCACCTCGCCGTCCCAGCCGGTCTCGATCAACTCCATGAACGCATCCACGGTATTAGGCATCGGTGGACGCGAACCACCCTCGGCGTCGCCACCCGGGCCGCCGGCGAGGTCGGCGAAGTCGTCGTGGTCAGCGGAGACGTCGGAGAAGTCGCCACCGACGCCGCCGGCGTCGGGGTCGGTTGTGGCGACGCCATCGAGGCCACTGGTGTCGGCATGGGACTCGCCATGGAGACCGTCGGCATCGGGAACTGACTTTCCATCGCGTCCGTCGGCGCTGCGTGCGTCGGTCGCGGCATCGGACTGCTGGTCGTGGTCGCGTTTCCAGTCCGCGATCAACCCGTCACGCTTGCCGGCCAGCGCGGCATCGACCTTGGCCGCCTCGATCTTCGACACCGTGACCCGATACGTCACCGACTCACCATGATCGGTGCGCGAGATGGCGCGCTCCGGCTGCGGCTTCGGGGACACATCGGGGCGCGGTTCCAGGCCGACCGCCTTGCGCAACTGGGTCACCGTCGCCACCGACGCCAACTCCACGTAATGATCATCAGAACCATCGGCGGCACGTTCAGCGAGCACCCCGACCTGATCCAGCGACAACCAGCCCTCCCGCAACCCGGCCACACACCGCGGAAACTGCTCACCACGTGCCGCGACCGCCGCGATCGTCTTCGCGTTACGCGGCGACACCCCGGTCTTCCACGCCACCAACGCCGAAATCGACCGCGCCCCGGTCATCCCGGCCAACCCACCATGATCGATCTCGGCCACGATCTCCACGATCTGCGCATCGATGGCGTTACGCTGCCCCGTCAACTCCGCGATCTGCTCAAACAACTCCGCCAACCGCTCCTTGGGCGACACCTCATCGTCAACCAAAAACGCTGCAGCAGCGGACATGACCCCATCAAAGCACCGGGGTCCGACAAGTCTCTGCCGGTCGCCTCAGTCCTCCGGGTTGTACCCCAGATTGGGAGCAAGCCAGCGTTCCGCCTCCTGCAGCGTCCAGCCTTTGCGCTTGGCGTAATCGGCCACCTGGTCTTGCGCCAACCGGCCCACCACGAAGTACTGCGACTGCGGGTGCGAGAAGTACCACCCGCTGACGGCGGCGCCGGGCCACATCGCCATCGACTCGGTCAACTCGATTCCAGTGCGCTTCGTGACATCCATCAGATCAAACAACGTCGCCTTCTCCGTGTGCTCCGGGCAGGCGGGATAACCTGGCGCGGGCCGGATTCCGACATACTTCTCGGCGATCAGCGCCTCGTTGTCGAGCTGCTCGGCCGGCTGATATCCCCAGAACTCCTTACGGACCCGTTCATGCATCCGTTCGGCGAAAGCCTCCGCCAGCCGGTCGGCGAGCGACTCCAACAGAATCGCGTTGTAGTCGTCGTGCGCCGCCTTGAACTCGGCGATCTTGTCCTGACTGTTCAAGCCGGCGGTGACGGCGAAACCACCGACATAATCGGCCAACCCGGTGTCCTTCGGCGCGACGAAGTCGCCCAGTGAGCGGTTCGGGATGCCCTCGCGGTGCTCACCCTGCTGGCGCAGGTTACGCAACGTCGTCAGCACCTCGGAGCGGCTGTCATCGGTGTAGACCTCGATGTCGTCACCGACAGCGTTGGCCGGGAAGAAACCGATCACGCCGTTGGCCTGCAGCCACTTTTCCTTGATCAGGGTGTCGAGCATCTCCTGGGCATCGTCATAGAGCTTGCGGGCGGCTTCGCCGGAAGCAGGGTTGTTGAGGATGTCGGGGAAGCGCCCCTTCATCTCCCACGCGTTGAAGAACGGCTGCCAGTCGATGTACTCGCGCAGCTCCGCCAGGTCGTAGTCGGCGAACTCCCGGATGCCGAGCCCGTGGGCGGGGACCGGCGGCGTATAGCCTTCCCAGTCGATCGGCGTCCGGTTGGCGCGCGCTTTCTCCAGGGTCAGCATCGGCCGCTCGTTCTTCTGAGCGTGCCGCTCACGGAGCGAGGCGTAGTCCTTCTCGGTGGACTCGAGCAGCGCCGGACGCTGCCTGTCGTCGAGCAGCGCCGCGGCAACGGGCACCGAGCGGGATGCGTCCTTGACCCACACCACCGGGCCGCTGCGACGTGGCGCCACCTTGACCGCGGTATGGGCGCGCGAGGTGGTCGCACCACCGATCAGCAGCGGAATCTCCAACCCCTCACGTTCCATCTCGGCCGCGAAGTTGACCATCTCGTCCAGCGACGGGGTGATGAGTCCGGACAGCCCGATGATGTCGGCGTCGTGCTCCTTGGCCGCATCGAGAATCTTGTTGGCAGGCACCATCACCCCGAGATCGATCACTTCGAAGTTGTTGCACTGCAGTACGACACCGACGATGTTCTTACCGATGTCGTGGACATCACCCTTGACCGTCGCCATGATGATGGTGCCGTTGGTGTCCTTGGATCCGACGCTGCCGGACTGTTCCTTCTCCTCCTCGATGAACGGCAGCAGATAGGCCACTGCCTTTTTCATCACCCGGGCCGATTTCACCACCTGGGGCAGGAACATCTTTCCGGAGCCGAAAAGGTCTCCGACGACGTTCATCCCGTCCATCAGCGGGCCTTCGATCACCTCGATCGGACGGCCGCCGGCGTCGGCGATCTCGGCGCGCAGTTCCTCGGTGTCGGCATCGACGTGGGCGTCGAGACCCTTAACCAGAGCGTGCGTGATTCGTTCACGGACCGGAAGTGAACGCCACTCAGCCGCGCCGGCTTCCTCGGTTTTCTCGGTCTTGTTGAACCGCTCGGCGATCTCCAGCAGGCGTTCGGCCGCGTCCTCGCGCCGGTTGAGCACGACATCCTCGATGCGCTCGCGCAGCTCCGGGTCGATCGAGTCGTAGGGCACCAGCGCACCCGCGTTGACGATGCCCATGTCCAAACCGGCTTTGATGGCGTGGAACAGGAACACCGCGTGGATCGCCTCGCGAACCGGGTTGTTGCCGCGGAACGAGAACGACACGTTCGAGATACCGCCGGAGATGTGCACCCCGGGCAGGTTCTCCTTGATCCAGGCACAGGCCTCGATGAAGTCGATGCCGTAGGTCGCGTGCTCCTCGATTCCCGTGGCAAGTGCGAAGCAGTTCGGGTCGAAGATGATGTCCTCGGCCGGGAAGCCGACCTCTTGGGTCAGAATCCGATAGGCACGCCCGCAGATCTCCTTGCGGCGCTCCAGGTTGTCCGCCTGTCCCTGCTCGTCGAAGGCCATCACGACCACGGCGGCACCGTACTTGCGGCACAGCCGGGCCTCACGAACGAACTTCTCCTCGCCCTCTTTCAGAGAGATCGAGTTTACGATCGGCTTGCCCTGAACGTTCTTCAGGCCCGCCTCGATCACGTCCCACTTGGAGGAGTCGATCATCACCGGAACGCGGCTGATGTCGGGTTCGGCCGCGACCAGCTTGGTGAACCGGTCCATCGCGGCGACGCCGTCGATCATGCCCTCGTCCATGTTGATGTCGATGACCTGTGCACCGACCTCGACCTGCTGCAGAGCGACCGACAGGGCGGTGTCGTAGTCCTCGGCCTTGATCAGGTTGCGGAACCGAGCGGAACCGGTGATGTTGGTGCGCTCACCGATGTTGACGAACAGCGAGTCGTCGGTGATGTTGAGCGGCTCCAGCCCCGACAGGCGGGTGGCGGCCTCGATCTCGGGCACCTCGCGCGGCGTCTTGCCCTCGACGACCTTGGCGATCTCGGCGATGTGCGGCGGCGCCGTGCCACAGCAGCCGCCGACGAGGTTGACCAAACCGGCCTCGGCGAAATCAGCGATGTAGCTGGCCTGACGCTCCGGGGACTCGTCGTATTCGCCGAAGGCGTTGGGCAGTCCTGCGTTCGGGTAGCAGGACACGAAGGTGTCGGCGATCCGCGCCATCTCGGCGATATAGGGCCTCATCTCCGGCGCACCGAGCGCGCAATTCAGGCCGACGGCCAGCGGTTTCACGTGCCGGATCGCGTTCCAGAACGCCTCGGTGACCTGCCCGGACAGGGTCCGCCCGGACGCGTCGGTGATGGTGCCCGAGATGATGACCGGCCAGCGACGTTCACGCTCCTCGAACAGCGTCTCGATCGCGAACACGGCCGCTTTGGCATTCAGCGAATCGAAGATCGTCTCGACGAGGATGATGTCGGATCCACCGTCGACCAGGCCGTTGGCGGCTTCGAGGTAGGCGGCAACCAACTGGTCGTAGGTGACGTTGCGCGCGCCGGGATCGTTGACGTCCGGCGAAATGGACGCGGTCCGCGTCGTGGGCCCAAGCGTGCCTGCGACGTAACGCGGCTTCTCGGGAGTGCTGAAGTCGTCGGCAGCCTTCCGGGCCAGCGCGGCACCGGCATAGTTCAGCTCGTAGCTGAGATCCTCCATCCCGTAGTCCGCCATCGACACCTTGTTCGCGTTGAACGTGTTCGTTTCGATGATGTCGGCGCCCACCTCGAGGTATTCGCGGTGGATCCCCTCGATGATCTGCGGCTGGGTCAGGTTGAGCAGGTCGTTGTTGCCCTGCAGCGCCGTGGGCCATTCGGTGAACCGATCCCCGCGGTAGCCGGCCTCGTCGGGCCGGTCGCGCTGGATGGCAGTGCCCATCGCGCCGTCGATCACCATGATGCGCTGGTGTAGCGCTGCGGTCAGGGCGTCGGTGCAGTCCGGGCGGATGTTCGGCACGAAGGTGCTCTGATCGACAGCGTTCACGTGCGCTCCTTCCATAGCGGAAGGCGTCCTTGACTCTGCCGAGCGTGGCGGATACCGGCAAAGACCGGAACCGTTGCAACGCCTCTCGACGGAGCAAAGTCTACGTCGTCACCGGACCGACGTCTGGACGCCCATCTCGTCGCAGTCACCGACCACGACCCACCCGTTGACAGCGTCGAGCAGGTCCGTCCCATGGGGACGGTCGTGTGCGGCGGTCACTGCCAGGCTAGTCGGCCAGCACAACGCCGGTTGGGACCCCCGTGTTCCCCGGCCGCCCCGCGGCAGAGGGTCGATGAGCGTCATCCTGACCACGCAGGGCTTACGCTGGCGGGGTGACACCCTCGGATTTCCGCGGTCCTATGGGATCCGATCTGCCCGACCTGCGCGACGCGATCGTCGTCGCAGCGTTCGAGGGCTGGAACGATGCCGGAGACGCCGCCAGCGACGCGCTCCAGCACCTGGACTCGATATGGCAGGCCGAGCAGATCGTGCAGATCGACGATGAGTCCTACTACGACTACCAGGTCAACCGGCCGGTGATCCGTCAGGTCGACGGAGTGACGCGCGAGTTGGTGTGGCCGTCGATGCGGATCTCGCACTGCCGACCGCCGGGCAGCGACCGCGACATCGTGCTGATGCACGGTGTGGAGCCCAACATGCGGTGGCGCACGTTCTGTGCCGAGCTGCTGGCCATCACCGACAAGCTGAACGTGCAGACCGTCGTGATCCTCGGCGCCTTGTTGGCCGACACGCCGCACACTCGACCGGTACCGGTCTCCGGGGCGGCCTATTCGTCGGATTCGGCGAAGACGTTCGGGCTGGAGGAGACGCGCTACGAGGGCCCGACCGGCATCGCCGGGGTGTTTCAGGACGCGTGCGTTCAGGCCGGCATTCCCGCGGTCACGTTCTGGGCGGCCGTTCCGCATTACGTCTCCCAGCCGCCCAACCCCAAGGCGACGGTGGCGCTGCTGCGCCGGGTCGAGGATGTGCTCGACATCGAGGTGCCGCTGGCTGACCTGCCGGCGCAGGCCGAGGAGTGGGAGCAGGCGGTCACCGAGATGACCTCGGAAGACGATGAGATCGCCGAGTACGTGCAGTCGCTGGAAGAGCGTGGCGACGCCGAAGTGGACATGAACGAGGCGATGGGCAAGATCGACGGCGACGCGCTGGCGGCGGAGTTCGAGCGCTACCTGCGTCGCCGAGGGCGGTAACGCCCGACAGAAGAATCCGAGAGCGGTAGCGCGTCAGCGGAAGCGGGCTAGGTATTCGGGCCAGTCCCAGGTCGTGAGGAACTGTTCGCCGGCCCGTCGTCCGCGCTGATACAGCATCCGCTGGGCGGATTCGCCGAGGTCGAAGTCGAGCACGCCCACCGAACTGGTGTCGATGCGGATGGTCCGCGCGCTCACCCAGGGCTGGTTCAGATAGGCCTGGTCACGACCGACCAGGATCGTGGTGACCACCTGTTCGAGCAGCGTGGGGCCGCCGAGCAGGTGCAGCGGCCGCAACGCCGGGATCACCTGCGCATTGTCGGCGGGTAGGTCGGGCAGCAACGTCACGCCGAACGTGGGCCAACGCGGTGGTGCGCCGTCCGTGCGGTCCAGCGAATCGATCGGGAAGTTGGACAGCAGCCCACCGTCCACGAGTGTGGAGGTACGACCGTCTGCGCTGGTCAGCGATGCCGGCTGGAAGAAGAACGGGATCGCCGTCGATGCGCGGACGGCGTCGGCCACCGATTGGGTGTCGGGATTGAGGCCGTAGAGCCGCTGGTAGTCCCAGGGCAGTCGGACCAGCTGCCCGAGCGTGACGTCGGCGACCGTGACCACCAACCGATAGCGCTGCTCCGGGGGCAGGCTCGAATCGTCGATCGCCAGGTCGGCGAAGGTGCTGACCCCGTATCCGGCCAGGCGGTCGGCCACCCACCGACGCAACGCTTCGCCCCCGTAGATCCCGTCGCCGGTCAGCGCCCCGTACGCGGGGCCGAGCACCGGAATGCGTTCGACGAAACCCGCGTCGAGGAACTCGCCGTAGTCGATGCTGGTGGCGAGATCTTGGAGCTGGGCGGCCGACAGTCGGCCGGCCTGGGTGGCGGCCGCCAGCACCGCGCCGACCAGCGCCCCGGCTGAGGTGCCCGAGATGCGCTGAGGCAGGTAACCGGACTGCACCAGCGCCGCAGCGGCACCGGCCAGGGCGATGCCCTTCACTCCGCCGCCGGAGAGCACCAGGTCGGCGCGCTGGGGGTCGGTCATGCGGGCGGCTCAGTGCTCTTCGACGGACTTGGTGCGTGAGCCCATGGAGCGGCCCAGCCGCTCCACCTCGGCGTCCATCCGGGGCAGCAGGTCCGGGACGAAGCCGCGAATCCGGCTCTCCCCCACCACCGTGGACAGCACCGGCTTGAGCCAGCGCAGCACTCCTACCCAACCCGGGCAGTTGATCTGACGCTTACGGCCCTCGATACCCGCGACGAACACCTGCCCGCACTGCTCGACCGACGTGGTCTGGTTCAGCGGATACGGCAACTTCGCCAGCATCTCGCCGAACGTGGACAGGTCGTCTTTGGTGTCACGCACCAGCGGGGTGTCGATCCACGACATGTGCGCCGAACCGACATCCACGCCACGATGGGCGACCTCGAGCCGCAACGCGTTCGCGAAATGCTCCACGGCGGCCTTCGACGCGTTGTACGGCGCCAGGCCCGGCGCGGCCGCGTACGCCGCCAGCGACGAAACGATCAGCACATAACCGCGGCGCTCGAGCACCGCGGGCAACGCGGCCCGCACGGTGTTGAACACGCCGCTGACATTGACGTCCATCAACGTCTGAAACGCCTCGGGATCAACCTGCAGCACCGATCCGTACGTCGCGATCCCCGCGTTGGCCATCACGACATCGAGCCCGCCGAACCGCTCCACCGCGGCGTCCACCACCTCCTGCATGGCCTGCAGATCGCGCACATCGACAACCCGGGTGAGCACCCGGTCCGCGCCCAGAGCGTCGGCCAGTTCAGCCAGCGGCGCCTCGTCCAGGTCGGTGAGCACCAGCTGCGCGCCGCGTGCGTGTAGGCGGCGGGCCACCTCGGCGCCGACGCCGCGCGCACCGCCGGTGATGAAGACTGTCTTGCCGGCTACTGAGCCCATGGCCGCAAAACTACTCCATCGCGCCGTTGCACGAGGTCGCGGTTTCGCACAAGGTTCGCGGCGCGGCACTGCGCAGACGCGCACGCTCGCGGGTGATCGAGACGGTGATCGACACCCCTTGGACAGCTGAAGGAGACCGGCGTCGGCGTGCGGCTCGTCGCGGATGAGCTAGAGGCGCACGCCGAGCAGGGCGTCCACCGCGGCGGCGACCGTGGCCCCAGCGGCGGCGTCATGCCCGCCGTAGGACAGCGCGTCGGTCGCCCAGCCGTCCAGCGCGGCCAGCGCCTTGGGCGTATCCAGGTCGTCTGCCAGGTAACGACGTACCCGGGCGACGACGTCGGTGGCGTCGGGCGCGCCCGTCAGCGCGGTGGCGCTGCGGTAGCGGTGCAGGCGGTCGCTCGCCTGTTCGAGCACCTCGTGGCTCCAGAAGCGGTCCTCGCGATAGTGCCCGGCGAGCAGGCCCAGCCGGATCGCGGCGGGATCGACGCCGTCGGCGCGCAGCCCGGACACCAGGACCAGGTTGCCGCGGCTCTTCGACATCTTGTGCCCGTCCCAGCCGATCATGCCTGCGTGCACGTAGTGACGGGCGAACCTGCGCTCTCCGGTCACGCACTCGGCGTGCGCGGCGGAGAACTCGTGGTGCGGGAAGATCAGGTCGCTGCCACCGCCCTGGATGTCGACCACCGTGCCGAGTCGGGTCAGCGCGATCGCAGCGCACTCGACATGCCACCCGGGCCGGCCCGCACCGAACGGTGAATCCCAGCTCGGCTCCCCTGGACGCTCCACGCGCCACAGCAGCGCATCGAGCGGATCCCGTTTGCCGGCGCGTTCGGGGTCTCCCCCACGCTCGGCTGACAACGTGAGCATGGTATCGCGGTCGTAGCCCGACTCGTAGCCGAACTGCCCCGTGGCCTCGGCGCGGAAATAGACGTCGGGATACTGCGGGTCGTCGACGACATAGGCGGCACCGGACGCCAACAATTTCTCGACGACCTCGATGACCTCGGCGATCGATTCGGTCGCGGCGATGTAGTCCCGAGGCGGCAGCACCCGCATGGCGGCCATGTCCTCGCGGAACAGGTCGGTCTCCCGGTGGGCCAGCGCCTGCCAGTCCACCCCGTCGCGGTGCGCGCGCTCGAACAGCGGATCGTCGACGTCGGTGATGTTCTGCACGTAGTGCACGTCATGGCCGGCGTCCAGCCACAGCCGATTCACCAGGTCGAAGGTCAAGTAGGTCGCCGCGTGCCCCAGATGGGTGGCGTCATAGGGGGTGATCCCGCACACGTACATCGTCGCCGTGCGCCCCGGCGTAACCGGCCGCACCTGACGGTCGGCACTGTCGTAGAGCCGCAGCGCCGGTCCGCGCCCGGGCAGCGTCGGGACGCTCGGCGCAGACCACGATTGCATGCCGTCGACTTTAGACATCGCCGAATGCGACAACGCGGACGGCGCTTTCATTCCCGCCCCCTCATCGCCGGTGGGCCGCCCGGATCTCCTCCAGCAGCAGCGGAGCCAATTCCGGGCGGCACATCAGCAGATCTGGCAGGTACGGATCGCGCCTGTTGTACACCAGCGGGGCGCCACCGAGGCGCGAGGCATGCATGCCCGCCGCCCACAGCACGCCGGCCGGCGCGGCTGAATCCCATTCCCACTGCCCCCCGGCGTGGATGTAGGCGTCGACGTCGCCGCGGACCACCGCCATCGCCTTGGCTCCGGCCGATCCGATGCGGACGAGTTGGATGTCCATCTTGTCCCGCAGGGCCCACAGCACCGCGGGCGGCCGGTTGGAACTGGCGGTGATTCGGATCGGACCGTCGCGCCGCGGTGGCGGCGGGGACACGGTGTCGGTGCGGTACACCTCCCCGCGCGCGGGCAATGCGACCGCAGCATCCGTGATCGTGCCGCCTCCGGCAGCGGGGCTCATCGTGCCGCCTCCGGCGGCGGGAGAGTTCGTGCCGCCCTCGCCGTGCTTGGAGCGTTGCCACAGAGCGATGTGCACCGCCCAGTCGACGCGGCCGGGCAGTGAATATTCGTAGGTGCCGTCCACAGGGTCGACGATCCACACCCGGTCGGCGTCCACGCGCGACACATCGTCGACGGCTTCCTCGGACAGCACGGCGTCGTGCGGGCGGGCCTGGTGCAGACGGTCCAGGATCAGCGTGTTGGCCCGTTTGTCGCCGGCGTCGCCGAGGGAGTAAGGGTCATCGAACGCCCCGTAGCCGATCTGCTCCCGCATGGCCAACAACAGCTCACCGGCCTGCGCGGCCACCTCGGCAGCCAGGGCCGCATCGGTCAGCGTCACCGGCCAAGTAGACCACGTCAAAACGCCGGCCACGGTATCGGGCGGCGCCGGTCGGGGGTCGGCATCACCGGATTCCGCAGCAGGGCAACGGCTCTGGACCTCAGCGCGGCCACCTCGCCTGCCGTGATGTGACCGCACAACTGGTCGTCGAGACCGTCGTCGAGTGCATCGCGCAGCGCCGCCACATCGCCGAGCAGGTGATCGTCGACGGGTTTGCCTGCCCACCCCCACAGCACCGTGCGCAGTTTGTCCTCGACGTGCAGGCTCACCCCGTGGTCCACGCCGTAGACCCGCCCGTCACGCCCGGACAGCACATGACCGCCCTTGCGGTCGGCGTTGTTGATCAACACGTCGAAGACCGCGACCCGGCGCAGGCGCTCGTCGTCGGCGTGCACCAGGGTCACCTCGTCGCCGGCGTAGTCGTAGGCCTGCAGCACCGCGAGGAAACCGCCGGGCACCCGGCCGGCCGGCAGCAGGTCGATCAGGTCCGGACCGGTGTCCAGCGGGCCCGCGCCGACCGCGGGGTCGTCACCGGGTTGGTCGACCCACCTCTGCAACATCCCGGGTCCGGCAGGGCCATCCCGAATGATGGTGTATGGCACCACATTCCAGCCCAGCGCTGCCGAAACCAGATAGGCGCCGAGCTCCCGTCCCGCCAGGGTGCCGTCCGGAAAATCCCACAGCGGCGCCTCGCCGGCGACCGGTTTGTACACGCAATGCACTGTCGTGTCGCCGAGTGTGGCCTCGCACAGGAACGTAGCGTTGCTCGCCGAGCGGATCCGCCCGATGACGGTGAGGTCGCCGCGGCGCAGCACCGTTTCGGCGTCGGCGGCGCCGGACTCAGAGGGCGTCGTCATCGTCGGCTTCGGTCAGCTCACCCCGCCGGTAGCCGTTGGTACGCACGCAGATGTGCCCCTCGGGATCGAGCGGCTCCTCGCACAGCGGGCACGGCGGACGACCGGCCGAGATGACCCGATTGGAGCGGGTCGCGAACTCGCGGGCCGACTCGGTGGTCAAGAAGACCCGCACCGCGTCGGGACCCTCCTCGGAGTCGTCGAGCACGACCGAGGCGTCGAACTCGGTTTCCGAGACCGCGAGCAGCTCCACCACCACGGTCTGCGCCTCGGAATCCCAGCCCAGCCCCATCGTGCCCACCCGGAACTCCGCGTCAACCGGGGTGATCAGCGGGCTCAGATCCTCGACCTCACCGGTATCGGGCGGGATCGGCGTGCCGAAGCGGCGGTTGATCTCCAGCAGCAGCGCCGCGATCCGCTCGGCGAGCACCTCGACTTGCTGCTTTTCGAGGATGACCGAGATCACACGCTTGTCGTGGACGGCCTGCAGATAGAACGTCCGGTTTCCGGGCTGCCCGACAGTCCCGGCCACGAAACGGTCGGGTGTGCGGAAGACGTGGATTTCGCGGGCCATGGCAGTGTCCAAAATACCGGCTAGGCCACGTCAGCCGTAATTGCGGCGTCGTTGTTCACTCGGTCGAGCCGCCCACCACGGCTTCACCGCTCGGCACAGCACCGTCGCCGGACTTGTCTGGATCGGCGACGACGGCCAGCGCGGGGTTCAGCGCGGCGCCGGTGTGGTTGACGTGGACCACGAAGGGCCGCAGCGTGGTGTAGCGGATGACGCTCACCGAGGCCGGGTCGGCGTTGATCCGCTGGAAGCTGTCGAGATGGGTGCCCAGCGCGTCGGCGAGGACGGCCTTGATGACGTCACCGTGGGTACACGCCACCCAGAGCACGTCGGTGCCGTGCTCGTCGGCCAACCGCCGGTCGTGTTCCCTCACCGCCGACACCGCCCGCGCCTGCACCGCGGCCAGCCCCTCGCCGTCGGGGAACACCGCGGCGCTGGGCTGCTGCTGAACCACCGCCCACAATGGCTCCTTCACCAGGTCTCCGAGCTTGCGGCCGGTCCACGCGCCGTAATCGACCTCGGCGAGCCGGTCGTCGACGGCGGGTTCCACACCCAGCGCTGCCGCCAGCGGCTCGACCGTGCGCCCACACCGCAGCAGCGGCGACCGCACGATGGCCCGGATCGGCAACGATCCGATGCGCTCCACCAGCGCCTCGGCCTGCTCGCGGCCGCGGTCGTCGAGGTCGACCCCCGGCGAGCGGCCCGCCAGCGTGTGCGCGGTGTTGGAGGTGGAGCGGCCGTGCCGCAGCAGCAGAACAGTCACGTCGTCTCTCCCCCTGCCCTCCGGGCGGGCGGTACCCCCACGCGCAAGCGCTCGTCGGTCATGAGGCGGCCACCACTCCGGTCGACAGCAGGACGAGCACCACCACGCCCAACACGATGCGGTACCCCACGAACCAGTACATGCTGTGCCGAACCAAGAAGCGCAGGAACCAGGCGACCGCGGCGAACCCGACAACGAAGGCGATGACGGTCGAGATCAGCAGCTGCGCCCCGCTGGCGGCCATTCCCTCGCCGACCGGGGCGAACGCGTCGGGCAGCGAGAACAGCCCCGAGGCGAAGACCGCCGGGATCGCCAGGAGAAACCCGAACCGGGCGGCGAGCTCGCGCTCCATGCCGAGGAACAGGCCCGCGCTGATGGTGGCACCGGAACGCGACACGCCCGGGACCAGGGCCAGACATTGGGCCACACCGACGATGACGCTGTCCTTCCAGGTGAGCTGCTCGACCCGGCGGGTCTGCCGGCCCGCGTACTCGGCGGCGGCGATGACGAGCGAGAACACGATCAGCGCGGTGGCCACCAGCCACAGGTTGCGCGCACCGGTGCGGATCTGGTCCTTGAACAGCAGGCCGATCACGCCGATGGGGATGGAGCCGATGATCACCCACCAGCCCAGCCAGTAGTCGGCGTTGCGGCGGACGGCGTCGAACAGACCCGCCCACCACGCCTTGACGATGCGCACGATGTCGCGCGCGAAGTACACCAGCACCGCCGCCTCGGTGCCCAACTGGCTGACCGCGGTGAACGACGCACCGGCATCGTCGTCGAAGAACACCCGCGAGGCGATCGCCAGATGCCCGGAGGACGAGACAGGGAGAAACTCGGTCAGTCCCTGCAGGATCGACAGGACCACCACCTGCAGCCACGACATCGCAGGTACGTCGGTCACGAGGACGACCGTACCGTGAGGGTGGGTCAGCGGCTGTTACGCGGTACCGGTTGCGCATCGGCGACGGCGTCACGCACCACCGCGGTCATGCTTCGCTCGTCACAGAGGTCGACGTCGGTCAGCTTGCGGGTCGCCGTTGCGACCACATCCTCGGCCTGCGGGACCGGCCCGCGCAGCCGCGGCCGGTACACCTCGACGACCAGCGCCTGGTGTTCGACGTGGAACGAGAAGCTCCGCCCATCTCCGACCTGCCCGAATCCGCTGGCGTGGACACCGGTGGTGATGTCCTCGACAGCAAAGCCCTGACCGTTCATATCGCTATCGGCAAGAAGGGTCATGGTCCGTACCATACCGTCGCTCACGTCAATAGACCTTCTGGACGCGGCAGATTCACCCGTCACAGCTTGAATACACTGGCTGTTCGATCAGGTTTCGTCCGCACAACCGAGAGCTACCCTTTGCCTCGCCGTACAAACACACCGGCCCTGCCGATTCTGCTTCTGGTGGTCACACTGGCTACCACGCTGGCAGGCTGTTCCACCAATCCCGTCGACGCGCCGCCACCGACGATCGCGCCCGCCAGCGCCGCCGCCTCGCCGCCGGCCGGCGCGACGCCGGAGGGACAGGTTGTTCCGCTGGCAGCTCCGGCCCAGGCCGCCGTGTTCGACCCGGCAACGCGCTCGCTGGTGGTGCTGGGCCCGGGTGACGCGAACCGCTCGCTGGTCACGGTGCTACCCGCCGACGGCGCGCCGGTGCCGGTCGAGCTGGACGGCACCACCGGCGCGCTGGTCGCTGACGCCGACGGCAGGGCGCTGCTGCCGACGCGGGGCGGCTATTTCGCACTGGACGTAGCCGCCGGCGTGGCCGAGCGGGTCGGGGTTCCCGGGCAGGACGACGTCGACTTCACCGCGCTGGCGCGTCGCGCCGACGGCCGCCTGGTGCTGGGCAGCGCCGACGGGACGGTCTACACGCTGGATTCCCAAGGTGGCGTCGCGGCGCAGGTGAAGATCTTCGCGCGGGTGGACAGCATCGTCACCCAGGGCGACACCGCGGTCGTGCTCGACCGCGGGCAGACCTCGGTGACCAGCCTCACCGCGGACGGAACCGACGACGAGCACGCACTGCGCGCCGGTGAGGGCGCGACCACGATGGTGGCGGACGCTGCGGGCCGGGTGCTCGTCGCCGATACCCGCGGCGGAGAACTGTTGGTCTACGGCGTCGGCCCGCTGATGCTGCGGCAGCGCTTCCCGGTGCCGGACGCCCCGTACGGCCTGGTGGCCTCCGGCGGCGACACACCGGTGTTGGCCTGGGTCGCCCAGACGGCGACCAACACCGTCGTTGGTTACGATCTCTCGACCGGAATACCTGTCGAGAAGGTGCGTTATCGAACCGTGCAGCAACCCAACTCACTGGCTTTCGACGATGCGTCCGGCACCCTCTATGTGGTGTCGGGGTCCGGTGCCGGCGTCCAGGTGATAGCCGGGGCCGCCCGATGAGCCGCGGTTCGCGCGGCCGGATGCCCGCCGCCTGGGATCAGGCCGTCGCCGAGGACCCCGGCGAATACGAGTGGATTCCACTGCGGCTGCCACCGGACGTGACCCGGGTCAGCGCCTCGATCCGCTTGTCGATCGAGGCCGAGTACCGCGGTTGGGAACTGACCAGGGTGCGCCTGTACACCGACGGCAGCCGCCGGGTGTTGCTGCGCCGCAAGAAGCGCGCCCAACCGGCACCGACCCCCGAGACTCCGGCGTGATCGACGGTCGACGGTGATGTATTCCGCGCTGCGTCGGGTGCTGTTCACCGTCGAGCCCGAACGCGTCCACACATGGGTGTTCGGTGGGCTGCGCGCCGCCACCGCCCCGACGCCGTTACGGAGAGTGCTCTCGCGGCGGCTGCGGCCTCGGGATCCAGCGCTGGCCAGCACGGTGTTCGGGGTGCGGTTCCCGGGCCCGCTGGGCCTGGCGGCCGGGTTCGACAAGGACGGTCTCGGGCTGCACACCTGGGGGGCGCTCGGCTTCGGTTACGCCGAGGTCGGCACCGTGACCGCGCGGGCGCAACCCGGCAACCCGCAACCGCGGCTGTTCCGGCTGCCCGCCGACCGGGCGCTGCTCAACCGGATGGGTTTCAACAATCACGGTGCCCGCGCGCTGGCGGCCCAACTCACCGATCATGTTCCCGACGTGCCCGTCGGGGTGAACATCGGCAAGACCAAGGCGACACCGCCGGACCGGGCGGCCGACGACTACGCCGAGAGTGCCCGGTTGCTCGGACCGCTGGCGTCCTACCTGGTGGTCAACGTCAGTTCGCCGAACACACCGGGTCTGCGGGATCTGCAGTCGGTGCAGTCGCTGCGTCCCATCCTGGCCGCAGTCCTGGCCCAGACCTCGACACCGGTGCTGGTGAAGATCGCCCCGGACCTGGCCGATGACGACATCGACCAGATCGCCGATCTGGCCGTCGAACTCGGGCTGGCGGGGATCGTGGCCACCAACACCACGATTTCCTGCGACGGTCTGGCCACCCCCGGCGTGGCCGACCTGGGGCCCGGCGGAATCTCCGGCCCACCGGTGGCGCGCCGCGCGGCCGAGGTGCTGCGGCGCCTCTACCAGCGCGTCGGTGACCGGCTGGTGCTGGTCAGCGTCGGCGGGATCGAGACCGCCGACGACGCCTGGGACCGCATCACCTCGGGTGCATCCCTGCTGCAGGGCTACACCGGCTTCGTCTACGGCGGCGGGATGTGGGCCAAGTCGATCAATGACGGCATCGCCCGCCGCCTGCACACGGGCGGGTTCACCAGCCTCGCCGACGCGGTGGGCTCGGCGGCGCACCCGTGACGTCGGGTGGTTGTCGCCGGGCAAGCGACGACAACCACCCCGAACTCATTTCTGCTCGTGCGTGCCGTGGATCAGCGCCCGGGCGATGGCGTGGCTGAACAAGTTGAAGCCCAGATACGCCGGGGTCCCTTCAGCGGGAACATCGAGCTTCTCGACGTCCACCGCGTGCACGGCGACGATGTAGCGGTGCGGCCCGTGCCCCGGCGGCGGGGCAGCGCCGATGTAGCGCTTGAGACCGGCGTCGTTGGCCAGCGTGACGGCCTCGCCGGGCAGTCCGCTGCCGTCGCCCACCCCGGCGGGAAGATCGGTGACCGTGGCGGGCAGGTTGAACACCGCCCAGTGCCAGAAACCCGAAGCAGTAGGGGCATCGGGGTCATACACGGTGACCGCGAAGCTGCGGGTCTCCTCAGGGAAGCCCGACCAACTCAACTGGGGTGAGATGTCCGAACCGCCGGCACCCATGATGCCGCTGACCTGGTCGTTGGCCAGCGGCTGGCCGTCGTCGAACGACTCCGACGTCACGGTGAACGTCGGCAACTCGGGCAGAAAATCGTAGGGATTGTACGGAAATGCCATGTGCGGTCAGTCCTTTCGATCGTCGTTCGGTGTCTAGCTGTGCAGCAGGAAGTGTTCGAGGACCTGCGCGCCGAACCGCAACGCGTCAACGGGTACCCGCTCGTCGACCCCGTGGAACAACGCGGCGAAGTCCAGATCCGGCGGCAGCCGCAGCGGCGCGAACCCGAAGCAGCGAATACCCAAGCGGGCGAAGTGTTTTGCATCGGTCCCGCCCGAAAGCATGTAGGGCACGGTGCGGGCGTCGGGGTCGTTGGCCAGGATCGCCGAGTTCATCGCCTCGAGCAGTTCACCGTCGAACGGGGTCTCGTACGAAGGCAGGTTGGTGATCCATTCGCGCTGCACGTCGGGGCCGATCAGTTCGTCGACTTCGCGTTCGAACGCCGCGAGGCGCCCGGGTAGCACCCGGCAGTCGATGACCGCCTCGGCGGTTGCCGGGATGACGTTGGCTTTGTAGCCGGCCTTGAGCATCGTCGGGTTGGCGGTGTCGCGCAGCGTGGCTCCGACGATGCGGGCGATACCGCCGAGCTTGGCGACGGTGCCGTCGATGTCGGGAGACGCGGGGTCGAACGCGTAGCCCGTCTCCTCGGCCACGGCGGTGAGAAACTGTTCCACCGACTCGGTCAGCACGATCGGGAAGCGGTGCCGGCCCAGCTTCGCCACGGCCTCGGCGACCGCGGTGACGGCGTTGTCGTCGTGCACCATCGAGCCGTGGCCGGCGCGCGCCCGGGCCGTCAGGCGCATCCACAGCATCGCCTTCTCGGCGGTCTCGACGAGGTAGAGCCGCCGTTCACCGCCGTCGCGGCGCGGCACCGTCAACGAGAACCCGCCGACTTCGCCGACCGCTTCGGTCACGCCGGCGAACAGATCGGGGCGGTTCTCGACCAGCCATTTGCACCCGTAGTTGCCGCCGGCCTCCTCGTCGGAGACGAACGCGAAGACCAGGTCGCGCGGGGGGACGACGCCGGCGCGCTTGAAGTGTCGGGCGACCGCGATGATCATCCCGACCATGTCTTTCATGTCGACCGCGCCGCGCCCCCACACGTAACCGTCCTCGATGGCCCCGGAGAACGGGTGCACACTCCAGTCGGCGGCCTCGGCAGGCACCACGTCGAGGTGTCCGTGCAGCATCAAGGCGCCGCGCGACCGGTCCGCCCCCGGGAGGCGGGCGAAGACATTGGCCCGGCCCGGAGCGCCGGCCTCGATGTACTCGCTCTCCAGACCGACCTCGGCGAGCTGCTCGGCGACCCAGCGGGCGCACTCGGCCTCCCCCTTCGTGGTGGTGGGGTCACCGGTGTTGGAGGTGTCGAACCTGATGAGGGTGCTGACGAGGTCGACGACTTCGTCGCTGGGTGTCGGCCGACCCGGAATTGGACCACTCACAGTTCCCTTTCCTACCATTGATCGCCGAATGGACCCTTCCCCTGGGTTTGGGGCTGGGTTTGGGGCCGGGGCGGGGAATCCGATAGCCTTAGGCGCCCACAGCAGGTCCGAGTGGCGGAATGGCAGACGCGCTAGCTTGAGGTGCTAGTGCCCTATTAACGGGCGTGGGGGTTCAAGTCCCCCCTCGGACACATCTGTGATGAGTCGCGTCATGGGTTACACCTGAGTCGCGTCATCGGTGACAGATTGCCCCGGCCATCGGCCGGGGTTTTTCTGTTGGTTGCGCCAGTAGTTGCGGTCGGGGTCGATGTGGTGGCTGCCGATGAGGTGGTGGCCGGTTTTGCTGATGACGGTGACGGTTTGAGTGGCTACGAGGATCAGGACCGGGGTGTGGGCGTGTTCGCGGCCGATGCCGAGGTGGTGTAAGCGGCTGCCGTAGCGCAGGGTGAGCTTGCCGAATTGGTCGACGGTGTGAACCGTCCTGGGTCTGGTGGAGATCGTGATCGCACCAGGAGGATGTGGTTGTGGCTGCGCCGAGGAAGTTCGATCCAGAGACCCGTGAGCGGGCGGTACGGATGTATCACGACCGTTTGGCTCATAGTGATGATTCGAAGTTGGCGGCTCGCCGCCATGTCGGAGAGCTGCTGGGGATCAATCAGGCGACGTTGCGTAACTGGGTCGAGGACCGCCACTTCGGTAGCCGCTCGACGGTCAGTGACGACGGAGGCGATCAGTCGGCCGAGGTGGTGGCGTTGCGCAAGGAGGTCGCCGAGTTACGCAGGGCCAATGAGATCCTCAAGACAGCGTCAGCGTTTTTCGCCGCGGCGGAGGTCGACCGCCGACTGCGGTGATCGTCGACTACATCGACGCTCACCGGGACCGTTACGGGGTCGACCCGATCTGCGCCGTGCTGGGTGAGCACGGGCTGCCGATCGCCCCGTCCACCTACTACGCGGCCAAGGCTCGCGGCCCGGTCAGTGACACCGACTGGGCCGATGCGCACGCCGCCAACACCGTGCACGAGCTGTTCGTGGCCAATCGGGGGCTCTACGGGGTGCGCAAGCTCTGGCATGCGATGAAACACGCTGGTCACGAAGTTGGCCGGGATCAAGTGGGCCGGCTGATGCGCCTGTGCGGAATCACCGGCGCGGTGCGCGGAAAGCGTCGCACGGTCACCACCACCGCCGATGCGACCGCGGCCCGGCATCCCGATCTCATCGACCGCCAATGGGGTGTGCCGGCCCGTCCGGATCAGTGGTGGGTAGCTGATTTCACCTACACCTGGACGCTGGCCGGGTTCGTCTACACCGCGTTCTGCGTCGATGTGTACTCGCGGCGGATCCTGGGATGGCGGGTGATGTCGACCAAGGCCACCCCACTGGTGACCAGCGTCCTCGAACAAGCCGTGTTCACCCGCCGTAGGACTGATTTCCGTTTCACCACAACAGGATTGGTTCATCATTCCGATGCCGGCAGCCAATACACCTCGCTGACGTTCACCGAGGCGCTGCGTGATTCGGGGATCGCCGGCTCGATCGGCTCGGTCGGTGACGCCCTGGATAACGCGCTGATGGAATCAGCGATCGGGCTGTACAAGACCGAACTGATCGACCGCCACAAATCCTGGACCGGCCGCGCCGAAGTCGAACGCGAAACCGCCAGCTGGGTGCATTGGTACAACACCACCCGCCTGCACTCGTCTCTCGGCTATCTCTCGCCGGTCGGATACGAGAACCGCTACCGTGACACCGTCACCTCCATCGCGGAGGTGGCATAACCCAGGTCTCCATCCAGACCAGGACGGTTCAGTGTCGTGGCGGATGCGGAAGTGCTCGGTGACTGTGGCGGGGTGTGCTTTGGGCAGTGCGTGGTAGACGGTGTGCGGTGTGGCGCTGGGGCGGTGGGCGCGGTGGGGTCGTTCGGTGTTGTAGATCGTGGCGAAGGTGTCGAGCAGCTGTTGTAGCTCGTCCAGTGTCGAGGGACGCCGGTGTTGGCCGAGCCAGAGTTTAAGGGTTCGGTGGAAGCGCTCAATTTTTCCTTGTGTTTGCGGGTGGCCGGGGTGGCCGTTCTTTTGAGTGACGCCGAGGCTATTGAGCAGGCGCTCGAAGTCGTTGTGGCCGTGAGTGAATCGTGAGGTGTAGACCGAGCCGTTGTCAGTCAGCGTGGCGGCGGGCAGCCCGTAGATGGCGGCGGTGTCGGTGAAGCTGGCCACGACGTCACCGACGGTGACGCGGGGGTATGCGGTGCAGGTCAGCAGGTAGCGAGAGCAGTCGTCGAGCCAGGACAAGATCTCGGTGTCGGTGCCGTCGGCCAGGGCCCAGTGGGTGAAGTCGGATTGCCAGCATTCATTGGGTTGGGACGCGGCAAAGCGTCGGTAGGAGCTTTTGGGGCGCTTGCGCGGCTGCGGGGTGATCAGGCCGTGGTGGTGCAGGATGCGTCGGATGGTCGAGGTCGAGGGCACCGGCAGACCGCGTTGGCCCAGGTGCCACTGCAGAGTCAGGGGTCCGGCGTCAAGGCCGCCGGCGGTCAGCGTTTCGCGCAGCGTGACGATGGCGATGATGACGTCGTCGGACACGGCGCGAGGGTTGCTGTTCGGGCGCCGTGAGCGGGGGTCGACGGCGTCGAGCCCGCCTTCGTGGTAGCGGGCGAGTAGGCGGTAGATGTGTTGGCGCGACAGCCCTGGGCTTGACCCCGTTTGGTGGACACAGGGTCAGGCGGCTTGTGCCGTCTGAGTGATCCGGTTCTCGTAGTCGACCGGGCAGATCATGCCGATCGCCGAGTGGCGCCGGCGGCGGTTGTAGACCCGCTCGATCCAGTCGCCGACGGCGAGCTTAGCGGCCGCCTGGGTGGGCCACAAGTAGCGGTCGTAGAACTCGACTTTCAGTGTGGCCCAGAATGATTCCTGCTGGGCGTTGTCCCAGCACACCCCGGTACGGCCCACCGAGCGGGTCAGGTTGTGATCGTGGGCGAACCGGGCCAACTGCGCGCTGGTGAACTGGCAGCCGCGGTCAGCGTGCAGCACCACCTGCTCGGCCAGCTCGCCGCGCATCGCCACTGCCATCGCCACGGCCGCCTCGACCAGGTCAGTGCGCATGTGGTCATCGATGGCCCAGCCGATCACCCGTCTGCTGCAGCCGTCGCGGACCGCACACAAGTACAGCCAGCCCTCACCGGTACGCAAATAGGTGATGTCCGACGTCCAGACCCGGTCGAGTTCGCCGGCATCGAAGTGGCGTTTGACCAGGTCTTTGGGCACCGGAGCATCCAGATCGACGATCGTGGTCACGGGCGAGAAGGTGCGCGGGCTGATGCCGGCCAGCCCTGGCGGCGCATCGAGGCGGCCACCGTCTTGCGCGACACCGTCTCACCGCCATCGCGCAGGTCGGCCAGGATCCGCGGGCGCCGTACACGCCGTCAGAGGCCTTGTGGAAGGCTGCGACCTTGGCATCAACTCGGCGCGCCGGCAAGCCGCCGCCGACGGTCCGCCGGCCTGAGTCTTGCGCCACTTGTAGAACCCTGAGCGAGAGACTTCCAGCAGTTCGCACATCCGGGTGATCGCGTAGGTGGCCTTCTCCGCTTCGATCAGAACGTAGGCGTCTACGGGTTCTGTTCGGAGGCGAAGAAGGCCGCGGCTTTTTTCAAAAACTGCCGGTCTAACCGTAACTCGGCGTTCTCTTTGCGCAGCCGCTCCAACTCGGCCCGCTCATCGGCATCAAGCACCGCGCCATTATCGCCGCCGTCGTCGCGGGCCTGGCGCACCCAGCGCCCGAGCAACTGCTCACCCACGCCGATCTCCGCAGCCACGTGGGCGATCGGACGACCCGTCTCGATCACCAGGCGGGCAGCCTGCTCCCGAAACACGGGGGTGTACTTCTTCCGCTTGCCCGACATACCGACATCCTTCCCGCGGGACCAGCAGTCCCACCAGTCAGGTGTCCACCATCAGGGGTCAACTGAGGCCCGTACTGGTTTGCCGCTTGTGTGACGGTCAGGTGGCCACTGGTGACTTTGTGGTTCCCCCGAGATCGTGGAGGGTTTCTTAAGCCGCTTCGGGCTTCGGTTGGTTTTGGGGTTGTGTGGTTCCCCCGAGATCGTGGAGGGTTTCTTAAGCCGCTTCGGGCTTCGGTTGGTTTTCCCTGATCTCATAGTTGACGGGTGAGAGTCCGTCTGCGGCGCTGTGTCGTCGTTGGTGGTTGTAGAAGGTGTAGCACCAGTCGATGACGATGGCCCGCGCTTGGATGGTATCACTGAAAGTGTTGCGGGACAGCACTTCCCATTCCAGCGAGGAGAAGAACGCCTCCGCGGCGGCGTTGTCGAAGCACGACCCCACTCGTCCCATCGACTGACGCACACCCAGCGTGGTGCACAGCGCCCGGAACGCCTGGGCGGTGTAGGTCGACCCGCGGTCGGTGTGGAAGATGACCCGCTGAGCTTCGTCGTCGCACCAGATCGCCTCCCGGCCACCACGGGCGACCACGGCCATCTCCAATGCGGCACACGCCAGCGTGGCGTCCGGATGCCGAGAGGTCGCCGCCCCCAGCAGTCGGCGGCTGTACAGATCGATCACCGTCGCCAGGTACAACTTGCCGCAGGCGGTGGGAATCTCGGTCATATCCCCCACCCATTTGGTGTTCGGCGCCGCCGCGGTGAAGCCCCGTTTGAGCAGGTCAGGGAACTTCGGCGCGGTCTTGTCCTGCCGGGTGAGCCGCCGCGGCGGCGGATCCTGCGGGCAACCAGACCTTGGCGGCGCATCGACTCGGCGACCGTATTCTCCGAGACCGTCCAGCCCAGATCACGCAGATCGGACACCAGCCGCGGCGACCCGTGCACCCCCTTGGCCTTGGCGAACGCGGCCCTGACCGCGTCGTCGAGGGCGGCGCGGCGCCGATCGGTGTCGGTGTGCAGCCCGTCGGGGTCGCCGGCACGCGCCAGCCACTTGTAGAACCAGGACACGCTGATCCCCAACAAGGCGCAGGTCAAGGAATGGGGCACTCGGTAGTTGGTCCTCTGGTCGGCGACAAAGCGTGCCACGCTCACTTCGTCGCCTCCTTCACCCACAGGACCACCGATCGCTTGAGGACATCACGCTCCATCCGCAGCTCGGCGACCTCCCTGCGCAGGCGTTTCAGCTCCTCGAGGTCATCGCGGGTCAATTCACCGCGGCCCTCACGGGCCTCCCGCGCACGAGCCACCCAGTTACCCAGCGTGCCCTCATGCACCCCGAGATCCCGCGCGACCGCCGCGATCGGCTTGCCCGTCTCCTCGACGATCCGGACAGCACCCTCACGAAACTCCCGGTCGTACTTCTTCCGTTTCTCTGGCATCTCGACCGGGTCCGTCAGATTAACGGTGTAAGCGGCATCTTCGGTTAGGTGGTTTCGCTGCCCGGCATGCGGTCGGCGAAGGTGATCGCGAAGGCGTTCAGTGCTGGTTTCCAGCGCATGGTCCATCGCTTCTGTCCGGTCCCGGTCGGGTCCAGTGACCGGGTGACCAAGTATAGGCATTTCAGCGCTGCCTGCTCGGTCGGGAAATGACCGCGGGCCCGGACAGCGCGCCGGTAGCGGGCGTTCAACGATTCAATGGCGTTGGTCGAACAGATCACCTTCCTTATCTCGGTGTCGTAGTCCAGGAACGGTATGAATTCACTCCAGGCGTTGCGCCACAACCTAATTGCTGCCGGATATCGGTTACCCCACTCGGCCTCGAACGCGTCCAGCGCCGCCGCTGCAGCCTCAGCGTTGACCGCGGTGTAGATCGGTCGCAACGCCTTGGCGATCGCGTCGCGGTGCTGGCGCCCGGCGTAGCGGAACGTGCCGCGGATCAAATGGATGACACACGTCTGCACGACCGTGTCGGGAAACGCCGCGCCTACCGATTGCGGCAACCCTTTGAGTCCGTCGCAGACCAGGAAGAAGATGTCGGCCACCCGCGGTTCTTCAACTCGGTCAGCACGGCCAGCCAGTACTTGGCCGACTCCCCGTCGCCCTCGCCGGCCCACATCCCCAGTACGTCGCGGTGCCCGGCCAGATCCACCCCGATTGCCGCGTAGACCGGGCGGGGGCCGACCTGGCCGTCGCGGATCTTGACGTGCAGGGCGTCGATGAACACCGCGGCGTACACGCGCTCCAGCGGGCGGGTGTGCCAGGCAGTCATCTCCTCGACCACACGGTCAGTGATCCGACTGATCGTGTCCTTGGAGACTGCCGCACCGTAGATGTCGGCGAAATGGGCGCTGATCTCGCCGGTGGTCAGCCCGCGGGCATACAACGACAACACCACCTCATCAACATCGGTCAGGCGGCGTTGACGCTTCTTGACGATCTCGGGTTCGAAGCTGCCCCGCCCGGTCGCGCGGCACATCGATCTCGATCTGCCCGCACGCATCGGTGAGCACGGTCTTAGCACGGGTTCCGTTGCGGGAGTTGCCCGAGCCGTACCCGGCCGGATCGTGACGGTCATAGCCCAGATGCTCGGACAATTCCTCGTCCAGGGCGGTCTCGATGACCGTCTTGGTCATCGCCTTGAGCAACCCACCCGGACCGGTCAGCGATACGCCGGCCTCGCGGGCCTGACGCACCAGCTCCCGGGCGACCTCGAGCTCGTCGACCTCACGGCTATCCGGGACTGCAATGGCCGCTGCGGCGGCCTCATCATCGGGATTCTGTGATAGCTCCACAGCCACGACAGTTTCGGTCATCATGCGACCTTTCCGGCCCCGACACACCGGGGCCGATCAGGCCGTTTACACCCTTACTGCGACAGTCCCTCTCGACCCCTATTGTCGATGCCTCCACGCTTTCGGGGGAACCTCAGTTGACCCCTGATGGTGGACACCTGACTGGTGGGACTGCTGGTCCCGCGGGAAGGATGTCGGTATGTCGGGCAAGCGGAAGAAGTACACCCCCGTGTTTCGGGAGCAGGCTGCCCGCCTGGTGATCGAGACGGGTCGTCCGATCGCCCACGTGGCTGCGGAGATCGGCGTGGGTGAGCAGTTGCTCGGGCGCTGGGTGCGCCAGGCCCGCGACGACGGCGGCGATAATGGCGCGGTGCTTGATGCCGATGAGCGGGCCGAGTTGGAGCGGCTGCGCAAAGAGAACGCCGAGTTACGGTTAGACCGGCAGTTTTTGAAAAAAGCCGCGGCCTTCTTCGCCTCCGAACAGAACCCGTAGACGCCTACGTTCTGATCGAAGCGGAGAAGGCCACCTACGCGATCACCCGGATGTGCGAACTGCTGGAAGTCTCTCGCTCAGGGTTCTACAAGTGGCGCAAGACTCAGGCCGGCGGACCGTCGGCGGCGGCTTGCCGGCGCGCCGAGTTGGATGCCAAGGTCGCAGCCTTCCACAAGGCCTCTGACGGCGTGTACGGCGCCCCGCGGATCCTGGCCGACCTGCGCGATGGCGGTGAGACGGTGTCGCGCAAGACGGTGGCCGCCTCGATGCGCCGCCAGGGCCTGGCCGGCATCAGCCCGCGCACCTTCTCGCCCGTGACCACGATCGTCGATCTGGATGCTCCGGTGCCCAAAGACCTGGTCAAACGCCACTTCGATGCCGGCGAACTCGACCGGGTCTGGACGTCGGACATCACCTATTTGCGTACCGGTGAGGGCTGGCTGTACTTGTGTGCGGTCCGCGACGGCTGCAGCAGACGGGTGATCGGCTGGGCCATCGATGACCACATGCGCACTGACCTGGTCGAGGCGGCCGTGGCGATGGCCGTGGCGATGCGCGGCGAGCTGGCCGAGCAGGTGGTGCTGCACGCTGACCGCGGCTGCCAGTTCACCAGCGCGCAGTTGGCCCGGTTCGCCCACGATCACAACCTGACCCGCTCGGTGGGCCGTACCGGGTGTGCTGGGACAACGCCCAGCAGGAATCATTCTGGGCCACACTGAAAGTCGAGTTCTACGACCGCTACTTGTGGCCCACCCAGGCGGCCGCTAAGCTCGCCGTCGGCGACTGGATCGAGCGGGTCTACAACCGCCGCCGGCGCCACTCGGCGATCGGCATGATCTGCCCGGTCGACTACGAGAACCGGATCACTCAGACGGCACAAGCCGCCTGACCCTGTGTCCACCAAACGGGGTCAAGCCCACAGGGTGCGGGCGTCGGTTTGTCGGGTGCGGTGTTCGTCGACGATGGCGCGGAGCTGGTGGTCGCGGTAGAGGGTCGTGTCCGGGATCCGGTGTAAATGGGGAGCACGGGCGTAGGTTCCGCTTCACGACCTGCAAGTCTGCGAAGAAGGAGTCACGCCCGTGCCTGTTCGAGTATCAGCTACCGATCGCATCCGCACCAAGATCGACGCTCTGTTTGCCGAGGATCGGGATCTTTCGGAGACCCTCGAAGAAGTCGCCCGTCTGGGCGCTCAACTGTTGATGCAGGCGGCCCTGGAGGCCGAGGTCACCGAGTTCCTCGGTCGCGAACGCTACCAACGCGCCGCGGACTGTCCCGACGCTAACGGCGGCTCACGCAACGGGTATCGGCCGGTGATGGTCAAGACCACCACTGGGCCGGTTACGTTGGAGCGGCCGAAGCTGCGCGGCGCCACCGCAGCGTTCGCGTCGCGGTTGTTCGGCAAGCACGTCACGAGAACCAACGCCCTGGAGACGCTGGTGATCGCCTCGTTCGTCCGTGGGCTGTCGGTGCGCGACGTGCAGGCCACCCTCGCCGAAACACTCGGCGATCAGGCCGCGATCTCCAAATCCACGGTCTCGGAAGTGTGTAAGGCGATCCGAGCCGAGTACCAGGCGTGGGCGCGTCGTCGACTCGACGAGATCACGCTGGACTACCTGTTTTTGGACGCGAGCTTCTTTCGGATGCATCCCGGGTCGCCGGCCGAGCCGGTGCTGGCCGCCTGGGGCATCACCACCGAGGGCAAGCCGGTGTTCGTCGGGTTGGCGCCCGGGACCGGCGAGTCGACCGACGCGTGGGCCGACTTCCTGACCGATCTGGGCGAGCGCGGCCTTGGCACTCCGCTGTTGGTCGTCTCCGACGGCGCCAAGGGCCTGATCGCGGCCATTGAACAGATCTACCCAAAAGCGTTGCGCCAGAGATGTCTTATTCATCGACTTCGCAACGTGCTCGCCAAGATTCCCACCGGGATGCATGCCGAGGTCCGCGACGGCTACTGGGCCATCTTCGATACCACCGATCTGACGGTTGAACCGGGGCCTGGGCTGGTCGAGATCATCGACAAGCGGATCGAGGCGTTCGCCGCCAAATACTGCGACCTCTACCCGGCAGCGATGCGGATCCTGCTCACCGACAAAGCAGGGTTGACCGCCTATCTGCGATTCCCGGTCGAACACCATGGGCGCGTTCGGCATTCGAATCTTATTGAGCGCTCGTTTGGGGAGACCAAGCGACGGACCAAGGTCATCGGCCGATTCCCCGGCGAGACCAGCGCCATCAGCTTGGTGTGGGCCGTACTCGACCGCGCCTCGGCCGGTTGGCGCGGCCTGACCATGACACCGGTCGGCACCCGATTGCTCCAAGACCTACGCCGATCACTGCTCGACCCACCCCGTGAACTGCGGCCGCCGCCCTCCGCCACGAGTGGCGACACCGACCCCGCAGATCCCATTTCGGCCACCGCGTAGCGACCCTGTGTTGCTTCGCCGGGTTCAGTTTCCGACTGGAACCGACACCTCCGCTCAGGCAGGAGGACGGCTCTATTACCGCTGGTCTTGACGGCTTGCCGTGACCAGGTCGATCGGTGGGATGTAGCCGGTGATGCTGTTGATGGTGCGGTGCAGGCCGTGGTGCAGTGCGTCGATGTCGCAGCGGGCCAGGCCGCCAGCGGTGGCGATGACGTGTTCGGTGGTAAACGCGAGGTCGTTGATGGTGCCCAGAATGCGGCGGTCAGCGGTCTTGGCCACGGCCACCTGCTGGGGATCAAGATCGCCCAGCGTATCCACGGGCAGGCCTTCGGCGTGCAGCGCGGCCTGGATCGCCGAGACGACCGGCGGGCCGATCGGGCGCAAGCCCCGCGGCGGTGACGTTGGGCATGAACACCGAGAACAAGGTCCCGGCGTGGGTCACCAGCAGGCATTTGCGTCGGTCGATCCAGACCATGTGGGCATACCAGTCGGTCGCGCAGGCTTCGCCGATGGCCGGCTCAGACACCCCCAGCAGCGCCAACACCCTGGCAGTACATCGCAGCATCACGACCCATGATCGTAGGCAGGGCCGCCGACGATCGGTATGCAAGAACGCCGTGGCTGGGCGCCGGTACAGTGTGGCGACGTGTTGGTCGCTGATCTGCATCACTTCCTCGACATGCCGCACGACGCTTCGGGTCCCGCGCGGCGCCTCGCGCAGCACTTGGGCGACATAGTCCGGGCGGGCACCGCCGGCGAGGTCGGTGATCGGTGGGTATCGGCATTGCCGTGTCGGCGCCGACCGGCCCACCGACGCTGCCCCGGACGGATGACCATCGCCATCGCCTCGGCCGAGGCATCGGCGCCGATCCGATGGTCGTGCAGCGTCTGCGACGACGAGGGGGTGATCAGCAACTGGGCAGATTCCCCATACGACCTGCGCCGCCGCGGACTCAGCCTTGCCGACGCCCTCGAGGAGGTCATCGTCAGCGACAAGACCGCCGCCGTGTTACGCGACCTGATGCTGCTTGACCCCAACTGCGAGCGACTGGTGTATGGCATGCGCGCCCACCCAAACGGCGCTGCCTTACTGACCAATGCCGACGAACTCGAAGAGCTGATCGGGTTCGTGGCCGCCGAAGCCAACCACGAACCCAACCGCCGCCGCCAAGACCGCCTCGACGCCGCGTTCAACGTACTGACCGACGCCGCCCAAACCCTCTCCAGCTGAACATCTCTGGGACCTACCGCATCAGCCCTGGGCGTGCCAAAGCATTCCGCAGCCAAGCTACCGAACCCGCTGCCCGTTGTCCCCGACACCATCAGCGGCAGCTGCAAGAGGCCTGTCGCTTGAGTCCCCCAACCCGTATGCTCACGACGAAGCCGCGAACCGGCCGGTGCTTTTTACACCCACTTTCGGACGCGACCCCACCTCAGTCTCGAGTTCCCGAACGCGCTTGTTGGCCGCGGCAAGCTCGGCCTGCTCGGCGCGGTTGAGACCCGGGAGCTGACCGGTGTCGATCAGCTCCTGCCGGCGCCAGCCGTCCCGACTTGGCTCAATTTAGTGCGCACCGTCGCTGCGGTTTTTGAGCAGAGCGGAGCGGAGGTCGTCGGGTAGCGGGTCAGCGGCGGTGAGGGTCTGGGTTCCGGCCTGGATTTTCACGGTGCGGTAGCGGCGTGCGGTGCGGACGAATTTCTTGATGCTCCAGCCGGTCTGGGTCTCGATGTGGTGGCTTACGGCCATCGCGGCGACCACGATGCTCAGGTGAGCCTCGATGGAATCGCGCAGGTGGTGATAGATCGGGCGGGCCTGCAGGTCGTGCTTGGACATCCGGAAGCTCTTCTCGATGTGCCACAGCTGGTGATAAGCATCGATGACGAACGTCGAGGACGCGCTGGTCAGGTTGGTGGTGTAGCCCTTCCAGCCGGCCAACGCCCGGGTCTTGGCCTCCAGGGTGCGGTTGACCGCCTTGGTGGCGCCGGCCAGCTGGATGTAGCGGTTGCGTTTGACCGGAGCGTGCCCGTCCACGGCACGTTCGGCCTTGCGGACCTGCTCGTCGATGCCGCGTAGCGTGCGCCGCGCCCGATCAGCGCGGAACTGGTAGTAGATGACCCGGTCGGGGATGCCGCGGGTCTTCTCCGCACTGGTGGCCGACCAGGGCTGGGTCAACACCAGGCCGTCGGGGACTGCTTCACCGGGATGGCTGTCGCGCCATTCGCGCACCACATCGGGCAGAAACGGTGTCGCCTGCCATGAGGATGGGACCAGTGTGACCTGATTTTTGCCAGGGTGATGGGGCCACCTGGATTGCCAGTTATGGGACCACCGGCGCGTCGCGTCGGTGGTCTCGTCATTTGTTCGTTCGATCGCCGTGACGGTTCAAGTCACGGAGGTCGCCGGCATGGCTTTTCGGGAGGTCAGTGTGAACGAGATCAGGGAAGTGCTGCGGGTCTGGCTGGGGGTCGCGGGCCTACCGGCCCCGGGTACCGGACGATCGCCGCGCATTGCGGTCTGGACCGCAAAACGGTGCGCCGCTATGTCGAGGCCGCCCAGGCAGCTGGTCTGCGCCGCGACTGTGGTTCCCCCGAGATCGTGGAGGGTTTCTTAAGCCGCTTCGGGCTTCGGTTGGTTTTCCCTGATCTCATAGTTGACGGGTGAGAGTCCGTCTGCGGCGCTGTGTCGTCGTTGGTGGTTGTAGAAGGTGTAGCACCAGTCGATGACGATGGCCCGCGCTTGGATGGTATCACTGAAAGTGTTGCGGGACAGCACTTCCCATTCCAGCGAGGAGAAGAACGCCTCCGCGGCGGCGTTGTCGAAGCACGACCCCACTCGTCCCATCGACTGACGCACACCCAGCGTGGTGCACAGCGCCCGGAACGCCTGGGCGGTGTAGGTCGACCCGCGGTCGGTGTGGAAGATGACCCGCTGAGCTTCGTCGTCGCACCAGATCGCCTCCCGGCCACCACGGGCGACCACGGCCATCTCCAATGCGGCACACGCCAGCGTGGCGTCCGGATGCCGAGAGGTCGCCGCCCCCAGCAGTCGGCGGCTGTACAGATCGATCACCGTCGCCAGGTACAACTTGCCGCAGGCGGTGGGAATCTCGGTCATATCCCCCACCCATTTGGTGTTCGGCGCCGCCGCGGTGAAGCCCCGTTTGAGCAGGTCAGGGAACTTCGGCGCGGTCTTGTCCTGCCGGGTGAGCCGCCGCGGCGGCGGATCCTGCGGGCAACCAGACCTTGGCGGCGCATCGACTCGGCGACCGTATTCTCCGAGACCGTCCAGCCCAGATCACGCAGATCGGACACCAGCCGCGGCGACCCGTGCACCCCCTTGGCCTTGGCGAACGCGGCCCTGACCGCGTCGTCGAGGGCGGCGCGGCGCCGATCGGTGTCGGTGTGCAGCCCGTCGGGGTCGCCGGCACGCGCCAGCCACTTGTAGAACCAGGACACGCTGATCCCCAACAAGGCGCAGGTCAAGGAATGGGGCACTCGGTAGTTGGTCCTCTGGTCGGCGACAAAGCGTGCCACGCTCACTTCGTCGCCTCCTTCACCCACAGGACCACCGATCGCTTGAGGACATCACGCTCCATCCGCAGCTCGGCGACCTCCCTGCGCAGGCGTTTCAGCTCCTCGAGGTCATCGCGGGTCAATTCACCGCGGCCCTCACGGGCCTCCCGCGCACGAGCCACCCAGTTACCCAGCGTGCCCTCATGCACCCCGAGATCCCGCGCGACCGCCGCGATCGGCTTGCCCGTCTCCTCGACGATCCGGACAGCACCCTCACGAAACTCCCGGTCGTACTTCTTCCGTTTCTCTGGCATCTCGACCCCTATTGTCGATGCCTCCACGCTTTCGGGGGAACCTCACGACGACGATCTGGGCGCGGTCGATGACGCGTTGATGGGACTGTCGCAGTAAGGGTGTAAACGGCCTGATCGGCCCCGGTGTGTCGGGGCCGGAAAGGTCGCATGATGACCGAAACTGTCGTGGCTGTGGAGCTATCACAGAATCCCGATGATGAGGCCGCCGCAGCGGCCATTGCAGTCCCGGATAGCCGTGAGGTCGACGAGCTCGAGGTCGCCCGGGAGCTGGTGCGTCAGGCCCGCGAGGCCGGCGTATCGCTGACCGGTCCGGGTGGGTTGCTCAAGGCGATGACCAAGACGGTCATCGAGACCGCCCTGGACGAGGAATTGTCCGAGCATCTGGGCTATGACCGTCACGATCCGGCCGGGTACGGCTCGGCAACTCCCGCAACGGAACCCGTGCTAAGACCGTGCTCACCGATGCGTGCGGGCAGATCGAGATCGATGTGCCGCGCGACCGGGCGGGCAGCTTCGAACCCGAGATCGTCAAGAAGCGTCAACGCCGCCTGACCGATGTTGATGAGGTGGTGTTGTCGTTGTATGCCCGCGGGCTGACCACCGGCGAGATCAGCGCCCATTTCGCCGACATCTACGGTGCGGCAGTCTCCAAGGACACGATCAGTCGGATCACTGACCGTGTGGTCGAGGAGATGACTGCCTGGCACACCCGCCCGCTGGAGCGCGTGTACGCCGCGGTGTTCATCGACGCCCTGCACGTCAAGATCCGCGACGGCCAGGTCGGCCCCCGCCCGGTCTACGCGGCAATCGGGGTGGATCTGGCCGGGCACCGCGACGTACTGGGGATGTGGGCCGGCGAGGGCGACGGGGAGTCGGCCAAGTACTGGCTGGCCGTGCTGACCGAGTTGAAGAACCGCGGGGTGGCCGACATCTTCTTCCTGGTCTGCGACGGACTCAAAGGGTTGCCGCAATCGGTAGGCGCGGCGTTTCCCGACACGGTCGTGCAGACGTGTGTCATCCATTTGATCCGCGGCACGTTCCGCTACGCCGGGCGCCAGCACCGCGACGCGATCGCCAAGGCGTTGCGACCGATCTACACCGCGGTCAACGCTGAGGCTGCAGCGGCGGCGCTGGACGCGTTCGAGGCCGAGTGGGGTAACCGATATCCGGCAGCAATTAGGTTGTGGCGCAACGCCTGGAGTGAATTCATACCGTTCCTGGACTACGACACCGAGATAAGGAAGGTGATCTGTTCGACCAACGCCATTGAATCGTTGAACGCCCGCTACCGGCGCGCTGTCCGGGCCCGCGGTCATTTCCCGACCGAGCAGGCAGCGCTGAAATGCCTATACTTGGTCACCCGGTCACTGGACCCGACCGGGACCGGACAGAAGCGATGGACCATGCGCTGGAAACCAGCACTGAACGCCTTCGCGATCACCTTCGCCGACCGCATGCCGGGCAGCGAAACCACCTAACCGAAGATGCCGCTTACACCGTTAATCTGACGGACCCGCGTTGATCGGGATGGTGGCCGAGGCGGTGCGTCCGGTGCGCCCTGATGGGCATGGTGCGGCGTGGGAGCAGTTATTGGGGTTCGAGGAGCAGATCACCAAGTGGGTGGCCGGCTCTGGTGAGCATCGGCCGTTGACGGTGATCAAGATCCACACCCTTCTGGCCCGGCAGGGCTGTGTGGTGCCGTATCGGACATTGCACCGATTTGCCAGGCAGCGTTGCGGTTTCGGGCGCAAAGACCTCACGGTGCGCGTCGCCGACGGTGATCCCGGGGTGGAGTGCCAGGTCGACTTCGGCTATCTGGGGATGCTCACCGACGCCGCCGACGGGCGCCGCCGCAAGGTGTATGCGCTGATCTTCACCGCGGTGTACTCCCGGCACATGTTCGTGTGGCTGTCCTACTCGCAGACCCTGACGGGCGTGTCAGATGGTCTGTGTAAGTCCTGTTAACGGAAGGATCGCAGGACGTGACGACAGGCAAGGACAGGGATTCATCGCTGGTTGAGGTGGGTTCCACTGTGGAGATGGCCGAGGCGCTTCGAGCCTCGGGCGCGGTTGATGATCTGCTGGCTCAGATCGACACGGGCGAGGTGGCCCTGACCGGTGAGGGCGGGCTGCTGCCGGGGTTGATTAAGCTCGCGCTGGAACGCGGGTTGGCCGCCGAACTGACCGATCACCTCGGCTACGAGAAGGGCGACCCGATCGGGCGGGCGCTGCCGAATGCCCGTAATGGCAGCTCACCCAAGACGGTGCAGTCCGAGGCGGGGCCGGTGCCACTGGAGGTGCCCCGAGACCGTGACGGTTCGTTCACTCCGCAGCTGGTGCCCAAGGGGCAGCGGCGTATCGGTGGCCTCGATGACATGATCATTTCCCTGTATGCCGGCGGAATGACATTGCGGGACATCCAATTTCATCTGCTCTCCACGATCGGCACTGATGTGTCGCATGAGACGATCTCCAAGATCGTCGACGAGATCTCCGATGAGGTGCTGTCCTGGCAGCGCCGGCCGCTGGAGCCGCTGTATCCGGTCATCTACCTCGACGCGATGATCGTGAAGGTCAAAGACGGCGGCCACACCCGCAATAAAGCCGCTCACATCGCCGTGGGCGTCGATATGGAGGGCGTCAAGCATGTCCTGGGCATCTGGGTCCAGCCCAACGAGGGAGCGTCGTTCTGGGCGTCAGTGTGCTCGGATCTGGCCAATCGCGGCATCAAAGACGTGCTCATCGTGTGCTGCGACGGGCTGACCGGGTTCCCGGAAGCGATCGCAGCGACCTGGTCTGAAGCTGCTGTGCAGACCTGCGTAGTGCACCTGATCCGCAACGCGTTGCGGTTTGTGTCCTACGGCGACCGCAAAGCCGTCGCCGCAGCGCTCAGGCCGATCTACACCGCGCCCAACGCCGAGGCGGCCCGCGCCGAACTCGAGGCGTTTACCACCTCAGAGTTGGGGAAGAAG
The DNA here is from genome assembly GCF_010728325.1 of Mycolicibacterium poriferae. Next base: position 3,877,103 of record NZ_AP022570.1, read on the forward strand.
AACCCCACGGTGACAAAGGCTTTCGAGAGAGCCTGGGAGCAGTTCATCCCGTTCCTGGCGTTCCCGCCCGAGTTGCGTCGGGTGATCTATACGACCAATTCGATCGAATCGCTGAATTACCAGATGCGCAAGGTCATCAAGAACCGCGGCCAGTTTCCCAACGACGCCTCGGTCGTGAAACTGCTCTGGCTGGCGATCTGCAACATCGAGGACAAACGCGCCGCCGAGCGAGCTAAGGAACGCGGCCAGAAACTCTGCCGAACAGCACCCGGACGCCTCGTAGAAGGACAGGTGGTCACCAACTGGAAAAAGGCACTCGAACAACTCGCCCTGGTCTACCCAGACCGCATCGAACGCTACCTATAAACACACCGACACCAACATCAGACAGACGACGACTTACACAGAAAACTTGACAGGCTCACCCTGACCGCGGTGATCGCCGGCTGCCAGGCGGCGTGGGCGTTCTTCGGCGGGGTGTTCGCGGTGCTGATCCCCGACAACCTCAAGCCGGTGATCGCCGACGCGGATGCGGTCAAACCCCCAGTTCAGCCAGGGTTGGCTGGACTACGCCGGCCATGTCGGGTTCCTGACCGATCCCGCGAGGGTGGCCTCGCCGAAGGACAAGCCACGGGTGGAACGCGCCGTGCAGTACGTGCGCCGAAACTTCTTCGACGGCGAAACCTTCACCAGCCTGCAACAGGCGCAGGACGCCGCGACGGTGTGGTGTCCTGACACGGCGGGCACCCGCATCCACGGCACCACCTGCGCGCAGCCGGCGCAGTTGTTCACCGCTGAGGAGCAGTCCCGGCTGTTGCCGGTGCCGGGGGTCTATGACGTGCCGGTGTTCAAGACCGTCAAGGTGCACCGCGATTTCCACGCCGAGGTCGCCAAAGCCCTGTATTCGCTGCCCGAGTGCTGGATCGGCCAGTACCTGGACGTGCGCGCCGACACCGAGCTGGTGAAGTTCTACCGCCGTGGCGTGCTGGTCAAGGTCCACCCCCGCCAACCCGCCGGTGGGCGCAGCACCGACCCCGCTGACCTGGCCGAACACAAGACCGGATACGCCCTGCGGGATGTGGCGGCGTTGATCACCGCCTGCGCCGCGCACGGCCCCAGCGTCGGGATCTACGCCGAACGCATCCTCGATGACCGGCTGCCCTGGACCCGGATGCGCACCGTCTACCGGCTGCTGGGCCTGGTCCGCCGCTACGGCGCCGACCGGGTCGAACAGGCCTGCTCGCTATCCCTGGACCTCGATGTCGTCTCGGTCACCAAGATCGCCTCCATGCTGGAACGCGCCACCGAGACCAGCACCCCGGCGCTGCCGCAGGCGGTCGGTCACACCGCGACCCGATTCGCCCGTGAACCATCCGAATTCAACACCACCCCAACACCATTGACCGTTGTCGCCGACACCGATCCCCAGGAGAAGCGCTGACATGTCCAGCACCCACCACCGGCCCGCCGAGCCCATCGGCGCTGATCTGCTCCGCCTACTCAAGACGCTCAAACTCGGCGCTCTGGCCGACACCTTGCCCGAACGCGCCGCCCTGGCCCGCCAGCACAAACTCAGCCACATCGGCTTCCTGGAAACCCTGCTGGCTGACGAGGTGTCCCGACGCGAATCCCGCCCTGCCGCATTACGGGCGACCAAAGCCGGACTCGACCCGGGCATGCGGTTCGACAACTGGACCGCACACGAGGACCTGCGCTATGACCGCACCCTCCTGGGGGATCTGACCTCGCTGCGATTCCTCGACGCCGGCCAGTCCGCGATCGTGCTGGGTCCCGTCGGCGTAGGCAAGACCCATCTGGCAACAGCATTGGGGCACATGGCTATCCGCCGACGTCATTCCGTCGTGTTCGGCCGCGCCGACAAACTGTTCACCCGACTACGCGCCGCCCGCCTCGACCACACCGTCGACGCCGAGATCCGCCGACTGGCCGCCGTCGACGTCCTCATCATCGACGACTTCGCGCTACGGCCCCTCGACGCCACCGAAACCAGCGACTTCTACGAAATCGTCGTCGAGCGCCACCGCGCCAAGACCACCATCGTGACATCGAACCGCGAGCCCGCCGAATGGCTGACCATGACCGCCGACACCCTGCTCGCTCAACCAGCCATCGACCGGCTCACCAGCGCCGCCCACACCCTGGTCATCGAAGGACCGTCCTACCGCCAACGCACCCGACCCCAGCTTGACCCCGACCCCACCGACAAGCATCCTCAGTAACGCGCCACGGTGGTCCCATCCCCCTGGCAATCAGGTGGTCCCACCACCCTGGCAAGCGACAAACGGAATCCTCGTGCCGAGGATGAACGACAGTCCGGCGGCTTTGATCGCGATCTGGTTGGCCTCGGAGATCATGCCGGCATCGGCGACGACGGTGACATCGGCGAGGTGGTGGGCGGTCTTGAACGCGGTGATGACCGGCAGCATGGTCGCGGTCTCGGCCTTGTTGCCCTCGAAGGCCTGCACGGTCAGCGGGAACCCGGCGGCATCGGTGAGCAACCCGAGGGTGATCTGTGGTTCCAGGCGCCGTTCCTTGGAGAAGCCGGGTTCGCGAAACCCGTCCCCGGCATCGGTTTCGAAGTAGAGCGTGGAGACGTCGAAGAGCACCAGCGAGGCCGGCCCCAACCCGGCGCGCCGGGCACTGGCGGCGGCCAACGCTTGGCGCCACTGCGGCGTGGCGTAGCTGGGCAGGCGACGCTTGACCGTGGCATAGGAGGCCGGTTCCACACCGACCTCGGTGAGCACGCGTTCGGCGTCGATCTTGCTGCTGGGCTCGATGATCCGGGCCAACACCAGATCACGAAACACATTGTCGCCCTTAGTGGCTGACTCGAAACCCAGGATCCGATACGCCGCGCACAATGCGTCCCACAGGTGCGTCATCCGCGTGGAAGTGATCGGCAGCGGCTCTGAGCCCGCCGGGGCATTCACCTCGAGATCGAGTACCGCCTGGTTGCCTGCGAGACGCTCAGCAGCCGCGGCTTTCAGCGCCGCCAGTTCGGCCTCATCATGAGCCGAGCCCACGTGCTCGATGTTGCGCGACCCGCGCCGGGTGGACCACACGATCTGCACCGCGGTCGCCCCCGAGGCGGTCTTCACGGTGCGCACGTAGGCCACCCCGGCAGCCTACGGGCCCGATTTAGTGCACAAATTTCCGGCAACACCACAAACAAAATGCAGGTCAAGACGCTACGGGCACTACCAACCTGCAAACGTGAGCCAAGTCAGCAGACTGAACCGCCCCGGGGAGTCCGGAGACTTTCTGATTTGAGGACTCAGCTGGCGGCTGGCCTCGTTTGTTGAGCGTAGTAGGCGGTCTCCAGCTCGGCTGGTGGGACGTCGCCGCAGTACTCGTAGAGCCGGCGGTGGTTGAACCAGTCGACCCAGCGGGCGGTCGCCAGCTCGACGTCCTCGACGGTGCGCCAGGGCTTGCCTGGTTTGATCAGCTCGGTCTTGTAAAGACCGTTGATGGTCTCGGCGAGCGCGTTGTCGTAGGAGCTTCCGACTGCCCCGACCGACGGTTGGATGCCTGCCTCGGCGAGGCGTTCGGTGAACCGGATGGACGTGTACTGCGATCCTCTATCTGTATGGTGGACAACATCTTTCAAATCGAGGATGCCGTCACGCTGCCGTGTCCAGATGGCCTGCTCGATGGAGTCGAGCACCATCGTGGTTGCCATCGTTGACGCCACCCGCCAGCCCAGGATCCGGCGGGCATAGGCATCGGTGACAAACGCGACGTAGGCGAACCCCGACCAGGTCGACACATAGGTCAGATCGGCCACCCAGAGCCGGTTCGGTGCGACCGGAGCGAAGCGGCGCCCGACCAGATCAGCCGGCCGCGCCGCGCCCGGGTCAGCGATGGTGGTCGTCGTGGCCTTGCCGCGCACCGCACCGCGCAGACCGAGGTCGGTCATCAGCCGCTCCACCGTGCAGCGGGCCACCTCGACGCCCTCGCGGTTGAGCGTCAGCCACACCTTGCGTGCCCCGTAGACGCCGTAGTTCGCGCCGTGCACCCGGTTGATGTGGGCTTTGAGTTCATCGTCGCGGACCTCGCGACGAGTGGGCTCACGATCGAGGTGCTCGTAATAGGTCGAGGGGGCGATCTGCACACCGAGCCCGACGAGCTCATCGCAGATCGACTGGACACCCCAGCGCAGACCATCAGGGCCTCCCGGCGGCCCTGATGCTCAGCAATGAATCGACAGATCAGTGGTGTGGCCGGTCCAGCTCGGCCGCGAAGAAAGCCGACGCCGTCTTCAAGATCGCGTTGGCACGCTTGAGTTCGGCGTTCTCCCGGCGCAGCTTCTTGAGCTCAGCGGATTCCTCGGTCGTGGTTCCCGGCCGAGCACCGGCATCGACCTGGGCCTGGCGCACCCACTTACGCACCGTCTCAGCAGTGCCGATCCCGAGCAGCCGGGCGACCTCACCCATCGCCGCCCACTCCGACTCATGCTGGTCGCTGATCTCGGCGACCATGCGCACAGCCCGCTCACGCAGCTCCGGCGGATACCTCCTCGACGAACCACCTGACATGACCCCATCCTTCCCAAGAAGTGGAGTCTCCGGACATGCCGGGGCGGTTCAGACCAGCGCCTGCGGCGCACCGTGGGACGCGAAGATTCGGCGGTGGTCACCTGTTGTGCTCACCATGGGGTGGCGGGACCATTATCTGTGTTCGTCGTGGTTGTCCCCGCAAAGACCTTGGTGCCTTTGAGCCTGTAAGTCAGCATGGCGGCGGAGGGCTTCCACGGGAACCGTGGATTGGTGCTTCGAGCCCGTGCGTCAGACTTCCGACTCTCCCTGCCCTCCCCACGACGGACACCTCAATAGCGGGCTACCAGAGAAGGGAGTTGGGCCGTGGACGTCATTCATCCGCGTTGCGCGGGCCTGGACATTTCCAAGAAGGACGCCAAAGTCTGCGTCCGGATCAATGGTGCTGGCCGGCGCAAGACCAGCCAGACGGTGACCACCTACGGATCCACTACCCGGCAAATCATCGCTCTACGTGATCATCTTGTCGCACAAAAGGTGACGTGCGTGGTGATGGAAGCGACCGGCGACTATTGGAAGCCGTTCTACTACCTACTCGAGGACCTGGCCGGGGTGGAGGTGATGTTGGTCAACGCGCGTCACGTGAAGAACCTGCCCGGCCGCAAGACCGACGTTGCTGACGCGACCTGGCTGGCCCAGCTCGGTGCCCATGGTCTGGTCCGTGGGTCGTTCGTCCCACCGGAACCGATCCGACAGCTGCGAGATCTGACGCGCACCCGCACCGCGGTGACGCGGGAACGCACCCGCGAGATCCAGCGGCTGGAGAAACTCCTCGAAGACGCCGGGATCAAACTGTCCTCGGTCGCTGCCGACCTCAACGGCAAGTCGTCGCGGGCGATGCTGGAGGCGTTGCTCGCCGGTGAGACCGACACCGCGGTGATGGCCGACATGGCTCAAAAGCAGCTGCGCCGAAAAATCCCACAGCTGACCGAGGCTCTGTACGGCCGGTTCAATGCCCATCACGCGTTCCTGACCCGCATGCACCTAGACCTGATCGATCAGCACACCGCGTCCATCGAGGCACTCACCGAGCGGATCGAGGTGGTGATGGAACCCTTTCGCGGCTTCCGCGATCTGATCTGCACCATTCCCGGCATCGGCGGATTCACCGCTGACGTCGTGGTCGCCGAAACCGGAGCCGACATGACCAAATTTCCCACCGCCCACCATCTTGCGTCATGGGCGGGCACCACTCCGGGCAACAACGAATCCGCCGGCAAGGTCAAATCGCGGCGCACCCGTCCGGGCAACCCCTACCTGCAAGGGGCACTGGGCACCGCGGCGATGTCGATTTCGCACACCCGAAATACCTACCTGGCCGCCAAATACCGTCGGATCGCGGCCCGCCGCGGCCCCTTACGCGCCAACGTCGCCGTGCAGCGAGCATTGCTAGTCGCGATCTGGAACATCGCCACGACCGCCACCGCCTACCACGATCCCGGCGGGGACTACTTCACCCGACTCAACCCGCACAAAGCGCGAAACAACGCCGTCCGCCAACTCGAAGCCATGGGGTATCACGTCACCCTCGACAAGGCGTCCTGACCGCTCACCACAGCACACACCTCACGTCAATCTTCTCGTCAGGTTTCAGGATCGCCACCTCAGTCTCGAGTTCCCCCGAATGCGCTTGTTGGCCGCGGCAAGCTCGGCCTGCTCGGCGCGGTTGAGACCCGGGAGCTGCCCGGTGTCGATCAGCTCCTGCCGGCGCCAGCCGTAGATGGTCTGGTCGCTGATACCCAGATCGGCACAAATCTGAGCGATCGGGCGGCCAGCAGCCACCAGGTCAAGCACCTTGCGGCGGAATTCTTCGGGGTAACGCTTCGGCACGGACACGGCTCCTTCAACGGACGTCGTGACCCAAAGTCAAGCAAACCGACTCCGGACAACCCAGGGCACATCAAAGTCTCCGGACTCCCCGGGGCGGCTCAGAACAGGCCCTACCGGAGCAGATAGGAAAAGCTGGGCAGACCAGCGATCACGTCGAGCTCACAGCCCTGCAGAACAAGCAACGGCCCCAACAGACCCATCAACCACTCCAGTCCACGGATCGAGGATTGGGCGCCGTCCGCGCATCAGTGGCGCGACGCACTGATGGCGTAGACTAAAACGATCATCCCAGCACTGCCACCCACCCGGGATTGTCGGAACACCGGCGGATCTGAACTTGGTCTGACAGCCCTATATCACTTGGCGACCGTACTTATTGCTGCGGTGTGAGGTCCAGCTTGGTCATGGCGTTCATGCTCGTGACCAACCAGTCGACGTCGTGCCGCTCCATCGTGAGGCGGTACGACAGATAACGCAGCGACGGAATATTCTTGCTGACCGGACTTGTGGACACCGAGTTGGTGTACACCAGCGCCGTCGCCTCAGACGGACCCAGCGATTCGACTGCAGTGCCCATCACCTGCGTGGTGTTGGTGACCTGCGCCTGCCTGTTCGGCTCAATGATCGCGTCGATGTAACGGCGGTATTCCGTGGCGAACTCACTGGCGAGGTACTGCGACGAGCGGTCCGGCAACGACGCCATGCCGTCCGGGGTGTAGCTCCACAGTGTGGTGATCGCGTCCGCGGCGGTCCGCGCGATGTCCAGCTTGGTGTCCACCGCGGCACGGTCCGACAGATATGGCTGCAGCGTGGCTCCGGCGAACGCGCCGGCGGCGACGAACAACATCGATGCGACCGCGGCGGTGATCAGCAGGTGTTGGCCCTCGGGCCGTTCCGGGACGAGCACGACCGGCTCGGGTTCGGGTTCGACGTCCGGTTCGGGATCACCCATAAGTTGCGCCGAGTCGTCTTGATGCGCCCAGTCGTTAGGTTGCGGGTCGGGCACCACGGGCGCGGCGTCCAGCTCGGTGGGCGGTTTGTCCTCTGCCCGCGACTGGGCGGCGGCAACGTCCAGATCCTTCGTTGTTCGGCGCGTCTTCCCGGTCGGGACGCGGCGCTCTGGCGCAGCCTCCACCGGAACCTCCGCGACGCTGTAATCGGTCGCACCCGCTTCAGACACACCGGGCATCGACCGGCGCCATGGCCGCCGCCAGTGACGCCGAGACGCCAGTGCACCGGTTGCGTCGGGCTCCTCGCTCTCCTGACCCACCGGCTCGTCTGTGTGCTCGCCGGTCGCCCCTTTGGCAGGCACTAATTCGGCCGTGGCCTCCGGCTCGGTGACTGGGTCTTCAACGCGCTTCCTCGTCAACGCAAGCCGGTGCCCGCGACGGTCGGCCGCCTGCTGCGGGGTCGCGCCGACAGCGGAATCCGTGGTCAGATTACCTGAATCAGCTGGCTGATCTTCCACTGCTGTCCTTCCTGAATCGCCGTTGCCACCCAACGGTTTCCGCTCTCGATCGCCGACTTACCATCGGGGGTCTTCGCGGTCGTCTTCGTCGCCACTAGGACGTCGGCGCTGCCGTTGTCGTTCCAGCGCTGCACGCCTGCCTCGACCACGGTGCCCTGAGTGGGTTCCGCTCGCGCGACCTGTATGACGATCTCGTTCATTTTCTCGCGGAACGTCTTCGCGAAGTCGCCGGTCCCCTGCGCCAGCACCCGGTCGGCGTAAGCGTTCGCGTTGAACGGATCCAACGTGGTGTAGGCGGTCATGAATCCTCGCACGTAATTCAACGCGGCGGCGTCGCGGAGCTCGGCGCGGCGGTCGGTTTCGTGGGACACCAGCATCAGAGCGCTGGCCGTGATGGCGGCAGGGAGCAGGAGACCGGACACGGACGAGACGACCGCCAGTCCCCACCGACGCGGCGGTGTGGGCTCGGCGGTGAAGTAGTCGCGTTCGTCGGCGTAGGTCCTGCGGCGCGGACTCACTGGCCGGCCGCCTGCATCAGGGGCGCCTTTAGCACCGTCAGGTTGTTGACCCGCCAGTTGTCGCCGACCCTATCGAAGTCCACGCGGACGGTCGCGGTAATGAACTTGAGTTCCTCGACCTTGGTGCCGCGCTGGCCCTGCATCGCGAGCAGCATTGCCGCCTCGTCTTTCGACACAAACAGAACGGCGCTGTTGACCGCCCAGTACTCGTTGGTTGACGCGCCGAACTTGCGGACGGCCTCTTGGTGGGCCACTAGCTGGGGCCGGTAGTTGTCGGTCGCCAGCGACTGCGCTCTGGTGAAGTCGTCGTTGAGCGTGTCGACGTCGTAGCTGAGCATCTGCTCGACGATCCGCGGGCCCTCTTCGGTGACCTGAGCGCGCGCCTCGTCGACCGCCTGCTCGTGGCGGTAGACCAATAGATAGCTCAGCCCGACCGAAAGCGCGCTCACCACAACCGCCGCCACCAGGACCTTCGCGGTGAATCGGCGCATGTCCCGGTCGGGCCGCGTGGCAAGACGCACCTCGGTACGCAGCACCAGATCAGCGAAGGTGCGCCGCCGGCGGTCCCACAGCGGCCAAAGCCACCCGACGAACAGGGCGGCGGTGTCCAGCAGGTGTGCGAGGTCACGCAGGAGCAGTCGCCCGAATCCGGGTGGTCGCCCGTCGCGGCGCACGATCCGGATGCCGACCAGTGCCCGCCCCAAAGTCCAGTCGTGAATAGAGGGCAACAACCAGCGGTTGCCCGCCAGCACGACGACCGCCAGTCCGGTGACCACGACGAACGTCCACCACACGCACCCGAGTTCGGGTCCGGCCAGCAGCCACGGCGCGGTCGTGGCGAGCACCGCCACCCCGGGAAGCACGTCGACCGCGAACGCGGCCACGCGGGTGTGCCACGCCGCGACGGGTTCGGCCGGGTTGTCGAGGACGGGGGTGTCCGAAGCCAGGTTCAAGATCGCGGTCACGAGGTGACCTGGTCGAGTTTGGCGACCTTGTAGGTACCGTCGGCTGGCGCCATTCTAACCCGCAACCGGTAGCCCTGTTCCTGGTCGACGGCCTCGGAGTTGGTGACCTTCACCCGCACCGCGACCAGGACGTCGATCGAGCCGTCGTCGTTGTGGCGCTCGACAGCGGCCCGCATCTCGGAGACCTGCACCTGGACCTTCGCAGAGCGATAAGCGTCGACCAGCATGCCGCTGTAGAGCGCCGCCTGGGCACCGAAGTCACCGGTCGAACACTCGATGATCTTCGCCTGCCCCGTCGTCATCGCCGACGTGTCCGGCGCCTGGGTGGCGGTGACGCACTCCTTGGCCGCTTGCAGCGCCCTGGCCTCCTCGACCTCGGTCGCGGCGCTCTCGGAATGGGCTCGAAACGCCAGGTAGCCGCCCACCGTGGCGCCCGCGGTCAGCAGCAAGAGGACGGTGCAAATGGTGAGCCAGCAACCTCGGCCGAGCCGTGACGGGCGGGCTTCGACGGCCGTCGTGGCGGACTCCTCGACAGAGTCCGGCCCCGGCGTAGTGTCTTCGGGGCACTCGGTTGCGTCGTCCGGGGATACTGCTACCGATTCGTCAAGCGTGTCGTCAGCAGCGGCGGGGTTCAGCTGGCTGGTGCCAGCATCTCCTTCCATTCGTCGTCTCCTGGGTTGCTCGAGTTGCTGACGTTGTACTTGACGCCGTCGGGTCCGACCACCTCGCCGCTGCCTGGGCTGTACACCGCAGTGCCGGGTGGCCCCGATGCCGGAGTGTAGATGCATGGGTTGGGTTGTTGTCCACTGCACTGGACGCGGCCCTGCCCGGGCGGGCTCAGCGGATCGCTGATCGGCGAGGGCGACTGTGGCAGATGGTCGGCCGGCAACGGGTTCATACCATTGTTGACCGACGGCGCCGGAATGACCCGGCCGGGATCGACGCCCTGGTCACACCGTGCGCCGGGCGCCGGGCAGGCCAGGACCTGGCTCGGGTCGCCGTACCACGGGTTGGTGCCCAGCGGAACATACGGCTCATCGCTACGGCACTCGCGCGGACTGGCCGCCCGCTTACCCGGCACGTCAACGCAAGTGAGGTTGCGCGCACCGCGAACCACGTTGCCTTGGAAGTCCTGAGGGATCTTGCAGTAAAGGTTCGACGGCACCGGCGCCGCGCTGGTGTCGGCAAACGCCCGCCATTCCGACGCGGGTAGGAATCCGGTGAGGCACGGCGGCGGCTGGTTGAGCGTCAGATTGAAATCAATTCTGGCGTTGTCGAACGGTGCCACTACGGCTTGAGCGACCGAGGCCCCCTGCGGGAGGATGACGAGGGTCTGCTCGAGGCCCTTGTGGTAGCGCTTGAGCATGTCGGCGACGACCGCCACGTTGGCCAGCGTCTGGGGCAGCGTGTCGCGCACGTCGCTGAACACCGTGTTGAGTTGGTCGGCGGTGGGCGCGGCCTGCTGCAGACCGCTGCGCAACGCGCCGTCCTGCTCGGCCGACTGCGCGGCGAGGATATTCAGATTGCGCGACCACTGCGCGATGTTGTCGCCCGAGGTCACCTGGCTCTCCAGGATCGGCGCGGAGTTCGCGATGATGTCGTTGACCGGGTCGATGTTGTCCTTGAGGTCCTGGGCGATGTTGGTGGTCGAGTCGACGAGTCGCTGTAACGCCGGCCCGAGGCCGCCGACCGCCTCGGAGGTCTCGGTCAGCAACGTGTCGATCTTCTCTTTGGGCAGCACCGCGAGACCGTTGTTTGCGGCGTCGAGCGCCGGGCCGACCTCGGTGGGCACCGTGCTCTTTGTGATGGTCTGGCCGTCACGGAAGTATTGTCTTGGATTGCCCGTCGACACCAGGTCGAGATACTGCTCACCGATCGCGGAGACCGAGTGAACGTTGGCGCTGGCATCGAGGGGAATCTTGTAGCGGCTGTCAATGCTGATCGTGGCCGTGGCGCCGGTCTCTGTCGGTTCGACGGCGGTCACCTTGCCGATTGTGGTGCCGCGGTAGGTGACGTTGGCCGTCGAATACAGCCCGCCCGAGCGGGGCAGTTCGGCGTTGAGCGTGTACTGCCCGATGCCCACCAGACTGGGCAGCCGCAGGTAGTACCAGCCAAGCGCGACGAGCGCGATCACCGTCAGGATCGTGAAGATGATCAGCTGGATTTTGACGAAGCGAGTCAGCACCGTTCACTCAGCCCTTTCGACCAGCGGCCCGTTCGGCGCATCGTGCGGGTTCGGGGTGAACCGCACATCTGGGATCATCGTCGCGGGATCGCGGCCCCAGGCCTGCTCCAGCGCCCGCAGCGAACCAGACAGTCCGGTACCGGTAAGAATTGCGTTGTCAATCATACTCAACGTCAAATCAATTGTTGCCGACACGTTGATGTAGTCGCCTCTGATCAGATTGGGGACGGTGTCGATATTGAACGGGATCGTCAGCATGAGTTTTAGTGCACCGGTTAGGTATGGCGACGCCTTCGCCAGCTGCTTGAGCGGCCGCTGGAGATTGTTCAGGTTGGCCCGCAGATCCGCATCGGCGGCCGAAAGCGTTTCGTCCGCCGAGGTGCTGATGCGCCCCAGCGCCACCACCGCGTCGGCGAATAATTCCCGAGTCTCGGCGAAATGCTCGATCAGGGGCGGAAATTCGGTGAGCACCCGGTCGAGCGTGTCATTGCGATCCACCACGATGTTGAGCAGCCGATTAGTCGAATCGATGGCGCGCGTCAGGTCCTGGCGCTGCTGGTTGAGCTCGTCGGTGAAGACGTCGAGCCGGCCGAGGAAGTCGCGGATCTGCTCGGCCCGTCCCGTCAGTAGGCTGTTGACCTCGGTCTGAATCACCTCAAGGTTCGGGATGCCGCCGCCGATGAGGAGAGTGGCGATGCTCGCCAGCACCCGCTCCGTGGTCGGGAACGCGGAGGCGTTCTTCAGTGGGATCATATCGCCGTCGCGCAGCTGCTGCGGTGACGGGTCCGGTGGAGCCTCCAGTTCGACGTGCTGGGAGCCCAGCAGGCTCGTCTGCCCGATGCGGGCCAGGGCGTTCGACGGCAGATCGATGCCGGGCTGGATCCCCAGCGTGAGCGTCGCGACCCAGTTCTTCAACTCGATCGCCCGCACGGTGCCGACGAACACATCGGCTACCCGGACCCGGCTGTTGACGTTGAGCGCCAACGTGTCCGGGATCTGCACGTAGATGGTCATCGCGTCGCCACCGGTGCCCGGACCGCCGGGCAGCGGGACGTTCGCGATGCCCTTCCAGTTGCCGCAGGACGTGAGCACGACCGCGCTTACGGCCAGCGCGGACGCGCGGCGTGCGATCTTGGAGAACCTGCGACTCATCCCTACCTGCTGTTCTTTGCGCATCCGGCTCATCGCGGTGCTCCGGCTTCGGCGGGCAGCGGCGGTGCGGCCGGTGCCGGTGGCGCAGGGGCAGCACCGGGCCCGGGTGTCGGAGCCGTTAGCGGCGTTCCCGGATCACCAGGAACGACACCCGGCGCGGGCACCGGCGGCGGACCGGGCTGCGGATACCACGGCGGCGGCAACGGATTGCGTTCGTCGAAGGCGTTCGGCGGCCCCGGCAGGTTCCCGCCACGCGTAGTCCCGAACGCCGGCGGCGCGGGCGGGATCGGTGCATCCGGCCCACCCAGCAGGGCAGCCAGGGACTCCGGGGTGAGCATGTTGGCGGTGAACGGCTGCACGTCAACGCCCTGCATCCCGGGCGCGGTGACCCAGCCCGGCTCATGGTTGCCGTGGGAGAACAACGTGTCCCGGGCGAAGATGCCAGGCACGGTGGTGTCCTTATAGCCCGGTGGCGGTTGCAGCCGGGGTTCGGAGTACGCAATGTGCTTCGGCAACGTGCTCGCTGTGTTTATCGGATTCACGCCGAACGGCAGGAAGTTGAACTTGATCGCATCCAGAATCGGTGCCAAATACTGTGCGCACAGCTCCGCCGAGTCCTGGTAGCCGAGCCGGCTGCCTGCCTGAATCGCGCTGCAGATGAACTGCATCGGATTGGCGAACGATGCAATCGCCGGTGCGGCTGAAAGATTGCCGCGTGTCGGTTCGTAGATGTTCGCCACGTTGGCACCGAAGTGTGGAAGCACGTGCAGGGCCGTTTCCAGACCGTCGAGCGGTTCGGGCTGCAGGATCGCGTTGGTCACGTCGGCCAGGTTGTTGACGTCGGCGGTCAAGACCTCGCTGTTCTCGTCGAGGAACCCGCGCGTGGTGGTGAGCAGCTCGTTGAGGTCCTGCAGCGCGGTCGCCAGCTCGCGGTCGGTATTGGTGAACGAGTTGGTGAACTGCGCCAGGTCGTCATTGAGGGCGACGAACTGCTGATCGCTGCGGTAGAGCGCGTTGACGAACAACGCGAGGCTCTTGACCACGCTGAAGAAGTCACCGCGGCCCTCGTTGAGGGTGGTCAGCGCCTCCGAGAGGCTGTTCAACGTCGTGTTGATCTGCTTTCCCTTGCCGGACAGACCGTCGGCGAAGGACTCGATCACGTCACCGAACGGACCCTTGGGCTGGTCCGGCGTCGGTCCGAGGTCGGTGAGGATCCGGTTGAGCGAGTCACGCAGGTCGTCGTACTCGACGGGCACCTGGGTGCGGTCGATCGGGATGACCGCGTCATCCTCCATGAGCGGGCCGCCGGTGTACGGCGGGGCCAGCTGGATTGTACGCGACGCGACCAGGCTCGGGTTGAGGATGGAGGCGGTGGCGTTGGCCGGGACCTTGTACTTCTTGTCGTAGTTGAAGGTCACCTTCATCTTGTCGCCGTCGGGTTCGATCTTCTCGATCGTGCCGACCTGCACGCCCATGATCTGCACCTTGTCCCCGGGGTACAGCGCCAGAGTCTGGGTGAAGTAGGCGGTGACGGTGTTGGTGGTCAACCGCTGATAGGCCTTCCAGCCCACGAACGCGGCCACGATCGCACCGATCAGCACGATCGTGCCGACCACCAGGGCCGCCCGGGACACGCCGGGCAGCTTGAGGTTTCGCACGTTGAAGATCGTCGACATCTAGCTCTCCCCCCTTAACCTTGTGAACCCGGCGGGACGAACGGTGGATTACCCGGCAGCGGAGCCGAATCCGCCGGCGGCAACTGCGGACCCGGTCCGGGCGGCGGCGGCGGACCGGTCAGCGCCGGCGGCAGCGGCGCGATGCCCGGCGTGAAATCGGGCGCCGAGGGCTGCGGCGCCAGCGGAACCGTCCGCGCACCCGGCGGGGCCGGCGGCAACGGCGGCATCGCACCCGGCACGTTCGGCGAGAGCTGACCCGGGATCGCGGCAGCCGGCACACCCGGACCGGGCAGCGGCCCGGTCGGATCCGGCGCCGACGTCGCGACGTTCGGACCCTGGCCCTCGTAGTTCGGGCCGTACGGATTGTCGCCGTAGGGGCCGACCGACAGCCCGGCGCACGGCAGCGGGTTCCCCGGCCGGGGCAGGCCGTCCGCGGGTGGGGTGTACGAGCACGGCGAGCCGGGCACGACGGCCGGACCCGGATTGTCCGGGGTGCCCTCCAGCGGCGTGGGTGCCGGCGGCGGTGCGCCGTTGGTGAAGCCGGTGCCGTTGGGATCCGGGAACCGGAACGCCGGCAGGCCGGCGTTGCGCCAGAACTCCTCCGGGTTGATACCGCGCTTCTTGAACGCGGCGTCGACGAACGGCTGCAGGATCTGGTACGGCAGCAAGTTGGACAGGAGCACTTTGAAATAGGGGCCCGAGGCGACGGACTCGCTCAGCGCGGTGAGGAATTTGCGCAGCGTGGTCAGCACGTCAACCAGGTCGAACTTGCGCTCTACCAGGATGTTGCTGATCGTGCGCAGCTGCTCGAGTACCCGGTTGAGGTTCGGGTTGTCGTCGATGAAGCCCTTGAGCTGTTCGGAGAACACTGACACCCGCTCCAGCAGCTGACCAACGGCGTAGCCGCGCTCGTTGATCGCCGACAGCAGCGTCTGCGCATTGACCAGCAGCGCATTCACCTGACCGCTGCGCTCACCGAGGACGCCAGCGATCTTGTTCGCGTTGCCAAGCAGCTGTTTGATCTGCTCGTCGCGCTTGCCGATGGTATCGGAGAATCGGGCCACCCCGTCGAGGGCGGAGCTCAGGTGCGGATACGTCTGGTCGATCGTCTCCGACAGCACGTTGAGCGACTCGCGCACCGATGTGGTGTCCCAGCCGGACGCCGACTTCGTGACATCGAAGAAGGCATCGTAGATCTGGTACGGCGTGGTCGTCTGCCCCAGCGGCAGAATTCCGTTCGCCTCCAGCGCAGTCGACCCACGCGGCTCGATCTCGATGTTCCTGCGGCCGAGGATCGTGTCCGTGCGAATCGCCGCGCGGCTGTCACTGCCGATCTGCGTACCGCCCAGCGTGAAGCCGACGACGACCTTATCGCCCTCGATCTCGGTCTTGAGCACCTCGCCGACGTCGACGCCGGCGATGCGCACCTTGTCCCCGGGAGTGATGCCGCCGGTATCGCCGAACTGCGCGTAATACGTCGGCTTGGCGAACAGCATCGGCACGCTGGCGAAGCTCTGCCCCACCCCGATCACGATGACGAGCAAGATGATGCCCATCAGCCCGCCGCGGACGCGGTTGGATCCCTCGAGGACTCTCATTTCGGCGTGCACCTACCCGAGGGCTGCGAGGTGACCCTCACCGTGCGTACAGGACCACCTGGCTGCAGACCGTTCAGCTTCAGCGAGATGTCGCACAGGTAGAAGTTGAAAAAATCGCCGTAGATACCACCGGCGCGGCCGATGATCTTCAACGCTGATGGCAACCGGGACAGGATATCATTGAGCTGGTCCTTCTGGTCAACCAGCGGCTGCAGCACGGCGTCGAGGTAGCCGACGGTGTCTTGCAGAAGCGGCCGATTGTCGGTGAGCAGATCGGCCACCGTGCCCGCGGCGTCGCTGATGTCGGCGACCGACGACGCGATCGGGTCGGCGCGGTTCTTCAAACCGGTGATCAGCCTCTCAAAGTTCACCAGCGTCTCGTCGAACTGCTCCTGGTGCCTGACGGTGGTGTCCAGCACGGTGTTGAGGTTGCGGATCACCTCGCCGATCGCCTGGTCGCGATCGGCCAGCGCGGCCGTCAGCGACGCGGTCTGGTCCAGGATGTCGTTGATGGTGCCGCCCTGCCCCTGGAACACCGTGATGATCGACTGCGCGATGGTGTTGACCTTCTCCGGATCGAGCGCCCGGAATAGCGGCCGGAAGCCGCCGATCAGTGCGTCGAGGTCCAGCGCGGGTTCGGTGCGCTCGACCGGGATGGTGCCGCCCGAGGGCATCCGACGATCACTGTCACCGCGCTTGAGCTCCAGATAACGGTCGCCGATGAGGTTGAGGTAGCGCACCGAAGCGGTGGACTCCTCGAACAGCTCCAGGGACCGGTCGACATCGAAATCGACGCGTGCCTTGGAGCCGCCCTCGATCAGCTTCACGTCCTTGACCTTGCCGACCTCGACGCCGGAGGCGCGGACGAACTGTCCGGCCCGCAGGCCACTGGAGTTGCTGAAGATCGCCGAATAGCCGGTGGTGCGGTCAAAACGCATCTGGCCGAATACCACGACGATGATCGCGGTGAACAACAGCAGCACCAACGAGAAGGCGCCCAGCTTGATGGCGGTACCGGTGATTCTCATGGGTTGATCGTGTTCTCCCCTACCTGGCGACCCCAGATGTACTCGAGGGCGAGCGGTTGACCGAGTTCGAAATGGTTGTACGGCGCGATCGACGCACCGGTGTCCATCACCAGGTACGGCGCTGGCCACAGGTCACGCGTGATCGGCTGCCAGCAGCCGGGCCGCCCCTCCGGACCACCCTTAGCGTTCAGCCGAGGCAAGTTGTCCGGGTACACGTACGGGTTCTCGGCGCCGGTGATGGTGGAGTTCACGTCGAGCGAGTAACCGTTGCCGCCGACCGCGGACGCGACCTCGGGGGCGACATCGTGGAAGTTGCGGACGGTGCACAACAGCGCCGGGCTGTACTCGTCAAGCAGTTCGCTCGTCGGAGTGAGGTCCTCGGCGCCGCGCACCAGATACGGGCCACCGCGCTCGAACACCTCACCGCCGGTGTTGCCGAAGCCGACCGCCGCGATCAGCGCCTGATCGAGGTTTCCGCGTTGTTCGTTGAGCGTGCGGGCGGTGGTCACCGCGTTCTCCAGACCGTCGAATAGGTCGGGTGCGGCGTTGGAGTACACCTCGCCGAGGTCGGCCAGTGCCCGCACGTCCCGGCGGAGCCGGGGCATCTGCGGGTTGAGGTCGGCAAGGATCGTGTTCCCGTTGATCAGCGATTCGCCGAACCGGTCACCGAGCCCGTCGAGGGCCTGTGCGGTCGCGGTCAGGGTCTGGTTCAACTTAACCGGGTCCACCTTCTCCGCCAGCGACACCACGGTCTCGAATAGCGTGTTGAACTCCGTGGTCACGCTGGTCACATCGATCACGTCAGAGCTCGTGATGCGCTGTTCGGTCGGGTTCTCCGGCGACGAGAACGACACGTACTTGTTGCCGAACACCGTGGTTGCCTTGATCTCGGCATCGACGTTTCGCGGAATCAGGTCGATGTACTTCGGATTCACTTCGAGCTTGATCAGCGCCTGCGGCTCGTCGCCGACGGTGACCGCTTCGATCTGGGAGACCTTGCCGATCTCGACACCGTTGTAGGTAACTTTGGAACCTGGGTCCATCACGAGGCCGGCGCGCGCTGCCTTCATAGTCAGCTCCTCGCGCGGCAAGAATTCGCCGCGGAACTGGAACCACACTAGGGCGACGATGACGGCTAGTACCAACAGCAGTACGAGACCGGCCAGCTTGTACGGCGGCCGCTTCGGGCTGTTCACCGGTGCTTGAGGCGACGTCATGGCTACACCGTCAGGTTGAAGTTCGGGTCGGTGCCGTACAGCGCCAACGAAGCGAATAGGACAACCAGCACGATCGCGATCAGCGATGCCCGCATCGACCGGCCGACGGCCTCACCGACGCCCACCGGGCCGCCGCTGGCGTAGAAGCCGTAGTAGCAGTGGTTGAGCATGACGATGACCGAGATGATGATCGCCTGCACGAAGGACCAGAACACGTCGTCGGGCCGCAGGAACGTGCGGAAGTAGTGCTCGTAGGTGCCGATCGACTGGCCGTAGAACACGGTGGTGGTGACCTGCGCGGACAGGAAGCTCATGATGATCGCCATCGCGTAGAGCGGGATGATCACGACGAAGCCGGCCATGAGGCGGGTGGACACCAGGTAGGAGATCGACTTGATGCCCATCACCTCCAGCGCGTCGATCTCCTCGCTGATGCGCATGGCGCCCAGCTCGGCGGTGGCGCCCGCGCCGACGGTGGCGGCCAGCGCCACACCGGCCACCACGGGTGCCGCGATGCGCACGTTGACCAGGGCGGCGAAGAAGCCTGTGAACGCCTCCACACCGATGTTGCCCAGGGAGGAAAAGCCCTGGATCGCGATCAGTGAACCACCCGAGAGGGTGACAAAGCCGACGATCGCGACGGTGCCACCGATGACCGCCATCGCCCCGGTGCCCATACCGATCTCGGCGATCAGGCGCAGCACCTCCTTGCGGTAGAAGCGCAGCGCGTGACCGATCGACCCGATCGCCGTGACCACGAACCACGCGACGTGGCCCACGCTGTCCAAACCGCGCGCGGGGGCGCCGACGAGGCGCTCACCGCGGGCATAGCCCCGCGGAAAGCGTTGCCGGAGAACCGTGCCGGTACCCGGTTTTGTCGCCATATCAGCGCCCCGTTCCGAAGCGGACGCCGATCGTGGTCATCACAACGTTGACGGCGAACAGTGCGATCACGCAGAGCACCAGCGTCTCGTTCACGCCGGTGCCGACGCCCTTGGCGCCGCCGGACACCGTGAGACCTCGATAGCAGCCGACCAGCCCGGCTATCAAACCGAACGCGATCGCCTTGACAACCGAGATGAGCACCTCGGGCAACCCGGTCACCAGCGTCAGCGTCGACAGGTATGCGCCGGCGGAAATGTTCTGGATGTACACGCCAAAGATAAACCCGCCGACCAAGCCGATGGTGATGACCGCGCCATTGAGTAGAAAGGCCACGAACGTGGACGCGACGACTCGCGGCGCCACCAGCCGGTGGATCGGGTCGATACCCAGCACCTCGAGGGCGTCGATCTCCTCGCGAATCGTCCGGGCACCGATGTCGGCGCAGATGGCCGTTGACCCCGCGCCCGCGACCACCAGCACTGTCACCAACGGGCCGAGCTGGGTAACGGCGCCGAGCGCCGCGCCGGCCCCGGAGACGTCCGCGGCACCGAACTCGGCGAGCAAGATGTTGAGCGTGAAGATAATGAGCACGGTCAGCGGGATCGCGACCGCGATGGTGGGCAAGAACGCCACACGCATCAGAAACCAGCTCTGCAAGATGAACTCTCGCCACTGGAACGGACGGAACAGAGCCCTGCCGGTCAGAACGCACATCCGAACGAATGCGCCGACGGCTTCCAGCCCCGGCCTCACCTGATCAGTTACGTAACCGGTGAGACCGCCGGATGCAGGGCTCACCGGCGCACTTCCCTGACGGTACCGACTCCGTCGCGGCGCAACATCAATTCTTGTCGCACGCACCCTCCTCGCCGTCCCCGATACCGTGATGACTGTGCCCTAATGGACAGCTGACAACCAGACTGTAGCCCATGCCGGTTCAGCCGTGTGCTGGATGGCAAACTTGGCGAAATGCACTCGTTCTGACGCCTCCGTAAATGACGTGCTCACCATTTCGCCATTGCGGCGGTGGACTCACTACCGGGGACATGCTATTCAGAACCGGACCAGCCCTCGGATATTTTTTCCTGAACGCATATCCTCGTAGCCCTCATTGATTTGGTTGAGGGAGTATTCGCGGGTGACCAACTCATCGAGCTTCAACAACCCGGCGGAGTACAGCTCGACCAGTCGTGGAATATCGTGCGGTGCATTGGATGAGCCATACAAAGCGCCACGAATCTGCTTCTCGTACAGCGTCATTTCAAGCAGTGATCCTGAGATCGATGAGTCGTCGGGGTGCCCGATGGCCGTGACCACGACGCGCCCGCGCTTTCCGACCAAGGCCAGCGCTTCCGCGGTGTAGGAGGCCTCAGCCACATCGGTGGTGAGGATGCAGACATCAGCCAGCTTGCCCAGCGTCATATCGCTGACCAGCGACCAAGCTTCATCCATCGACGCCGCGGTGTGCGTCGCACCGAACCCGCTCGCTTGCTCTCGCTTGAACTTCACCGGATCGACCGCCACAATCGCTAGCGCTCCCGAGATTCGCGCGCCCTGAATCGCATTCATTCCGATTCCGCCCGCTCCCACCACCACGACGGTGTCCCCGGCGCGCACCTCCCCAGTCCGCACCGCAGATCCGTAACCGGTCGTGACGCCGCAACCGATCAAGGCTGCCCGATCCAGGGGGATTCCGCCATCAATCTTGACCACGGACGCCTGCGGCACCACTGTGTACTCGGAGAACGTCCCGAGCAAACACATCTGCCCGACGTCCTCGCCTCGTGCGTGAAAGCGGTAGGTGCCGTCTATCTGCGGTCCCATCATGAGCGCCGCTCCCAACTCACAGAGATTGCCCATGCCGCGCGCGCAGTACGAGCAGCGCCCACACGAGGGAAGGAAGGTCAAGATGACCGAATCACCTTCGGACAGTTCCTCAACCCCTTCACCGCACTCCACGACTGTGCCAGCACCCTCATGACCCCCCACTACCGGCAATGGGATCGGGAGGTCGCCGGTCACCAGATGTTCGTCGGAATGGCACAAGCCGGTGGCCGCCAGCCGCACGAGGACCTCCCCGGGACCTGGCGGATCCAACTCGACTTCTTCGACCTCCCACTTCTGCTCCAAGCCCCACAAAACAGCGGCACGTGTCTTCATGCTTAAGTCCCTTCTTTTCTATCTAATGACGCTTCTGAAGTAGTTATCCCGACCGCGCACGGCGATACCGCGAACTGTCGTGGATGATCTACGGGCACGTCGCCCAGGGGCCGCGGCGGCCACTCGCCCGCGCCCGGTCTTATACCGGACTGACATCACACATTGAGCAGGTCGTGACGCTTGTCGGCTTCGAGGATTGCCCGATATTCTGGAAAAAGGTTTTTGGCCTGCGGTATGAGCTTGATCAGTTTGGTGACAGGACCTTTCGCTCGTACAGTTCCTTTCGCCATCGCCATGGTCAAGTTCACCTTCCCCAACCAGAACCTGTTGCCGGTATCCGCGGACATGAACAATTCGACATTCGGTGTAACGCCACTGTCCGCGCCGGTCTCTACGACCTTCTCCGGCATATCCACGGTTACTACCGCATCCGGATCGGTGTAGTGGATCCGTAACACCACCCCGGACCCGGCAAGTCTGTTCGCAAGGTCTTCGTTCTCCAAACCTCGTCGAAAGATGCCGGCGAGGTAGCGGTAAACCTCTTCCGCATCAGCGAAGACAGCCATCGTGATTCTCCCTTCTTATGACACAATTCAAAGCGCTCAAATAAATCTGCTGGGTCGCAACCAGTTCGGCTTGCTCCGAAGCAATCAGAACTCATAGGAGTAGATCTCCTGCCTCCCTCAGCGCCTCCGCGAGTCGACGTTCGGCTGTCGGCAATTGCGCAGCCACGGACGCGGCGCCGCTCGCTCTTCGGTGCGGATCTGCACCGCGGTCATAAGCGGCGTGCGCAACCGCGGTCCACAACTCAGATGCGGTCTTTGCAGCCTCCGCTGCTCGGAGCGCAGGTTCGAAACTCAACTCTTCAGCGACGCGCCGACATCCACGTGCTTGCAGATCTCGGAACAGACCGCCTCCGGTTCCGGCTTTTTCGATGAAGGCGCTCAGCGCAAACAAGGCTCCGTCGAGGGTGTCGTCGTCAAAGATCTTCGGCCACCGCTTGAGATCCTCCACAAAAGTCGATACCCCTGGTAGCCCACGCACCTGAATTTCACAATCGGAGTCCTCGGTGATCGGCGCGCTCACACACGAACCCTGCATCGCGTCCGCGGACCTACGGAAGGCCGACCGGGCAGCATTGCCGAGATCTGGTGCCGCGCCGGGCCACTCGACTACGTAGGTGGTGTGCCGCGTGGGGACGGGAAATCCCGTCGATGCCCGCGCCTTCCGTAGATTCTCGTAAGGCACGGCTTGAGGTGTATCGCGATCGTTATCGACCACGAAGGCGAGTTCCTCGTCGTCGTCGTACCCTACGATCACGACATCGTGCCGGCTCATACTCAGACGCGTTCTCAGATAGGGCAATTCGGCGATGTCAGTCCACACCATGACCGGCGTACCGGCATCGATCTGTTCGGTCACCCATTTCCACCCGAGATCGGGGTCGTCTGTCGAACGACACTCGAAGCGCGCACCCAACCGGGTCAAGTATTCGTCTTCGAGGTCCGCGCTGCGTCCAACGAGGTAGATCGGTGGACGTAGGTGGGCCGAGCGAACATACGAGAAGTCGAGGGCCCCGCCGAGAGCAAACACGATGCCTTCGTCCGGGGTGTCATCACCCCAACGGATCCCGGCCCATTCGGTCAAATCCCGAAGAGCCCCCGATCCGCAGTGGCCGCCCATGTCGTGGCGATACGGCACCACCATCGATGCCATCAGTCCTCCTCCTCTAGATGACTAACGTGCGGGCGGCAACTCCTCTGAGTCATAGGGAACGCGAGATGATTTCCTTCATCACCTCGTTCGTGCCGGCATAGATTTTTTGCACGCGCTGATCCACCCACAACCTCGAGATGGGGTACTCGGTCATGTAGCCATATCCGCCGTGAAGCTGCATACAGTCATCGAGTACCTTCATCGCTCGCTCAGTGGTCCACCACTTCGCCATGGCGACGGTCTGCACGTCGAGTTGACCCGCAAGGTGCAGGTCGATGCAGTAGTCGAGGAACACTCGTGCGATGCGCGTTTCTGTCGCGGCTTCAGCCAGCGTGAACTTGGTGTTCTGAAAGCCAAAGACAGGCCGACCGAACGCCTCCCGCTCACGCGTGTACTTGAGCGTCTGCTCCAGGGCAAGTTCCATCGCTGCGACAGCCCCCACCGCGACGATGAGTCGCTCTTGTGGCAGCTGCGTCATCAGCTGAATGAAGCCCTGGCCCTCAGACTGGCCCAGTAGATGCGAGCGCGGAACTCTCACTTCATCGAAGAACAACTCGGAGGTGTCCTGGCCGCGCTGGCCGATTTTGTCGAGAACCTTGCCGCGCCGGAATCCCGCCCGGTCAGCCTCGACAACGATCAAAGAGATGCCCGCAGCGCCCTGGCTCGGATCTGTCTTGGCGACAACGATGATGAGGTCGGCCTGTTGGCCGTTGGTGATGAACGTCTTGGAACCGGTGATCACGTACTCGTCACCGTCCAGGAGGGCTTTTGTCTTGACGCTCTGCAGATCGGACCCGGTCCCCGGTTCTGTCATGGCGATCGCCCCGATCATTTCACCGGACGCCATCTTGGGAAGCCACTGCGCGCGCAGCTCTTCAGTCGCGTACTGCAGGATGTAGTGGGCGACGATTCCGCTGTGCAATCCCGCGCCCCACGAGCTGTCGCCGATGCGGGCCTGCTCTTCAAGCACGACCGCCTCGTGCGCGAAAGTACCCCCGCCTCCGCCATATTCCTCAGGTATTGACATGCAGAGTAGGCCCAGCTCGCCTGCTCGGTTCCACAGTTCTCGGTCGACGTGGTGCTGTTCTGCAAAGCGCTGCGCATGCGGCGCCAGTTCGGCCGAGAAGAACTTCGCAGCGAGGTCACGAAGCTCGAGTAATTCAGCATTCATCCAGGGAGAGATTGGGGAGGACATGATTACCTTCCGACAGTTGGAATTCCGGGGACTTGACGTTATTGCGTTTCGATTTCGACGAGGTATTCGCCGGCAGAGTGGCGCGCACGGATGGTCTTTTTGTCGTACTTTCCGACGCTCGTTCTCGGAATATCGGACACGAAGCTCCATCGCTCAGGAATCCACCATTTGGCGACTTTGTCCGCAAGGAACGATCGGAGTTGGTCAATGTCAACATCGGTTCCGGGGTGGACGACGACAAGCGCCAACGGCCTTTCCTGCCATTTATCGTCCGCGACGCCGACTACCGCCGCTTCGTACACGGCAGGGTGCCCGATCAGCGTGTTTTCCAGCTCCACCGAGGAGATCCATTCGCCACCTGACTTGATGACGTCTTTCGAGCGGTCGGTCAGTGTCAGATAGCCCTCGGCGTCGATCTTGCCCACATCACCGGTACGCAGCCATCCTTCGTCGAACTTCTCCGTATCGTTGTCTCCGAAATAGGACCCGGTGATCCAAGGACCGCGCGCCTGGATCTCCCCAACTGATTGCCCGTCCCACGGCACGTCTTTGCCGTCATCGTCCCGCAACCGGATTTCGACACCGCAGATCGGCCGACCCTGGGATGCGCGCAGCTCCCATCGTCGCGTCGCGTCGGCTCTGTGAGCCGGACGTGCAACGGTCGCCAACGGAGAGGTTTCGGTCATACCCCAGGCCTGCACAATGGGCACGTCGTACTTCTCTTCGAATGCCCGCATCAACGAAAGCGGAACAGCAGACCCCCCGCACGCGACCAGCCGTAACGAAGAAATGTCCCGCTCAGGGTGCGAATCCAGATATCGGTCGACATCGTTCCAGATCGTCGGCACTGCACCGGCCAAGGTCGGTCTGGTGTCTTCGATGATCGACACCAACGGTTCGGCTTGGAGATACCGGTCAGGCAGTACCAGATCCGCACCGGACATCAACGCTGCGTAAATAAGCCCCCACGCATTGGCGTGAAACATTGGGACGATGGCCAGCACACGGTCGGCCTCGCTGACTGACAAAGCGTTAGCTGTGCAGGCGGTCAGGGAGTGAAGGTACGTCGAACGGTGGCTGTAGACGACGCCTTTGGGATCTCCGGTGGTACCGCTCGTATAACACATGGCCGCGGCGGACAGCTCGTCGAGCTCAGGCCAGTCAAATGATTCTTCTTGGCCGGAAAGCACTTCCTCATAACGCAGAACGGTCTTCCCGCATCCCTGTAGCGGGGCAAGGTCCCCCTCCCCGGTCGCGATGACGGTGTGCACCGACGCCATCGCCGGGAGCGCGCGCGCCAACAACGGGGCAACCGAAGCGTCGACCAACACAATCTGATCGCTCGCGTGGTTGGCGATGTACGCCAGTTGCTCTGGGGCCAAACGAATGTTGAGCGTGTGCAGGACCGCGCCCATGGAGGGAATCGCACAGTAGGCCTCCAGATGTTCCTGGTTGCTCCACTGGAAGGTGGCCACGCGTTGGTCTGCCGTGACGCCAAGACTGCGCAGCGCATTGGCAAGGCGAGCCACTCGCGCCAGCACAATGCGGTAAGGCGTTCTCCGATATCCATTTCCGGTCGGAGTGACGACCTCGCTGTCACCGTGTATGGCTGCCGCATGCTTAACGATCGCCGTCACCGTGAGCGGAACATTTTGCATTGTGCTTTGCATCGTGTAGTGCCCTTTCAGGCGAAGAGGTCGGGACGGCTGTTCGGCTGATCGATGAATGTACCGTAATGCGTTCTCAGTGCTTGCAGGATGTCTGCTAGGGGTAGATCGTCGTAGGCTCCCCGGTCGCGCAGATACTCCATGTGCTGGGTGCCGTCAGCGGTGAAACCATGGAGTAGCGCGTCACTACGGCCGTCGAATTCGATCGGCGAGACACCGAAACGTGCGCACAGCTCGCGATTGAACGCCGGGGTGGCCTTGACCCACGCACCGTTGAGGAACATGAGACTGTAGCCGTGGTAGACGAAAACGTCGCTACCACCCATCCGCTCGCGCAATGCCTTGGTCTGGAGGTGGTTTCGGACGTCGGCGAACCCCAGCCGCGCCGGGATTCCCGCCGCTCGGCACGCTGCAGTCAAGAGCACGGCCTTAGGGACACAGTAGGCCCGTTCTGCGGTCGCGACGGTGCTGGCGCGATACGCGTGCGGGTTGTCGGTCACCGTGTAGGGGTCGTACCAAATGGAGTCACGGACCGCGGTGAAGATGGCGATGGCCTTCTCGGTGTCGCCGCAGGCACCACGGATCGCCGATGACACGAAGTCACGGACCGAATCCTGTTGCCAGTCAAGAAACTCCGTGGGCTCGAGGTAGG
Source organism: Mycolicibacterium poriferae (assembly GCF_010728325.1). Next base: position 3,903,589 of record NZ_AP022570.1, read on the forward strand.
GGCTGTGGTCGACGGTCATCGGCGCTTCATCTCCAACGGAAGTCCGTCCACCGGAATGGGCAGCGAGGTGTTGTCCCATCGCACGTGATAGTTCTCCGGAACCGTCCAAGTGAACGAACGCAGCATCCTGTGCAGAATTGCTTTGACCTCGAGCGTCCCGAATTGCATGCCGATGCACTTGTGCGCTCCACCTCCGAACGGAACCCAGGCGAATCGGTGGTGTTGGTCTTCGCGCCGAGGCTCGTCGAAACGTGAGGGATCGAACCGCTCCGGATCACTCCAGATCGTTCGATCGAAGTGATTCACGGCAGGCGTTATAGCGCATAACGTGTTCGAGGGGATGTGATATCCATCGATGGCGACATCTCGAACCGTCTTGCGCATCACCAGCGGAACAGGTGCAAGCAGTCTGAGCGCTTCCTTGATCACGAGGTCGATGACCGTCATCTTCTCCAGGGCCTCGATGTCCGGCAACCCGTCACCGGTGGCCGCGGCTTCCGCAGCCGCAGCCTCCTGCCACTGCGGATACTTGGCAAGGAAATAGGTGACCGCCGTGGTGGTGATCGTCGATGTGTCGTGGGCCGCCATCATCAAGAAGATCATGTGATTCACCACATCCTCGTCGGAAAACCGCTCCCCGTCTCCGGTCGTGGCTTGACAGAGAGCAGCGAACAGATCCTCCGTTTCACCGGCTCGCGCGGCCGGCAGATGCCGGAAGAAGTAGTCCTCCAAGACGCGCCGCCCTTGCACACCAGCGCGGAATCTGGTTCCCGGAAGCGGAGCACGCACAAGGGAACTCGCCGCCCGGACCGTAGCGACGAACGCCTTGTTGACAGCATCGCTCTCGTCCTTGCCGCGGCCGCCCATGAAGACGTCGGTAGCGATGTCGAGGGTGAGTTCCTTCAACAGTGGGTAGATTCGAACCGACGGGCCCACCGGCCACGCAGGCACTGCCGAGCGAACGCATGGGGTCACCTGTTCGACGTATCCGGTCAGGCGCGGACGCGTAAACGCCTCCTGCATGATGCGCCGGTGCATCAAGTGCTCGTCGAAGCTCATGAGCATCAAACCGCGATGGAAGAAGGCGTCGATCAGGAAGGACCAGCCATCCTGAGAGAATGCCTTCGCTTCGCTCGTGAACGCCTCTCGAGTGGCGTCCGGGCCGGCGATGACCACCATCTTGGTGCCGAACGCGCCCATCCACGACACCGAACCCAGACGGTCGTAGCGCTCTCGACTGAAATCCGAGCCGAATCGGATGTAGTCGAGCGTGTGACCTACGAAGGGCAGTCCGGCATCCCCGCGCACGGCTTTCAATCCACTGCCCGCGGGTGCCGGTGCCAGTTCACGAACCGGCCAGTCCCGGCTCCATCGACGCCATCTGTCGTCGACGGCGTGAGGCGCGGGGACCATGATCACAGAGGACAACCGCTCCTTCACGTGGTGCGCAGGTGCGAGAAGGTGATTCGTCATGGTTCCTCCTGGACGCTGGGCCGCTTTGACGGCGTCCACCAGTCTTTACAAAGATGCCATTGATGTCAATATCTAGACATTATTGGCCTAGCGGTTAAGTGCGCGTCTCGTGCCCTTAGTCGGCCAGGCTCGGTTCTGGAGGGCCACCGACCTTTAGACGCCCGACCTTTCTCAAGGCGTAATCGCCGCCGCGCAGCTTCCGCGTGAGGAGTCGATAAACCAAGGTAGGCCCCGGCCAGTTCGTCGGGATTTCCCCACTCGAGGTTCGATACCAGCTCGCACACAGCGCCCACACCGACCTTCGTAGTCGCCTTCTCAAGCGCGTGTTGTAACGTTGCGCGATCTCTGACTTGACCTCGACCGCATGACCCGGATGAGCAGCCACGACCTTGATGAGCGTTGCGATGTGACGGACTTGTGACTCGATCATGTAGAGGATCGACCCCGACCCCACATTCGTGTTGGGACCATAAAGCAGGAACAAGTTCGGGAACATGGGGACAGTGATGCCCAGATATGCGTATGCCTGGGTCTTCCACACCTCGGCCAAGGAGACTCCGTGCGAGCCGCGCACGGACATCGGGGCGAGAAAATCGGTGGCGCGAAACCCGGTTCCGTAGATCACGACATCTGCAGGACGAAACTCTCCATCCACGGTCTTGACACCGTTGTCGCAGAGCTCTGCGATAGCCTTCGGCACCAACGACACGCGATCACTCGCGATTGCTGGATAGTAATCATTCGAAAACAGCACTCGCTTGCACCCTGGCGCGTCCGAAGGCATCAATTGCTCGCGCAAAGATGGGCTAGCAACCTGCCGATGTAGGTGGCGGCGCGCGATCGCACCGAGGACGCGTGAGAGGGGCTTCGCGTCGACTAGCGTCACAGCGAGCAACTCGAAAATTAGCCATACCGCGAAACGCTCGAGGCGCAGCGCCATCGGCAATAACTCGCTCACCCTGTCGTGAAGGACTCCATACCTGCTGTCCCACTTCGGCAAGATCCACGGAGCCGTGCGCTGATATAGCGTGACATGCTCCGCCTCCTGGGCAATGTGTGGCACGAATTGGATGGCACTAGCTCCTGTGCCGATGACGGCTACTTGCTTGCCGCGAAGCGAAACCGATCGGTCCCAACGCGCCGAATGAAAGCGCGGCCCCTGGAAGGTGTCTGCGTCGGCAATAACGGGTACGTGGGGCAAGGAGAGCTGACCCACGGCCGAGACGACGACATCGCAGGTTATTGTCTCGTTCGAGTTCGTAACCAGGGTCCAACGCCCTAGCTGGTCATCGAAGGTCATTGCGACAACTTCGGTCTGGGTACGCAGATGCGCGGCCAAGTCGCCACTCTCCACGAGTTGTTGGAGGTACTTGAGTATCTCGGGTTGCTCGGCATATCGCCGTGACCAACGAGGATTGGGCTTGTACGAGAGTGAGTACAACGCTGACGGCACGTCGCAGGCCGCTCCCGGATAGGTGTTGTCACGCCAAACACCCCCGATGTCTGCAGCCTTTTCCAGGATCGTGAAGTTCGTGAACCCGTCCTTCTTCAGACGGTGGGCCATCGCAACCCCGGCGAAGCCGGCCCCGATGATCACGATCAACGGATCGTATGCGCGACAGGCCGTCGCGAAGTTGCTGCTCATGAGGCAGAGACGACTGACTTAAAGCTGCGGGACTGGAGGAGCATCGCCTGTTCGACCACTTTCACCTAGGCCCGAGGCTTCGAGGAAGCGACCCGCTCGATGTATCGCGTCGCGGGCTTCGGGGAGAATTCGGAACATGGCTTGGAATACATGGATCTGTCCCCGGTAGACCTGGATCTCGACGTGGGATCCAGCCGATTGAAGTCGCTCGGCGAGACGCCTCGAGTCATCGATCAACATTTCCCTACCGCCCACCTGAATGAGGGTCGGCGGCATTGAGGTCAGGTCCGCGTCAAGCACGCTGAGGCGCGGATCGTCGCGATCTGCACCCCCTACATAGAGGTCAAGAGCGCGCGCCGCTGATTGAGCGGAGGCAAAAGGATCCCGGCGGCGAAGTTCACGCGCCCTGGCGAGTTCGCACCTGAGATCCAGGACGGGAGACATCAGCAGCATCGCATCAGGGAGCGGCAATCCAGCCGCACGTGCGCCCAAGGCCGTGGCCATCGTAAGCTGACCGCCCGCCGAATCTCCGGCAACCGCGACAGTGCGCTGGCTAGAACCCGGGGAACCGCCGCTGGTAAGCCAGCGATACGCGTTCAGTGCATCGTCCGCGGCTGCGGGATAGGGATGTCGTGGTGCAAGTCGATACTTGACGGCGAAGATTGGGCGTCCGCTTGCAGAGGCGAGTTCGCCAAGAAGACCGCGGTGCGTATCCGGCGAACACATAGAGTATGCACCGCCGTGTATGTACAGCAATGGGTTCGCTTGCGGATGAGTAACAGGTGTGGTGATCCAGTCCCCACGAACCGGGCCTCCGGCGAATACAGTGTCAACCTTGCGCACTGTGACGCCGCGCCGAGGCCGTGAGGCTACGAGCGCTGTTCGAAGCACGCGATCCATCACAGCAAGTCCGTAGGCGTTTGATGGCATCAGCTGTGCCAGTGGCCGCAGCGTGGTTCGCGAGGACACCGCGACGAGATGACTGGCAAGACTGGGCTGCCAGTCGGGGGCATCCATTCTGGTCACCGGGGACACACCTCCTCGGGCCGATTCTCGAATCGGTAATCCGAGAGACGGAAGGTGCGGCTCCGCCAATAGGTCTCCAGAGTCGTTGATGGGCGGAGTGGAACGTCGCCGTGTTTGTCGAAGTAGTAGCTGTTTGCATTGGAACAGCTCGGCTGCCAGAAAACCTGTCGGTGACGCCGCCCTAGCACTTCGGCGAAATAACGGTCGTTCGCCTCCTTCTTGACCTCCACGCAGTTGGCACCCAGCGCCCGCGCGCGACGAAGACACCGGACGATGTGCCGACTCTGCGCCTCGATGAGCGTGAAGTACGAGGAACCGTTGTAGCCGTAAGGGCCGAAGATATTGAAATGATTCGGAAACCCCGGGACGCTCACCCCTTCGAAGGCCTGCAGTCGATGCTCGTCCCACCATGTGGCCTGCTCCAGTCCGCCGCGTCCCTTCAACACGTACGTTGGCATGTTGCCCGACTCCATCACTTTGAAGCCGGTGGCCAGGATCAAGACGTCAATGGGATGAGCTTTGCCGTCTTGAGTATGAACGGATGCGTCGTCGACATGGGTTATGCCGCTCGTCTCGAGCGAAACGTTGGACCGGTTGTACGTTGCAAGATAGGAATTGTGGAAGCTGGGTCGTTTACAGCCCAACGAGTAGCTTGGAATGAGTTGTTCTCTCGTCGTCGGGTCATGGACCTCGCGCCGCATGTACCGCTTTGCGGCGCTCTCCATGACATCGGCGAACGGTATCACCGTATGAAAGTGAGCGGCGATTGGGAAAGTGATTTCCACGAACGCCTGGCTCGCGGTCCGGGTCGCCAATTGCGCCCCCGGCAGGAAACGTAGAAGCCTTCCACCCCACGTCGGTATCGGGAAGTCTGGCTTCGGCAGGCAATAAATTGGAGTTCGCTGAAATACCGTCAGACTCTCCGCTTTCTTTGCGACTTCGGGTATCAGTTGCACCGCCGATGCACCGGTACCGATTACTGCGACCCTCTTCCCGCTGAGATCTTTGGTATCGTCCCATCTAGCCGTGTGGAGCGTAACGCCGGC